>JAPOVI010000327.1 GCA_026708265.1 Acidobacteriota bacterium
TGTAGAGAAGGTGCCTCGATCCGTCGAGCCCAGGCCCGACTTTTTCCACGGGCTGCTAAGCGGGGTCGGGGTCGCTTCGTGACTTCTGGCGAACTGCCTCGAGCCCCACGACCGGCCACCGCTGATTCGCATGTCGACACGCCTCAGCGGTCCGACTCGGTAAGCTGCTGCGCAGGGAGCCTTCCCTGTGGCCCCGCGGCGAAGGATCTCGCCCCATCGCTTCCGACCACAAACGGCCACGGGGCTAATCGCGGCTTGGGTCGTAGGACCGCGAGAGTGACTAGCTCGCTCCGGAATCTCGCGAGCCTCGATCCAGCCGCACACGTCATTGCGTCCCCGTCCTGCGTGCCGGTCGGCGTTCTCGCCGGCGATCTTCGTCCTCGACGACGACGCCAGGACAAGAAGCGGACCCGAACAGTTTCGTACTTTATCACTGCGCTCGATAGAGGCGGCGCGTAGAGGGCCGACCATGGGTCCTTCCAGTCTCCGGCGGACACCCCGCGGGCGGTTGAGGTCCGCATCGGGGCGCAGCATCACGTGGTTTCCTCGATGTGCTCGGGGAGCCCTGCCGAATCCGGTTCGGGAACGCGGGTCGAACGTGGCGACGAGTCCGCATCAGTGGGCTGAAGCCGGGCGATCCACTAGTGGAGGGACGGCAATCGAACCTCGACGTGACTCCCCGGAGGGACAGGAAGAGTGACACGGATGGAGTAGATCAGGCCCGCACCGGGGAACGGAGGAGGTCCGCACACCACACCCGCGAGGTCGCGGCGCAGGCTCAAGGGCATCGGGCCGAGCGGGCGGACGTTACGCCGACGGACGCGGCCGCGGTGACGGCGCGCGCCGTTTCAGCAGGCACTACTCCGGCAACGCCAACGCCACCAGCCGCGGCCCACCCCCCACCGTCAGCGCGATGTACTGCCGACCGTCGACCATGTACGTCATCGGCGTGCCGATGCCGCCCGACGGCAAATCGACGGACGCCAGCTCGGTCCCGTCGGTCTTGTCGTAGGCGACCAGGCGCGGGCCGTTGTTGGTGCCGCCGGCGGTCAGGCAGTAGATGAGGAGTGTCTTCGTCAGGAGCGGGCCGTTGCTGCCGTTGTCGCCGCCGAGGGGCGGCAGGTTCAGGTGGCGCAGGCGCGGGTGGTTGCGGTAGCGGTCGCCGTTGCCGGTCGGGACCCACCAGAGGTGCTCGCCGGTGTTGAGGTCGATGGCCGTCATGCGCGAGTAGGGCGGCTTGAGCAGCGGGAGGCCCTGCGGCATCTGCGGCGTAGCCCGGATGGCGCCGCGCAGGGCGAGGCGCTGGTCCTCCGGGGCGCCGTGCGTGTAGGCGACGGTGGCGCCGAGGTCCGGGTCGGGCGCGTAGAGCGGGATGACCGTCGCCTGGTTGCGGGACGGGATGTAGAGAATGCCGGTCTCGGGATCGACGGCCGCGCCGGCCCAGCCGGCCGTCCCACCGTCGGGGGGCCGCATCAGGGTGCCCTGCGTGCCGCCCTCGATGGGCCGGGTGGGCGGCGTGAAGAGCGGCCCGATCACGAAGTCGCTGACCGCCTCGACGGCCAGGGCGCGGATCTCCGGGGTGAAGTCGACGAGGTCGTCGATGGTGACGCCCTGGTAGTCGAACGGAGCCGGCTTCGTGGGGAACGGCTGCGTCGGCGAGAGGACCTCGCCGGGCATGTTCGTCTCCTGCGGCACGGGCCGCTCCTCGATCGGCCAGATCGGATCGCCGGTGGCCCGGTCGAAGACGTAGACGAAGCCCTGCTTGCTGACCTGCGCGATGGCCTGGATGGGCCGCCCGTCCACCTCCACGTCGACCAGGTTGGGGTGGGTCGGGAAGTCGTAGTCCCACAGCCCGTGGTGCACGGCCTGGAAGTGCCAGACGCGCTGCCCGGTCTCGACGTCCACCGCGACGAGCGTCTCCGAGAAGAGGTTGTCGCCGGGGCGATCCACCCCGTAGTAGTCGTTGGTCGCGGTGCCGGTCGGCAAGTACACGTGGCCGAGCTCGTCGTCCCCGGCCAGCATCGACCAGACGTTGGCGTTCCCCGAGTAGCGCCACGACTCGTTCCCCCACGTGTCGACGCCGAACTCGTCGGCGCTGTTCGGCACCGTGTGGAAGTCCCAGGCGTGCTCGCCGGTCCGCACGTCCCAGGCGCGCACCCAGCCCGGCACCGCCTCCTTGGTGATGCGCCGGTCGGCGATCTGGGAGCCGTGGATCACCTTGTCGCGGACCACGATGGGCGGCGAGTGGATGCCGTAGAGCAGCGCGTTCAGGTAGTCGCGGTCCTCGCGGGCGGCCCGCGGCAGCCCCACCATGGCGTCGACCATCCCGCTCCCGTCGGGGCCGAAGTCGGCACACGGGCGGCCGCTCGCGGCCTCGACGCAGACGACGTAGCCGTTGCCGGTGCCCCAGAAGATGCGCTCGTCGCCGGCGCCGTCGGTCCAGTAGGCGACGCCGCGCTGGCGGAACGTCCCCGTCATCGGGGTCGTGCCTTCCTCGTAGCTCTTCGGGTTGAAGACCCACAGCGTCTCGCCGGTCGTCGCGTCGACGGCCACGCCCTGCGAGAGCGGCGTGTTGAAGTAGAGGACGCCGCCCACCATGAGCGGCGTCGACTGGAAGCCGGTCGCGCTCGGCCGGTGGCCGGTGCGGTAGAGGTTGGGGGTCGCCTCTTCGAGGGCGTCGACGATGGTCGCGAGCGGCGCCGACCACTCGCCGCCGCCGGGCGTCGTCATGCTGACCTGCCGGTCGACGGTGGTCCACTCCCAGGCCAGCTCCAGGTCGGCGAAGTTGCTCGCGTCGATCTGGTCCAGCGGCGAGTACTTCTTCCCGCCGATGTCGCCCGCGTAGCTCCGCCACTCGCCGTTCGACGTATCGTAGGTCTGCCAGGGGCCGGCCGTCGTCTCCGTCTGGGCGTGCGCGATGGGCGCCGCGCAGAGCAGGGCGGCGAGCGACGACATCAGGACGAACGAGCGCAACTGGTGCATCGCGGGTCTCTCCCTCGAGTTTCCTTCGTCACGGCCGGCACGATGCCCGGCCCGCGCGACTGTGCATGATCGTACACCGCGGCCCGCCGGCGTGAACCCCGTTCCTCGGAACCTCGAGCGGCCGGCTCGCGTCATCACGCTCGACATCGCAGTCCGGGAGGGCAGCCCCAGCATGCGGAGCATCGACGGTCTGGGTCGCGACGTGCGCGACGGCGTCCGGTCGCTGGCCCGGCGGCCGGCGTTCACGGCGGTCGCCGTCGTCTCGCTCGCGCTCGGCATCGGCGCCAACACGGCCATCTTCAGCCTCGTCAACGCCATCTTCCTGCGCGACTCGCCGATCGAGCGGCCGGAAGAGGTGGTCAACCTCTACCTCCACCAGGCGTCGTTCGCGTACAGCTCGTTCTCCTACCCCGACTTCGAGGACGTCCGGGACGGCACCACCGAGGTGTTCAGCCACATCGGCGCCTCGCAGTTCGCGCCGGCGCACATCGACCGCGCCGAGGGCGCGGGGGTCGGCATCGTGCCGGCGGAGGCGGTGACCGGCAACTACCTCCCGATGCTGGGGATCGAGGCCGCGCTCGGACGCACCCTGCTGCCGAGCGACGACGTCTCGCGCGGCGGGCACCCGGTGGTGATGCTCGACTACCGCTACTGGCAGACCGCCTTCGCCGGCGATCCGGACGTCGTGGGGCGGGAGATGCGCGCCGGCGGCCGGGCGTACACCGTGGTCGGGGTGGGGCCGCCCGACTTCACGGGCACCGTGCGCGGCTTCACGCCGGCGTTCTACGCACCCTACGCGATGGTGGAGGAGCTCGTCGGCGTGCGCACGTTCGACAATCGCGGAAACCACGCCCTGTTCGTCAAGGCGCGGCTCCGGCCGGGCGTCGCGCTACCGGAGGCCGAGGCCGCCGTCGGGGCGGTGGCCGCGCGGCTCACCCGGGACCGCATCGAGAACTGGGACCCGGCCGGGCAGTTCGCGCTCCTCCCCCTCACCGACGTGCTGCTCTTCCCGCCCATGGACGTCTTCATCCGGGCCGCGGCGTGGTTGCTGACGGCCGTGGTGGCGCTCGTGCTGCTGCTGGCGTGCACCAACCTCGCCAGCTTCCTGCTGGCGCGGGCGCTCGACCGGCGCAAGGAGATCGCCGTGCGCCGGGCGCTCGGCGCGTCGCGCGGGTCCCTGGTGCGGCGGCTGCTGACCGAGACCACGCTGCTCGGCCTGCTGGCCGGCGGCGCTGGCACCGGGCTCGCGGTCTGGCTGCTCCGCCTGCTGGCCACCGTGGACCTCCCGCTGCCGATCCCGGTGACGCTCGATCTCCGTCTCGACGGGCGCGTCCTCGCGTTCACGCTCGGCGTCTCGCTCGTGGCCGGCGCCCTGCTGGGCCTGGTGCCGGCGCTCCAGAGCACCCGCCCGGACGTCTCCGGCGCCCTCCGCAGCGAGAGCGCGGGGGGCGGGCAGCCCGGACAACTCCGCTGGCGCAACGCCCTGGTCGTCGCGCAGCTCACGATCTCGCTGGTGCTGCTCGTCGGGGCCGGGCTCTTCCTGCGCAGCTTCCAGCAGGTGCAGGCGGTCGATCCCGGCTTCGGCCGCGAGCCGACCGCCCTCCTGACCTTCCTGACGCCGGCCACCCGCTTCACGCCGGACGAGGCGCGCGTCTACACCCGGCGCCTGCTCGACCGCTTCCGCGAGCTGCCCGGCGTCGAGGCGGTCGGGGCGATCAGCCGCCTGCACCTGAATCCGCTGAGCACCCGGACGAGCGACTTCAACGTCGCCGGCTTCGAGCCGCCGGACGATCGCGGCACCTTCGTCGCGGACCGGGCCGAGGTCGACCCCGGGTTCTTCGAGGCGGCGGGCATCGAGATCGTCCGCGGCCGCAACTTCCGCGACGCCGACCGGCCGGACACGCAGCCCGTCGTCATCGTCAGCGAGGCAATGGCCCGGCGCTTCTGGGAGGACGGCGACGCGGTCGGCCGCCTGGTCCGCCGGCCCGACGACGACGATCCCCCCTGGCTGGTCGTCGGCGTGGCCGCCGACGCGACGGTGCGGACCCTCGGTGAGGCGCCGCGCAACCTGGTCTACCTGCCCTACTCGCAGCGGCTCGCGCGCTCCCTGACGGTCGTGGCGCGGACGTCGACCGACCCGGAGCGGACGGCGCTCGCGCTCCTGAGCGCCGGGCGCGAGGTGGACCCCGACCTGTGGGTCTTCGAGACGGGGACGATGGACCGCCACCTCGCGTTGATGCGGCTCCCGCAGCGGCTCTCCGCCTTCGTCCTGTCCGCCTTCGGGGTGCTGGCCCTGGCGCTGGCCGCCATCGGCCTCTACGGCGTCGTCAGCCACGGCGTCTCGCAGCGCACGCAGGAGATCGGCATCCGCATGGCGCTCGGCGCCGACGGCCCCCGCGTCATCCGGCTGCTCGTCGCGGGCGGCCTCCGACTGGTGGTCGCGGGCGGTGCGCTCGGGCTGGTCCTCGCGCTCGTCGCGGCCCGCCTGCTGGGCGGGCTGCTGTTCGAGGTCGGCACGCTCGACCCGCTGACGTTCGTCGGCGTCCCGCTCGTCCTCGCCGCCGCCGCGCTGCTCGCCGCGTACCTTCCGGCCCGCCGCGCCAGCCGCGTCCACCCGGTCACCGCGCTGCGGACGGACTGACGGCCGGCGGCGGCGATCCCCCCTTGCCTCCGAACGCTCACCAAAGTGGCAGCATCTGTCGCCCAATTGTCAGATCGTCTCCGGTATGGTCATTCGTCGAGTGTTCGTCGCACCGGAACACCGGCCGTACGGAGGCGGTACAGTGGCTCGCACGTCCGCCGGCGCGATACCCGGCGCCCTCGACACGCTGCTCCGCAACGCGATCTCGCAGCAACGCGGGAGAGCCATCCTGGCGCCGTACGAGAGGCCGGACAACCGTCGCAGCCTGCTGCAACTGACCGTCACCCTGGCGTTGTACGGCGTCGCGTGGGCCGCTCTGCTCCGGAGCGCCGAGGTCGGCTACTGGCTGACCGCGATCGTCGCGGTGCCGGCCGCGGGTCTGATGGTGCGGCTGATCATCATTCAACATGACTGCAGTCACGGCTCGTACTTCACGTCGCAGCGGGTGTGCAACGCCGTCGGCAGGGTGGTCGCGGGGCTGGTGCTGACGCCCTACGACTACATGAAGAGGATTCACGTAGCGCACCACTCCCACTCCGGCAACCTGGACAACCGCCTGGGCGGCGACATCCCCACGCTCACGGTCGCCGAGTACCGCGCGCTGGGGTGGTGGGGTCGGCTGGCGTACCGCCTGCAACGGAACCCCTGGACGATGCTGGGCGTCCTGGTTCCGGCGCAGTTCCTGTTCGTGCACCGTTTTCCCGCGCCCGCGCCGCGTTCCTGGGCGCGGGAATGGCGCTCGGTATGGTGGACCAACGCGGCCCTGGCCGCAGTGCTGGTGGGCGTCTGGCTTGCCGCGGGAGTTGAGCTTCTCGTGCGGGTCGTGATCATCCAGGGTCTGATCACGCTGTATGCAGGCGCCTTCTCCGGCTTGATTACCCACACCCAGCATCAGTTCGAGCATGCCTACTGGCGCCGGTCGGACGAGTGGGACTTCTTCGACGCCGGGTTGCGGGGCTCGGCCTGGCTCGCACTCCCCAGACCCCTGCAGTGGCTGACGGCCAGCATCGGCCTGCACCACGTGCACCATCTGAGCACCCGCATTCCCAACTACCGCCTGCAGCGTTGTCACGACGAGAATCCGGCATTGTGGTCCGCCCACCGGATCACGTTGTGGCAGGCGTTCAAGGCCCTGCCCCTGGCGCTCTGGGACGAACGGCGCGGCGCGTTGATCTCCTTCGGCGAATACCGCCGCCAATGGCCCTGAACGGCGGCATCGCGTGGCTGGCCCGCAACCCCGTCGCCGCCAACCTCCTCATGGTCCTCATCGTGGCGGCCGGCCTGGTGGCGGCCACGGAGATCGTCGACGAGGCATTCCCGCAAGCCAATCTCGACGTGATCGGCATCGACGTGCCCTATCTCGGGGCGGCGCCCGAGGATGTGGAGGCAGGGGTCGTCCTGCGGGTCGAGGAGGCCGTCCGGAACATCCCGGGCATCAGGCAGATCCAGTCGACGGCGAGCCCGGGCAACGCGTCCGTCCTGCTCAGTCTCGAGCTCGGCGCCGACGCCGAGCGCGTGCTGGACGAGGTGACGGCCGCCGTTCGGGCGATCACCACGTTTCCGGCCGCCACCGAAGAGCCGATCATCCGCAAGCCGATCGTCCGCAATCAGGTTCTCGTCATCGCCGTCTCCGGCACCGTCGACACCGCCACCCTGAAGTCGATCGCCGAACAGGTACGCGACGAGCTGCTCATTCTGCCGGAGGTCAGTCAGGTAGATGTAGCCGGCGCTCCACCGTATGAGATCTCCATCGAGGTGTCGGAGGCGGCGCTGCGCACGTACGAACTGACGTTCGACGACGTGAGCGACGCGGTGCGGCGTTCCTCCATCGACATTCCCGGCGGCTCGGTGCGCAGCGAACGGGCGGAGATCCTGCTGCGCACCACGGGGCAGGCCTACCGGGGAGCCGAGTACGAGAGGCTCGTGCTGCTGGCTCGGCCCGACGGCACCCGCCTGCTGCTGGGTGACGTGGCGACCGTGGTCGACGGTTTCGCCGAGACGGAGCAGTTCGCCCGCTTCAATCAGGCTCCGGCCGTCATGCTCTACGTCTTCCGGTCCGGCAGCCAGAGCACGATGGACGCCTCGGCCGCGGTGCACGACTACATCGACCGCGTCCGCCCGCGGCTGCCCGACGGCATCGCACTGACCATCTGGCAGGATCAGTCGCTGGCCGTCGACGACCGACTGGCGATCATGCTCCGGAACGGCGCCGCGGGGCTGGTGCTGGTCCTCGTCGTGCTGACGTTGTTCCTCGAAGTTCGGCTCGCCTTCTGGGTCAGCCTCGGAATCCCGATCGCGTTCCTCGGGGCCATCGCGCTGATGCCGGGGCTGGGCGTGTCGATGAACATGGTCTCGAGCTTCGCGTTCCTGCTGGTGCTCGGGATCGTCGTCGACGACGCCATCATCGTCGGCGAGAACATCTACCGTCATCAACGAGAACGGGCGGACGGTCTGCGCGGCGCCGTGGAGGGGGTGCGCGAGATCTGCCGGCCCGTCATCTTCGCGGTCCTGACGACGGTGGTGGCGTTTCTGCCGCTGCTGTTCGTGCCCGGCCTCGCGGGGGACATGTTCGGGGTCATTCCCCTCGTCGTCGTTCCCTGCCTGCTCTTCTCGCTGCTCGAATCGCTGGGCATCCTGCCTGCCCACCTGGCGCACACCCGCCGGCGGCGGGCCGCCGGCTCGTGGTTCCGGTTTCAGCAGCGCATCGCGGACGGGCTCGTGTGGGTCGCCCGGTCGGTCTACGAGCCGATGCTCGAAGTGGCGTTGCGCTGGCGGTACGTCACCGTGGCGATCGGGATCGCCACCCTGACCCTGACCGGGGCCCTCGTCCTGAGCGGCCGGCTCGCCTTCCGGTTCTTCCCGTCCGTCGAGTCGGAGTTCATTACGGTCGCGGTGACGATGCCGCTGGGCACGCCGATGCAGGCCACGCTGCAGGCGGTCGCGAAGTTCGAGGCCGGCGCCTCGCGGCTGCGCGCCGGGCTGGAAGAAGAGACCGGCCGGGACCACTTCCGGCACGTGGCGACCATCGTCGGCGACCAGCCGTTGGCGGCGGGGAGCGCCAGCCCCACGGGGCGGATGGACAGCCCCGCCGCCAACGCGCCGCACCTGGCCGAGGTCACGGTGGAGCTCGCGTCTCCGGAGTATCGCTCGTACACGAGCGAGGAGCTCGGCATTCTGTGGCTCGAGCACACCGGCGCCGTCCCGGAAGCCGACTCGGTGGCCCTCACTGCGTCCCTGATGAGCACGAGCGAGTCCGTCTACGTGGAGCTTGCCGGGGCGGACCTCGATGCGCTGCGTTCCGCCGCCGCGGCCCTGGCGGGCCGCCTGGCGGAGTATGCGGGTGTCTACGAGATCGCCGATTCGTTCCGCAGCGCGAGGGCGGAGATGCGGCTCGACATCCGGCCCGCGGCGGAAACGCTGGGGCTGCGCCGGGAGGACCTCGGCCGCCAGGTGCGGCAGGCGTTCTACGGCGAGGAGGCGCAGCGCATCCAGCGCGGCCGGGACGACATCCGCGTCATGGTGCGCTATCCGCGCGACGACAGACGGTCGCTCGGCACTCTCGAGAACATGCGCATCCGCGCGCCGAACGGCGGGCAGGTGCCGTTCGGTCAGGTGGCGCGACTGGAGGTGGCGCGCGGCCTGACGTCGATTGCGCGCGTCGACGGCAACCGCACCGTGGATGTGACCGCGTCGGTGGACCCGCAGCTCGCTTCCACCGGGGCGATCGTCGCCGACCTGCGCGAACGCATACTCCCCGAGGTGCTTGCCGACTTCCCGGGCGTGCGCCACAGCTTCGAGGGCGCCCAGGCCGAGCAGCAGGAGACCATGAGCGCGCTGATGACCGGGTTCGTCCTCGCTCTGATCGCGATCTTCGGGCTGCTCGCCATCCCGCTGCGATCGTACATCCAGCCGGTCATCGTCATGGGCGCCATCCCGTTCGCCTTCGTCGGCGCGTTCTGGGGCCACCTGCTGCTGGGGATCGCACTGTCGTTCACGTCGCTGTTCGGCCTGGTGGCCCTGACCGGGGTGGTGGTCAACGACAGTCTGATCATGGTCGACTTCATCAACCGGGCGCGGGCACGACGGTCAGGCGGCCTCGCGCAGGCGATTCGGGAGGCGGGCAGCCGGCGGTTCCGCCCCATCCTGCTGACGTCGCTGACCACGTTCGTGGGGCTCGGTCCGATGATGCTGGATCGGAGCCTGCAGGCTTCGCTGTTCGTTCCGATGGCCGCCTCGCTGGCGTTCGGGGTGCTGTTCGCTACCTTCGTCACGCTCTTCCTGGTGCCGACCTCGTACCTGATTCTCGACGATCTGCAGCGACTGCCGGGGCGTCTGTCGGCAACCCTCTGAGGATCGATCCTTGCAGTTCCAGACGGTGTTCCGTGAGAAGGCGCTGGCCCGGCGTGCGGAGCGGGAAGCCATCGACGCCCGGCTGCAGGTCACGGCGCCCCATGAGTGGCTGCTGGTGTCGGGACTGGGCGTGGTGCTGGCCGCGCTGCTCGCGTACGGCCTGATCGGACGAGCGGAGCGCAGCCTTTCCGTCGAGACGGTGCTCGTCCAGCCCGGGGAGCGCGTCGATGTGGTGGCCGGCGTGACCGGCGTGGTCGTCGACGTGCTCGCGGAGGTCGGCGCCACGGTGGCGCGGGGTCAGTCCATCGCGCGCGTGCAGGCGGCCGGGGGGCAGGAGATCGTGGCTTCGCACGACGGCGAGCTCGTGACGCTCGCCCTGGCGGCGGGCCGGCGGGTAGCGGCCGGCGAGCTCGCGGCCCGCATTCGCGCCGCGCCCGCCGGGCCGGTGGAGGCGATCGGGTTCCTCACGCGCGAGGAGGCCATGCAGCTTGCGCCCGGCATGGAGGCGCAGGTGCGTCTGGCCGTGGCAGGCGCGGGCGTTCCTCGAACGCTGCCGGCCCGCGTGGCGCGCATATCCCCCCGCGTCGTCTCCCCGGCGCCGTGGCTGACCGAGTTCGGGCTCGAGCCACCGGCACGCGCCCATCTGTTGCGCGCGACACTGACGGACCCGGAACCGCCGCCGGTCATCGATGGCGCTGCCGGCACGTTGCGCATCGTCCTCGGCCACCGTTCGTTCGCCTCACTCCTCTTCGGAAACGGCGGCGACTGATGGGTCTTGCGGTCGGCCCCAAGCGCCGGCGCCGCGTGCGCACGCCGACGCTGCTGCAGAACGACGCCGCCGAGTGCGGCGCGATCAGCCTCGGCATCGTGCTCGCGTTCTTCGGCCGCTGGGTGCCCACGGAAGAGCTGCGCGCCGCCTGCGACGTGACGCGGGACGGCTGCGACGGCGGCGACCTCCTGCGGGCGGCCAGACACTTCGGCCTCGAAGCCCAGGGCTGGCGCAAGGAGCCCCATCAGCTCCACTCCATGCGCATGCCGCTCATCCTGTTCTGGGATTTCAGCCATTTCCTGGTGCTGGAGGGCTATGCGCGCGGCCGCTACTACCTCAACGATCCCAACAGCGGGCGCAGGACGGTCGACGAGGACGAGTTCGACAAGGGGTTCACCGGCGTGGCCGTGAGTCTCGAGCCGGGCCCGCACTTCGAGCCGGGCGGGCGCAGCCCGGGCATCGTGCGCCGACTCTGGCCCTGGTTGCGGGACGGCAAGGCGCCCCTCGCCTTCGCGTCCCTCTGCGGGTTGCTGCTGTCGTTGACGGCGCTGATCCTGCCGCTGCTGCTCAACGTGTTCGTCGACTACGTGCTGAGCGGCCGAGAGCCTCACTGGGGGACAGCGTTGATCGTCGGCGCGACCGCCGCGGCCGGGCTCGTCTACCTGCTCACGTGGCTCCGGGAGCGCTGCCTGCGCCGGCTCTCGGTGCGGCTTTCGCTCGGTCGTGCCGACCGCTTCATCAGTCACCTCTTCCGCTTGCGCACCGAGTTCTTCGCCCACCGCTACGCCGGAGACCTGACCGCGAGGATGCAGTCCATCAACGAAGTCGCCACCGTGGCGACGGGCCGGTTCGCGGGTGTCGGCATCGAGCTCGCCACCAGCCTCCTGTTCGTGGTGCTGATGGTCGCCTACGACCCGCTGCTGGCCGGCGTGGTCGTGGCGCTGGGGGCGGCGAGCGCCCTGCTGACCCGAGCCGTGACGCGCTCGCGGATCGAGGAGAACCTGCGGTTGCAGCGCGAGGCCGGCAACATGCAGGGGGCGGGGATGAACGGACTGCGCTCCATCGACATGCTGCAGGCGGTGGCGGCCGAGAACGACTTCTTCGTCCGCTTCACCGGCTATCAGGCCCGCGAGCTCCTGGCCCGACAGCGCTTCACGGAGCTTGGCCACGTGATTGCGGCCCTGCCCGGCCTGTTCCTGATCACCGGCAACGCCGCCGTGATCGGCCTGGGCGGCCTGCGCGTGATGTCGGGCGACATGACGCTGGGCGCGATGATGGCCTTCTACGTGCTGGCGGCGAGCTTCCTGCTGCCGATCGGACGCTTCGTGCAGTTCGCGGACCTGTTCCAGGTGCTCGAGGGCCACCTGCAGCGCCTCGACGACGTGTTCGACGCGCCCGAGGACGCCGTCCTGGCCGGGCGCGACGAAGCAGCGGCGGAACGGTCGCCGGCGTTCGCCAGGCGCTTGCGGCTGACGGGCCGGGTGGAGCTGCGGAACGTGACGTTCGGCTACAAGACCACCGGGGAACCCCTGATCGAGGACTTCAGCCTGGTCGTCGAACCCGGCCAGCGCGTGGCCATCGTCGGGCCGACCGGTTCGGGGAAGTCCACGCTGGCCTCTCTGGTGACGGGAACGCATCGGCCCTGGTCCGGCGAGATCCTGTTCGACGGTCAGCCCGTCGCCCGGGTGCCGCGCGATCTGCTGACGGACTCGGTGTCGCTGGTCGACCAGCACCTCTTCCTGTTCGCCGGCTCGGTGCGCGACAACCTGACCCTGTGGGATCGGGAAACCCCGGATCAGGCCCTGGTGGCAGCGGCCCGGGATGCCGACATCCACGCGGATATCGTCGCCCGGCCCCAGGGCTACGACGCTCCCGTGCTGGAGGGTGGGCGCAACTTCAGCCGCGGCCAGCAGCAGCGCCTAGAGATCGCCAGGGCGCTGGTGTCGAATCCGACCGTCCTCGTTCTCGACGAGGCGACCTGCGCGCTCGATCCGGTCGTCGAGCTGCGTATCGACCACGCCTTGCGCAGCCGCGGCATCACCTGCCTGATCGTTGCCCATCGCCTGAGCACGATCCGGGACAGCGATCTGATCGTCGTGCTCGACCGCGGTCGGGAAGCGCAGCGCGGGACCCATCAGGAACTGATGGAAGACGACGGCGGCCTGTACCGTCGACTCATGGAGGCCGAGCAGTGATGGCCGAAGCCCCCGGACGGAAGGAATGGCTGGCGAGCTTCGCCCTGCTGCACGGCACGCCGTTCGCCGGGGGCGGCAACCGGCCCGTTCGCCTGGACGATCCCGAGTGCCTGTGGTTCGTCGCCCGCGGTTCGGTGAACGTGTTCGTGGCGCGCGAGCAGGACGGCGAGTTGGTCGAGTTCAAGCACCTCCTTCGCGCGGGGCCCGGCCGCCTGCTGTTCCCTGCGCAGGAAGGGCCGAGCGCGCTCATCGCCAAGGGGCTCCCCGATTCCGAACTGCGGCGCGTGTCGCGCGACGAGCTCCTGGCGGCGGACGAGGGCGGCGCCGTCGTCGATCAGGTCGACCTCTGGATCGCCGAGGTCTCGGCCACCGTGGCTCTGGACGTGACCCATCGGCCGCACACCGAGTGCTTCCTTTCCGGCGGCGCCGCGGTGGACCTCGACCCCGGCGCGGCCGTTTCCGCCAAGGGCGCCGTCGTGTGGGCGTCGAGCGGAGACGGCGGCCTCGCGTTCCTGGGCACCGAGGAACCCGGCCGTGCCGGTTCCGGCTTCGTGCCCGTGGCGCCCGGCAGTTGGGTCACCGTGTCCGGCCCGACCCGGCTCGAGGGTGCTTCCTCCCGGGAGTTGCATCGGGCGGGGCGCCTGTGGGCGGCGCTAGCCGATTTCCATCGCCTGGCGCTGGCCGCCGACGACCTCAACCGCCGCCTGTTGCTGGCCGACGCCGCCAACCTGCGCGCCGCGCAGACGCGATATCGCCGGGAGAGCGAGGCTGCCGCGCGCCGAAGGCTCTTCGACGTGCTCGACGCACGCGGCCCGCAGCCGGAATCGAGCGGCGTCGCGCTGCAGGCGGCGCTGGCCCTGGTGGGTCGCAACGAGGGCATCCGGTTCCGGACGCCGCCCGCCCCGCGGGGCAGCCAGGACACCCCGGAGACCGGTCCCTCCCTGGACCGCATTCTGACCGCATCGGGGGTGCGCGGGCGCGAGGTCGCGCTCCGCGCCCGCGATCGCTGGTGGCTGGGCGACAGCGGCTCGATGCTGGCGTTCCGGCGCGCGGACGGCGCGCCGATGGCCCTGCTTCCGGGCCGCTTCGGGCGCTACCGCATGGTGGACCCGGAATCGGGACGGGCACAGCCCGTCAATGCCGATCGGGCCGCCTCGCTGCACTCGAACGCGATCCTCTTCTACCAGTCGCTGCCTCCGGATCGGACGTCGCGCGCCGGCGACCTGGCCCGGGTGGCGTTCCGCCGGTGGAAGGGCGACGCGTTCCGGTTCGTGACGGCCGGACTGCTGGCCGGTCTCGCCATGCTCGTTCCCGCGGTGCTGCTCGGCATCTTCGCCGACGAGGTGGCGCCGGCGGGACGCGTGGGCATGCTGGCCTGGCTGACGGCGGGGACGCTGTTGCTGGCCCTGGCGGCGGCCCTGCTCGAGGTGCAGGAAGGAACGGCCTTGATGCGGCTGGAAGGTCGCGCGGCAGCGCGCGTCACGGCGGCGCTGTGGGACCGCCTGCTGGACCTGCCGGCAGCCTTCTTCCGCGGCTTCACGTCCGGCGACCTGGGAACGCGCGCCATGGCGTTCCAGGGCCTGCGCGATCAGGTGTCGGGCGTGGTCATGGGGGCGCTGCTGTCGACCGTATTCCTGCTGCCGACGTTCGTCCTGCTGTTCGTCTACGACGTCGCGACAGGTTGGCTGGGTCTTGCGGGCGGCCTCGTCGCGCTGGCCGTGACCGTCACCCTCGGCGCACGGCAGGTGCCTCATCAGCGGCGCCTCGTCGCCGCGCAGCGCTCGTTGGCCGGCGTCGTGCTGCAACTCATCGGCGCCGCGCACAAGCTGCGCGCCACCGGGAAGGAGTGGACGGCTTTCACACGGTGGGCGCGGGACTACCGGGAACAGGCACGCAGCGCAATGAACCTGGGCGCCCTGAACGAGCATCTGGTTGCGTTCACGGCCGCCGCCCCGCTGCTGGCTACCGCCGCGCTGTTCGCCGTGGCGGTCGAAACGCGGCCCGCCGCACTGTCCACGGGCGCCTTCGTGACCGTCTACGTCGCCTACATGGTCTTCCTGTCGGCCGTTACCGCGCTCGGCCACTCCATGTCCGGGGTGGCCGCCATCGTGCCGGCCGTGGAACAGGTTTCTCCCATCCTCGAAGCGGCGCCGAAGAGCACCGCCGGGGACGCCGTCGCGCCGACGCTGCGCGGCGGCGTACGCCTGGACCGGGTGAGCTTCCGCTACGTCCGGGGCGGCCCGTCCGTGCTGCGCGATGTGTCCATCGATGTGCAGCCCGGCGAGTTCGTCGCCCTGGTCGGCGGGTCCGGCGCCGGCAAGAGCACCGTGCTGCGCATCGTCCTCGGCCTCGAGAAGCCGTCGTCCGGCGTCGTGTACTACGACGGTCACGATCTCGACCGCATCAACCGGCGCGCCCTGCATCGACAGGTCGGCGTGGTGACGCAGGACGGCTCGTTGCGGCCCCGAACCGTCTGCGACAACATCATCGGCGTGGCAACGGACCTGACGCTGGACGATGCGTGGCGCGCGGCCCGCCTGGCCGCGGTGGACCGCGACATCGGGGCGATGCCGATGGGCATGTTCACCGTCGTCACCGAGAATTCGGCGGTGTTCTCCGGCGGGCAGGTCCAGCGCATCCTGCTGGCCGGCGCCCTGGTGCGCAGTCCGCGCGTCCTGCTGCTCGACGAGGCCACGAGCTGGCTCGACAACGACACGCAGGCGACGGTCATGGGGCGCATCGAGGAACTCGCCGTCACCCGCATAGTCGTCGCCCACCGGCTGTCGACCATCCGCAAGGCGGACCGCATCTACGTGCTCGACGAGGGCCGGGTGGCACAGCAGGGAACGTTCGCGGAACTGATCGCGACGCCGGGCATCTTTCGCGATCTGGCCAACCGCCAGATGACCTGAGGGCGCAGGCGGGCGTCCAGTGCCCGCGGTCCCACGGTCTCGCCGCGCGCCGGCCGGACCGGGGTGCGGGCGCCCCGTTCAAGCGCAGAAGGGAAGCCCCGGCCGACGAAGAAGACCGGCGGGATCGACGGCGCGCTGAAGCCGGACGAGCCGGGCATGGCGCGCCCCCCCGAAGTGCGCTCGCCAGCGGGAAGCATCGTAGCCGGTCGCGCCCGACAGGTAGGCGCAGCCCCCGAGATCGCGAATCACGCGATCGGCTGCGTCGAGACGGTCGCGTGCCTCGAGCGCGTCCGCCCTTCGCTCGAACACGGACAGAACGGAGTACGAGAGAAACCGATCGCCCGGGGGCCGCACGAACGCGGGCGCATCGATGCTCGCGCCGCAAACGAAGTAGCAGCCGGCCCACCCGTGCGGCGCGGGAGGAAGCCAGTCCAGGGGTACGGGCGCACGGTCAAGGATGGGACGCAGCGCACCCCACGGAAGGAACCAGTCGCGCCAGGGATGGAAACGCTGCCTCGGAAACAGATCGTCCGGAAGGAGCCCGGCACGCCCGATGTCGTCGCCGTCGCCATCGAAGTGCGCCTCCACGCAGCCGAGACCGAAGAGGAGTGCAAGGGGCGAAGGGGCAGGGGGCTCGTACTCGACGCCGACGCGAAGCACCGCGTCGCCGGAGTCGGGCCGAAGTTGAAGACGCAGGTGGCCATAGCGAGCGTCCGAATACAGGCGCTCCGCATCGTCGGCCAGACGATCCGTGTCGACGTAGCGCAGTGCGTAGTAACGAATGCGCGAAGGGCAGCGGCGCAGCCGCAGCCACGCCCGTGCGATCACCCCGAACTGGCCCTGTCCGGCGCGCACTGCGTCGAAGAGCTCACGCTCGGCCTCGCGTGAACAAGTCACGAGATCCCCCGCGGGAGTGACCACTTCGAGACGCTCGACGTGCCCGACCTGCGCCCCGAAGCGCACCGAAGCGGCGCCGAATCCTCCCGCCGACAAGGTTCCGCCCACGGTGGGAAAGGCACTGTCGGTGAGCACCGGCACCGTCAGCCCGGTCCCGTGCAGCGCGTCGATGACGCCGCCCCACGGCTGGCCGCCGCCGACTTCGAGGATGTCCCCGTCATGGACCGTGACCCCGCAGAGACGCGAGGTGTCGATGACCAGCCCCTCGCGAACGACGGTGTGGCCCGACTGCGAGTGTCCCGCGCCGCGCACCGCGACCGCGAGCCCGTCGGCGCGAGCCGAACGAAACGCGAGCGAGACCTCGCGGGCGGACGAGGGATGCGCGATCCTGGCGGGAGCGGCGTGGACGAGACCGCCGAAATCGCGTGAGTACGAGGGCGGAGGACTGCCCTGCGAGGCGCGAGGAGGCGGGGTCATGAGTCTCCGACAGGCATGCTTCGCGCGGCTCGGGGCGACGGCGTTCGGTCCCTACTGGCGAGCGGCGTCCCGGATGACGCCGGCGTCGTGCAGCGCCTCGATCTCCGCGTCGTTCAGGCCCAGCTCGGCGTTGAGCACCTCGCCGGTATGCTCGCCAAGCCGGGGCGGGCGCTTCATCGCGGCGCACGATGCCGAAGCCGCCGGAGCGAACCCCAGCATCCGCACCCTTCCGTGCACCGGCAGATCCAGCTCGTGGAGGAAGCCGCGCGCGGCCAGGTGGCGATCCCGGTGCAGGTCGACGGTGTCCAGACACGCGGAACACGGCACGCCGGCGCCGGCGATGGCCTCCATCGCCTCGTACTTGGTGCGTTCGCGGATCCACGCGCCGATCTCCCCGCGCAGCGCGCCGGCGTTCTCCAGGCGCTGGCGCGGGCTGAAGAAGCGCGGATCGGCTCTGAGGTCGGGGCGGTCCACCGTCCGGCACAGGGCGTCCCAGTGGCCCTCGGTGAGCGGCTGCAGATAGATGTAGTCGTTGGCGCCGAACGGCTTGCACGGATACAGACCGGCCGGCGGCAGCCCCAGCGTGTTGCCGGTGCGCGGGGCCGCCCGCCCGCGCCGCATGGAGCGTCCGAAGAAGTGGGAGCGCAGGTAGTACGTTGCGGCTTCCTGCATCGACAACTCGATGAACTGCCCTTCACCGGTCCGCTGCTTCTGTATCCAGGCCGCCAGCACCGCCTGCGCCGCCTGCAGGCCGGAACCCGAATCGGCCATGGTCGGACCGGGCATCAGCGGCGGCCCGTCCGGCTCGCCGTTGACGGAGAATGCCCCGGCGGCGGCCTGCGCCGTCGGATCGACGCTGTCGTAGCCCGCATGGGGGCCGCTGACGCCGAAACCCTTGATGCGCGCGTAGACGAGGCCCGGGTTGATGGCGCCGAGCGTCTCGTAGCCGATGTCGAACCGTTCGATCACGCCGGGACCGTAGTTCTCCACGAAGACGTCGAACGCCGGTATCAACCGCAGCAACAATTCCCGACCCCGGCCGCGGCCGAGGTCCACGGCCAGGCTGCGCTTGTTCGCGTTCCAGGCGCAGAAGAACGCCGCGTAGCCGCTCCGGCCGTCGCGGCCGAACACGCGGGCGCCGTCGCCTCGTCCGGGCGATTCGATCTTGACCACGTCCGCGCCGAACCAGGCCAGCACCTGCGTGCAGGACGGGCCCGCCTCGTACTGGGTCATGTCGAGGACCCTCATTCCATCCAGTGCCGGCATCTGGCAGCTATCTTTCAGATGGGGCTTCGCCCCAAGCCCCCGGCGTTCGCTTGCGGGGACCCCTTCGCCCCGCGCCGCTCCCGCCGAGGCGCGCTGTGCGCGCCTCGCGGGCCGCCGATGACTCCGGCGTCCCGCAGCGCATCGAGCTCTGAATCGTCCAGCGCGAGCTCGGCGCGCAGCAGCTCGTCGGTGTGCTCCCCCAGCCGGGGCGGGCGCTTCACCGGCACCCGCGATCCGGACAGGCGCGGCGCAAAGCCCGGAACGCGCACCTTGCCGTGCACCGGCAGGTCCATCTCCTCGATGAAGCCGCGCTCGGCCAGGTGACGGTCGCGAAGCAGCTCCGCCGTGTCCAGGCATGCGCTGCAGGGAACGCCCGCGGCGCCCAGGGCCTCCATCGCCTCGAGCTTGGTCCGTGCTCCCGTCCAGGCGCTGATCTCCTCGTGCAGCGCCCGATGGTTCTGAATGCGCCAGGGCACGCTGTAGAAGCGCAGGTCCACGCGCAGCTCGGGGCGGCCCATGGCCGTGCACAGGGAGGCCCACTGGCGCTCCGTCATCGGCATGAGATAGACGTAGTCGTTGGGGCCGAACGGCTTGCAGGGATAGAGGTCACCGGGGGGCACGTCGCCCGCGTTGCCGCTGCGCGGCGCCGCCCGGGCGCCCCAGCGCGAGCCGATGGCGCCGCGCCCCCGCACGAAGAACGTCATGGCCTCCTGCATCGAGAGGTCGATCCGTTGCCCCCGACCCGTGCGCAACTTCTCCGCCCAGGCGGCCAGGACGGCCACCGCCGCGTACATCCCGGCGCCGGCATCGCCCATCGATCCGGGAATCGTCGGGGGCCCGTCCCGCTCCCCGTTGATCGAGAACGCGCCGGCCGCCGCCTGCGCGATCGGCGTCTGGACCGCGAAGCCGGCGTACGGGCCGCTGCCGCCGAAGCCCTTGATGCGTGCGTAGATCAGCGCCGGCGCAACGGGGCGCAGCGCCTCCGGGTCGATGCCGAGCCGCTCCATCACGCCGGGCCCGAAGTTCTCCACCAGGACGTCGAACTTCGGCACGAGCCGCAGGAACAGAGCGTGGCCCGGGGCGCTGCCGACGTCGATCGCGAGGCTCCGCTTGTTGGCGTTCCAGGCGCAGAACAGGGGCGCGTACGCTTCGTTGCGGGCGCTGTCCGCGCCGCGGGCCCGGTCGCCCCGCCCGGGCTTCTCGACCTTCACGACATCGGCGCCCAGCCAGGCCAACGCCTGCGTGCACGCGGGTCCGGCCTCGAACTGCGTCAGGTCGAGGACCCTCAGACCGTCCAATGCAGGCAAGACGCGCGCTCCGCTGGCCGGCTGGACCGCCTCATCCGTCGAACCGACGCACGACCATCGCCACGTAGGCCTTGGCGGCGATGCGGTCCTGATCCACGACGATCTTGATGTGGTTGATGTACTGGTAGACCCGGTAGGCGCCGTGGGGGCCGAGCACCCGTTCGGTGCGCGGCCACGCGCGCAGCCCCTCGGCCTTCGCAGGCAGGCACCACTCTCGGTCCGTCAGCCGCTCGATCAGCAGGCGCCAGCCCGTGCGGTCGACGGGAGACCGCTGCACCGGACGGAACAGCTCCAGCCCCAGCCGCGGCGACACGCCGCTCGCCGAGACGTCGAGGCTGAGCACGGCGCCGGGCAGGGTCAGGTCGTTCGTCGCCGCCGTCACCGACAGGACCGTAGCGGCGGATCCCGGCCATCGGAGCCGATCGAGCAGGCTGGGAAGCTCGGCGGGGTCGATGCGATGCACGACGAGGCGCACGGCTCGCTGCGGCCGCCCCGCCAGCACGCCGGCCTGGACGACCAACCCGGCATCGGAGACCACCTCGTGCACGCGCTCGACCTGGCGCAACTCCGCGGGGTCGGCATGCAGACCGGCCGCGGCCCAGAGCGCGGCGACGGCGTCGGCCGGATCGTCGAGGAGCTTCCGCGCGGCGTCGATCGAAGCGCCGCCGGGCACGAAGAAGATGCCGGGCGGCGGCGGTTCCTCGCGACGATGCGCCGGAACGTCGTACTCGAGGATGATGCTGCCGCCCCTGCGGGCAAGAAAAGAGGCGGGATCGCGCGCGTTCCGGGCGAGGCAGGCGCCCAGCGCTGCCGCGGCGGAACCGGACGGCGCCTCCGCGCCGGCACGGACGTAGTGCGCGGCGAGGGGCGAGCCGGGCGCGGCAATCACGCAGAAATCCGAGTCGGCCGCCTCGTCGCGGAGCGCGAACTCGAAGCCGAATGGATGATCGATCGCGCACAGCGGCAATCGCTCCGCCACTGCCACGAGACGCTCGAGTCCGGCTCCGCCCAGCAACGCCGGTGGGAACAGCCGCTTCATTCCCCCGAGAAGCCCCCCGAAGGACAGGCTGTCACTCACGCGGCAGGCACCCGAAACCCGTCGACCGCACGCGTGTCGAGTTGCTGCGCCCCGTCGAGATCGGCCACCGAAACCTGACTGTCGACGGAGCCGGACTAGCGCCGCCAACCCGTCGCACGCTCCGGGTCGGCCCCAGCCCCCACCGTCCTAGGAGCTTGCGCCACGGCACTCACGTCGTTGCGTTCTGCGGCGCAAGCTCCTAGACCGCTAGACCGGAGAGCACCAGTGGCCACCGGCGACGGCGCGCATGTCCTCTTCGCCGAGCTTGGCCGAGGGCGGGATGACGAAGTGGGCGGTCGTGGCCGTGTCCTCGTGCACCTGGATGTCGAGACCGTCCGGAACGGTCAGGTCCAGTTCTGCCTCGATCACCGCCCTGGGATCCGCGAGCAGGCGGGACCGGAACTCCTCGTCCTCCACCGACTTGTTTCGGACGTAGTTGTTGAAGTCCTCGAAGGTCTGAAACTGCTGGGCCATCGGTGTTCTCCTTCCTCTCGCGGCTTCCTGACAGCCAGCCGTGCGAGCGGATGCCCACGGCTGCCGTGCCGCAGCGTCAGCGCAACGCCGTACTGGCAAGTCTACCGATCTCTTTCTGACAACTTGGCGATAAACGAGGGGATCGTGGTGGTCGTTTGGCGAATTAGCTGGCTTTGCCCCGATGTCTACCTTCCCTCCCGCAGCGACCCGACGCGCCTACCCACCTCCGCCGAGCGTCCTGTCCGCCTTCGGGGGCGGCGCTGGGGCTCCCGCCGTCGGCCTCTGCGGCGTGGTCAGCGACGGGATTACACTTGCCCGCGCGGCACGCGGCGCCGGACACGATCAGAGCCATGACCCTGCTCTCCGTCAACGTCAACAAGATCGCGTGGCTCCGCAACTCGCGCGAGGGGACCCGGCCGGACGTCCTCGGGGCGGCGCGGACGGCCATCGCGGCCGGGGCCGGGGGCATCACGGTGCACCCGCGCCCGGATCAGCGGCACATCCGGCCCGGCGACGTGCACGCCCTGGCCGCGATGCTGCGCGCCGACCACCCCGAGATCGAGTTCAACGTCGAGGGCAACCCCGCCGCCGGACCCCGCGACAACGGCTACCCGGGCTTCGACCGGCTCATCGAAGAGGCGCGGCCCGACCAGGCCACGCTGGTCCCGGACGCCGATGCGCAACTCACCTCCGACCACGGATGGGACCTGTCCGACCCCGCCGCCGCGCGACGGGTGACGGAGGTCGCCGCTCGCTACCGGAGCCGGGGCGTTCGGGTGAGCGTGTTCATGGACCCGGAGCCCGAGCAGATCGCCCGCGCGCAGGCGTGCGGCGTCGACCGCATCGAGCTCTACACCGGCCCCTACGCGGAGGCCGTCGCCCGCCACGGGCTCGACCACGTGGGGAGTCGCGCGCGGCTGGAGACCTACGCCCGCGCGGCCCGGCGAGCGACCGACCTGGGCCTGGGGGTCAACGCCGGGCACGACCTCGACCTGGACAACCTGGCCGCCTTCATCGCCATCGGCGGCATCGCCGAGGTCTCCATCGGTCACGCCCTGATCGCGGACGCCCTCGACATCGGCCTCGCGGCGGCGGTGCGGAAGTACCTCGACGCGATCGCGGCCGGCACCGCGAAGCGCGGAGATTGAGGGAGCGCCAGTGCGCGCACGGACGGGCAGGCGTGCGCCCACCCGTCCGGTCCACGCTCCCGATGGGGTTGCTGCGACCGCTCAGACCATCACGGCTGGGGTTTCACCTCCTGGATCTGGATCAGGTTGCCGCACGAATCGTCGAATACCGCGGCAATGATGGTCCCCATGTCTGTTGGCGGCAGTACGAATCGCACACCTCTTGCCGTGAGGCGCTCGTGTTCGGCCTTGACGTCGTCGACCGCGAAGGCGGTCCAGTGGATCCCGTCCTTGACGAGCGCCTCCTTGAGCGAACGCACCGCGGGATGGACGTCGGGCTCGAGCACCAACTGCGTCCCCTCCGGGGCTTCCGGGGATACGACAGTGATCCAGGCGTGCTCTCCCAGGGGGATGTTGTGCTTCAACTGGAAGCCAAGCGTTTCCGTGTAGAAGCGAAGCGCCTTCTGCTGGTCGTCTACCGCGACGCTGGCCAGGTGGATTCTCATCTGCACTCATGTCCTTTCATCTGTTGCGATTGGCCAACGCTCCACGATGGCCTTCAGCGGGCCGCCCACGAACCAATGGAGCTTCGACCGTCCCTCGCGCCTCGTGCGAATCAGCCCGGCCGCCTCCAGGACGTCCAGGTGTTGCGCGACCGCCTGCCGCGAGGAGTTGATGCCGTGCTTCATGGTCAGGCGTGCGCAGAGCTCGAAGAGCGACTGACCTGACCGATCGACGAGCTCGTCCAGGAGGGCTCGCCTGGTGGGGTCGGCGATTGCGCGATACACGTCCATGAGCACCAGCCTTGAGGCAAGCGTTCGCTTGCATGTCAGGCGATGATACGCAAGTGCATGCTTGCGTGTCAACGTGCAAGCCGGGAGGCGGGCCGGAGGCCGATGACGAACCCCATGGCCGCCGGCGACCCGGTCGTGGCCCCGACGGGCTGGCGTTCAGCTACGGCAGCGGCCAGGTGCTGCACGGCATCTCGTTCGCGGTGCGGCCCGGCGAGGTGGTCGGGCTGCTGGGCAGGAACGGCGCCGGGAAGGGGCGAGAGGAGGTGCCCGAGGATCGGCTGCAGGCGCGCATCGACCGCTTCCTGAAGCAGTTCGGCCTCGCCGACGGCCGGGTCGCCTCGCAGAAGGTCGACGAGCCGCTCTCGGACCTGCAAGTGAACGCCGGCATCATGGTGCGGGATCTGAGCGCCGCCCTCGTCGACGAACGCAGGGCGGCCCCTTACAGCTCGCGCAGGGGGATCCCCTGGCTGGTCGTCGGCGTGGCGAGCGACGCAAGGGGCGGGCGCTGGGCGCGGCGCCGCGCAACAGGGTCGACCTGCCCTACTCGCAGCGGCTCGCGCGCACGGGGACGGTCGCGGTGAGGACGTCGACCGACACGGAGCGGACGGCGCTCGCGTTGCTGGCCCCGGGTCGCGAGGTCGATTGAGTGCGCCGCCTCGAGCGCGAGGATTCACGGAAGAGATGCCCGCGGACCCCCTTCTGTGCCTTGACGCACACGGCGTCCTGACGAAACATCAGAAGCGCGGATCGAATCGGTCGTCGCCGGATCGGCATCCGGGATGCTGTAGCCGCAGTTCGGTATACCAACGACGCAATCGCCCAAGCTCCCGTCGGGGCTCGTCTTGCGGCATGCCACGATGCATGAATCGTCTGTGGACGCTCTCGCCGTCTCTATCAGCGTAGTACTTCATCAAGACCAAGCCGCCGTAATAGACATCCTCGGTCCCCAAGGTGGTGCTTCGATCCAGGTTCTCAGACCAGGAAATCACCTTGTTGTCCGTCTCCCGACGACCCGCGTACTCAAAGTTGTTCCAGAAGCCTGTCGTCCTCGCCCACGGCGTCCCGTGTGCGTACGCGTCGTACTGCGCCAGTCCTTCCGTCACAAAGGTAGGAAGGTCAAAGTCGAACGCCATCTGCACGATGTGGATCATTTCGTGGGTGTAGGTAGCTGCCGCCTCCTCGAACACATTCGAGTAGCACGCGCCCTTCGCCGTCGGCCAATCGCTCATCAGCGAGGGGGTCATCGCGTGAATCTCCGCGACGGTGCGATCTCCTCTGGAGTGGCAGCATCCGGCGAACGCGTAGCCCTTGGAGATGCGGCCCGCCTCGCGCGGATACATGAACACGTCTACGTACATCCGCTGTCCCTTGCGAGTGGGTCGGCGCACGCCGTACTTCGTCCTCCCAACCCTCAGAGCCCTGCGCAGAGCTCTCTCTACAACCCCGATGTCACGCTCGGTCGCGCCGCCGTGGCACAGGGTGAAGTGGGGATAGTGCGCGGTTCTCCAACGTAATCCCGTGTTGTTCCAGCGGTTTCCACACGGCCCCAGTTCATCATCGACGTTCTGGCCTCGGTCTGGCTCGACAACGAAGAAGTCCGGAGCCTCCTGTTGCCCCGCGTTCGCCGGCGCCGCCACCACCACTACCGCCAACATCAGCCCCGCGACCATTGCCGCAGCCGTCAGAACCTTGCGGACCTCCATCGGTTCACCCTTCCCACGGGCTGCCTTCAAGCGCATTCGCATACACGGTCGCGTTGTTGAGGGAGTAGTCAAGACCTCGCCGCCGGCCCTCATGGCTCACCGCAAGCTCATAATCGTACCCCAGCCTTTATGACAATGGGGTGACAGACGTCGGCACATTGGTGATCCTTCGACGGTGCGCTCGGCGGATGCTGCCCTGGGGCGCCTCAGCCGCAGCGTTGCGCCACGCTGGCGAGCGTCGATCCCGACGTGCGGGTGTCGTTACTCACCGGGACGGGCATCGTGGGCTCTGCGCTCGCGCGGGATCACGGCCTTTGGTCTGCTGGCCGGGTGGGTTCAGGCGTACCGCGCATCCCGGCTCCACCCGGCGCGCACGTTGACAGAAACCCGATCGTAGGCGCTACGAAGAACCCGGCCCCATTTCCGAGGACCCGAACCAACCGGCGGTCGAGGCCGCGCCACAGTGGCTCGGTCCTCCCTGCTGCAACCCGGCCGCACCCTACCAGAGCACGGGCGCCGGATCGCGGGCGACCTCCCCATCGGGCGTCACGAGCGTGAGTCCGTGCAGGATCGCCTGGGCAACCAGTCCCCGATCGAACGGATCGGCAGCCGGAGCCGACCCCCCGCGCTCGGCCCTGGCTCCCGGCGTGCGGGCCGACCTTACGCGACGCCCAGCACCTCGGCGATCGCGTGCCGCATCCACGCGGTCCTCGCGAGATCGAGGGGCTGCTGGTTGAGCGGCGCGAGATAGTCCCCCGGGCGCTGGGTCTTCATGTCGAGGAACGGATAGAAGGTCTCGAAGTCGTCCGACGCCGTGGCCTCGGCGATCTCCCGCATCGCGCGGTCCTTCGTCTCCTTCGGGAGCGGCTTGAGGATCTCGTAGCTGTTCCGGCTCCGCTCCAGCGTCATGGGCAGACGGTCGCGGACGGCCGCCATGCGTTCCCGGATGAGCCGCCGATACTCCGCTTCGTCGAACCCGGATGGCGCTACCTCCGCGAGGTTCTGCGGGTGGAGGAGGTAGCTCTCGATCGAGTAGTACCGGAGCACGAAGAGACGCGGCTGCTCGCGTCGCAGCGTCTCGCGCTCCTCGGAGCCGATGTAGTCGCGATCGAGGAGGCCCCGAAGCTCCTCGTTGGCCCTGATCTGAAGGCCGACCGCGTTCTTGTTCCGCGAGGCAACGAACAGGAAGTCGGGCAGATCGAGCGCGTTGTAGAGCGGCGCGTCCGTGTTCTCGCACAGTACCAGCGTCTTGTTCGGGAATACCCGCAACGCGGAGTCCCCGGGCACCGCGATGTCGAAGATCTCCGCCGACTTCGGCGACGGGGTCAGCACCTGCGGGCGGTCGAAGTCGAGGTCGTCGAAGTCGATGATGGCCGCGTCCGGCGCCTCGGTCGCGTACTCGATGAAGCCGAGCGAGTGGCTCGCGGTCCAGAGCTGCGAGGAGTCCGGGATCCAGTGCTCGACGACCTCCCGAATGAGGGCGTGCTGGAGACGGGTGTGCAGATGCACATCCAACTCGTCGATGAAGTAGACGGCGTTCGGGAAGTGCTCGTTGCGGATGAAGAGGTTGAGGAGGACGTTGAACACTTCCTTTTCGCCGCTGCTGAGCAGGTCGTAGTGGATCTCCGACGCCCCCTTCCGGAAGCGTATGTCCGGCGGGCGTTCCTCCAGCGCCGCGCTGATCCTCGTCAGGTGCAGTTGCGTCGGGGAATCGTCGCCGAAGATCCGCGTGAGAGCCGCATTGACCGGATCGACGAACTTCGCCCGCAGTCGACCCGAATCGAACTCCGATTCCCACACCTCGTCCTGGATGCGCTTCGTCATCTCCGCGACGTCCGCCTCGAACCGCGTGTCCTGGTCGATGTAGCGGCGCGGGCGATCGCGGTCGGCGGCAACGGGCGCGGCGGGCCCGCGTCCGCGGTGCAGCTCGGGGATCGTCCGCAGCGAGCTGCGACCGTAGAAGGCGGACTTCACGTCCCACTCGGACGGCGAGGCGGCCGCCGGCGACGCATCGGATCGCCGGACCTCGAAGCCGCCGCCGAAGGAGCACGCTACCGACATGCCGGCGCCGAGGTCCTTCTTGAGGTAGCCGGTGAACCTCGCGTGCTCCTCGCCCTTGTAGAACTCGTCGCTGAAATCGCCGTCGCTCCAATCGCCGTCGGCCCGCGGCCCCGCGTCGCCCTTGTGGTGCGCGGACAGGTACTCGAACGCGTCGAAGACCGACGACTTGCCGCTGCCGTTGGCGCCGATCAGCAGCACGAGCTTCGGCGCGCCGGCGCACGACGAAAGGTCGATCGTCAGGTCGGTGAATCGCTTGAAGTTCGCGAGACGCAGCCGGGTGACGTTCATTCGACTCGGTTCCCCAAGCTCTCGCGATCGTACACTGGCCCTCGCGGACCGCGGACCGCCCGGAGTCCGCGCCGCAAGACGCGGAGCCGGGAGGCGGCGCCGGAATCCGGGACGACCGTTCGGGTATCATCTACCCCAAATTACGTGTGACTGGCGACACGGTTCCGGATTCATGTCACACAGATCCCTGTCGCACAGACCCATGGCGAACCCCATTGCCGCCGGCGACCCGGTGGTCGCCGTCGACGGCCTGACGTTCAGCTACGGCAGCGGCGAGGTGCTGCACGGCATCTCGTTCGCGGTGCGGCCGGGCGAGGTGGTCGGGCTGCTGGGCCCGAACGGCGCCGGGAAGAGCACGATCATCAGGATCCTGACCGGCATCCTGGCGCCGGGCGGCGGGTCGGTGCGGGTGGCCGGCTGCGCGATGCCCGAGGAGGCGACCGAGGCGAAGAAGCGCCTCGGCTACGTGCCGGAGGCGGCGGGGCTCTTCGAGAGCCTCACGGCAGAGGAATACCTCCAGCTGGTCGGCCGCCTGCAGGAGGTGCCCGAGGACCGGCTGCAGGCGCGCATCGACCGCTTCCTGACGCAGTTCGGCCTCGCCGAGGACCGGGTCGCGTCGCTCGACACCTACTCCAAGGGAATGCGGCAGAAGGTGCTCCTGAGCGCGGCGCTGCTCCACAACCCCGACCTCCTGCTGCTCGACGAGCCGCTCTCGGGCCTGGACGTGAACGCCGGCATCATGGTGCGCGATCTCGTTGGCGCCCTGGCTGCGGAAGGCAAGGCCGTCCTCTACAGCTCGCACGTCCTCGACGTCGTCGAGCGCGTCTGCGACCGCGCGCTGATCCTCCACGAGGGGCAGGTGATCGCCGACGGCTCGCTCGACGCGCTGCGGGCGTCGGCCGAGCGGGGCAGTCTCGAGGACGTCTTCCGGCAGTTGACCGGCACCGAGGGGACGGCGAGCGGGGCGGCCGAGATCGTGGCGGGCCTCCGGCTGTGAACGCCGTCGCCGCCTTCGGACGCCGGCTCGTCCGCGGCCCCGCGGGCGCGCGGATCCTCGCGCGGCTGGGCATCGATCCGCACCGCTACTGGCTGGTGTACGACCTGTTCGGGACGCTGGGCAGGCGACAGGAAGTGACGCTGCTCGGCTCCGACTACTCCCTGCGAAGCACGGCCCTGCTCTGGTTCCTCGTCTCCGGCCTGGCGAGCGTGGTGCTCGTCGTCGCCGGCCCCACTCCCGGCGGTTACCTGCTCCTCTTCCTGGGGCTCACCGCCTTCCTGCTCGCCGTGCACCTGGTCGCCGAGGTGGCGGAGAACCTCGTGAACCCGGTGGCGGAGCTGACGCTGGCGCACCAGCCGATCAGCGCCGGCACCTGGTCGGCCGCGAAGCTCAGCCATCTGCTCACGGTGGTCGCCTACCTCGTCGGGGGCATCAACGCCGTGCCGGCGGTCTCCGGCACCCTGCTCGACCACGCGGGAGGGGGCGGCAGGCTCGCGTACCCCGCCGTGCACCTGCTCGCCGCGCTGGGAGTCGGCCTGGTGGTGGCGCTGCTCTGCTGCAGCCTGTTCGGCTGGCTGGTGCGATTCGTGCCCGTCGGCCGGCTCAAGGCGTTCGCCGCGGTAGCGCAGGCGCTCCCCCTCGTCGCCTTCTGGGGATTCACCTTCGCTCGCAACCCGCCGGGCCAGGAGCCCGGAACCGGTCAGGAGCCCGGAGCCGGTCAGGAGCCCGCTGCGGCGGCAACGTCGCTGGAGATGCCGGCCGCGCTTCAGACCGCCGTGGAGGCGATGCCGGGGGGCCTCCGCGGATCGCTCGCGGCGGCGGGGGCGATCGTCGCGGTGGGGGCGGTCGGCCTCGGCCTCCGGGCGCTGTCGAGCCCCCACCTGCTGCGAGTCGCCGGCTCGATGCGCTCCGGCGTCCGCATGCCCCGGCGGCGGAGACGAAGGTTGCCGGGAGCGGGTCCGTGGGTGGCCCGGCTCGCGGGCGGTCCGGCGGCCCGCGCCGGGTACGGGTACGTCCGCGCCCTGCTCTTCCGCGACTGGCAGTTCCTGCGCAACACGGGCATGAACGCCGCCGGAATGCTCGCGCTGATCGTCGTCCTGCCGGTCGTCGGCCGCGAGGTCTCCCCCTTCCGGCCCGGCGACGACTTCGCCCTGGCGCACATGCTGCCCCACGTGCTGGGCCTGGGCACGATCTTCGCGTGCCGCTTCCTGGCGTTCGGCAACGACCACAAGGGGGCCTGGACCTTCTCGGTCGCGCCCGAGTCGTCCCTGCGCCCGTTCGCGGCCGGGGTCTACGCGGCGCTCTGGGTCGTGCTGGTGGCCGCGCCGCATCTGGCCCTGCTGCTGCTCTTCGGCTGGTACTGGGGCATGCCCCATGCCGCCGGTTTCGTCGTGTTCAGCGCCGCCGTCGCCTCCCTCTACCTGGCCGGGGCCCTGCGGCTGACCGACGGGCTCCCCTTCGGCCGCCCGTCGCCCGCGACGCGCACGAGCGTGCCGATCTGGCTCGGGATTGCAGTCTTCAGCGTGGCGGCCATCGCGGTCGGGATGCAGGTCGTGCTCTTCCGCGCCGCCGTCGCCGTCGCTGCCGTCACGCTCCTCGTCGCCGCGGCCGCCCACCTGTTGGCTCGCGTGACGCTCGGCGGCCTCGCCTCCCGCATCCGGTCGAGTCTCCACCGCGCGCCGTCGGGAACGATGTTCCGCTCCGTGGGCGAGCACGAGGACTGAGGGCCCGGCGACGGCGGGCGGAGAGCGCCCCGAGTGCCCGGAGCGGCCCCACGTGCCCCGGCGGGCGATCGGGTGAGGCACGGAACCGCCGCCGGCCCGCGACCGTCATCACGCAAGAACCGGTCGGGACGGGAGGGCAGCGTGATGATGCGGGGTGTCGACGATCTCGGCCGCGACCTGCGCGACGGCGTCCGGTCGCTCTCCCGGCGGCCGGCGTTCACGGCGGTCGCCGCCCTCTCGCTCGCGCTCGGCATCGGAGCCAACACGGCCATCTTCAGCCTCGTCAACGCCGTCATCCTCCGCGACTCGCCCATCGAGCGGCCGGAGGAGGTGGTCAACCTCTACCTCCACCAAGCGGCGTTCGCCTACAGCACGTTCTCCTACCCCGACTTCGAGGACGTCCGCGACGGCACCACCGAGGTGTTCAGCGACATCGCGGGCTCGCAGTTCCTGCCGGCGCAGATCGACCGCGACGAGAGCGGAGGCGTCGGCATCGTGCCGGCGGAGGCGGTCACCGGCAACTACTTCCCGATGCTGGGGATCGAGGCCGCGGTCGGGCGCACGCTGCTCCCGAGCGACGACGTCTCGCGCGGCGGGCATCCGGTCGTCATGCTCGACTACCGGTACTGGCAGAGCGCCTTCGGCGGCGACCCGGACGTGGTCGGGCGCGAGATGCGCGTCGGCGGCCGGACGTATACGGTGGTCGGGGTGGGGCCGCCCGACTACACCGGCACGCTGCGCGGGCTCACGCCGACGTTCTATGCACCCTTCATGATGGTCGATGAGCTCGTCGGATTCGGCGTGCTCGACTCGCGCGGCAACCACGCGATGTTCGTCAGGGCGCGGCTGCGGCCGGGCGTCACGCTGCCCGAGGCCGAGACCGCCGTCGGCGCGGTGGCCGCGCAGCTCACCGGGGACCGCATCGAGAACTGGGACCCGGCCGGGCAGTTCGTGCTCCTGCCGCTCACCGACGTGCTGCTCTTCCCGCCCATCGACGTCTTCATCCGCGCCGCGGCGTGGCTGCTGATGGCGGTCGTCGGGCTCGTGCTGCTCCTGGCCTGCACCAACCTCGCCAGCTTCCTGCTGGCGCGGGCCCTCGACCGGCGCAAGGAGATCGCGGTGCGCCTGGCGCTCGGCGCCTCGCGAAGGTCCCTGGTGCGGCGGCTGCTGACCGAGACCACGCTGCTCGGCCTGCTGGCCGGCGGCGCTGGCACCGGGCTCGCGGTCTGGCTGCTCCGCCTGCTGGCCACCGTGGACCTCCCGCTGCCGATCCCGGTGACGCTCGATCTCCGTCTCGACGGGCGCGTCCTCGCGTTCACGCTCGGCGTCTCGCTCGTGGCCGGCGCCCTGCTGGGCCTGGTGCCGGCGCTCCAGAGCACCCGCCCGGACGTCTCCGGCGCCCTCCGCAGCGAGAGCGCGGGGGGCGGGCAGCCCGGACAACTCCGCTGGCGCAACGCCCTGGTCGTCGCGCAGCTCACGATCTCGCTGGTGCTGCTCGTCGGGGCCGGGCTCTTCCTGCGCAGCTTCCAGCAGGTGCAGTCGGTCGACCCCGGCTTCGGCCGCGAGCCCAGCGCCCTCCTGACCTTCCTGACGCCGGCAACCCGCTTCACGCCCGACGAGGCGCGCGTCTACACGCGGCGCCTGCTCGACCGCTTCCGCGAGCTGCCCGGCGTCGGCGCGGTCGGCGCCATCAGCAACCTGCACCTGAATCCGCTGAGCACCAGCTCGAGCGACTTCAACGTCGCCGGCTTCGAGCCGCCGGGCGATCACGGCGCCTTCATCGCGGACCGGGCCGTGGTCGACCCCGAGTTCTTCGCGGCGGCCGGCATCGAGCTCGTCCGTGGCCGCAACTTCGGCGAGGCCGACCGGCCGGACACGCAGCCCGTCGTCATCATCAGCGAGGCGATGGCCCGGCGCTTCTGGGAGGACGGCGACGCCGTCGGCCGTCTCGTCCTGCGGCGCGACGAGGAGGATGCCCCCTGGCTCGTCGTCGGCGTGGCGAGCGACGCGAAGGTGCGGACGCTGGGCGAGGCGCCGCGCAACATGGTCTACCTCCCCTACTCGCAGCAGCTCTCGCGCTCCCTGACGGTCGTGGCGCGGACGTCGACCGACCCGCAGCGGACGGCGCTGGCGCTCCTGGCCGCCGGCCGCGAGGTCGATCCCGACCTGTGGGTGTTCGAGACGAAGACGATGGACCGCCACCTGGCGCTGATGCGGCTCCCGCAGCAGCTCTCCGCCTTCGTCCTGTCCGCCTTCGGAATCCTGGCGCTGGCTCTGGCCGCCATCGGCCTCTACGGCGTGGTCAGCCACGGCGTCTCGCAGCGCACGCAGGAGATCGGCATCCGCATGGCGCTCGGCGCCGACGGCCCCCGCGTCATCCGGCTGCTCGTCGCGGGCGGCCTCCGGCTGGTGCTGGTCGGCGGCGTGCTCGGACTGGCCCTCGCCTTCGCCGCGGCACGCTTGCTGGGCGGGCTGCTGTTCGAGGTCGACACGCTCGACCCGCTGACGTTCGTCGGCGTGCCGCTCGTCCTCGCCGCCGCGGCGCTCCTCGCCGCGTACCTTCCGGCCCGCCGCGCCAGCCGGGTGCATCCGGTCACCGCGCTGCGGACCGACTGACGGCCGGCAGCGCGCGGCTCGGCCCCGGCCTTCAGAGACCACAGCCTTGCGGCGCCGAGCGTCAGCCAGCTACGCTGACGACATGGGACTCGATCGGTATGTGACACTCGGTGATTCCGGGCTCCGCGTCAGCCCGTTCTGTCTCGGCGCGATGACCTTCGGCAAGGACTGGGGCTGGGGCTCGGAAGTGGCCGCGTCGAAGGAGATACTGGCCCGCTACATCGAACTCGGCGGGAACTTCATCGACACGGCGAACGCCTACACGAAGGGGCATTCGGAGGCGATCATCGGCGAGTACGTGCGGGACGGCGGTCCCCGGCGCGACCGCCTGGTCATCGCCACGAAGTTCTTCGCCAACCTGTACCGCGGCGATCCGAACGGGGGCGGCGCCAGCCGCAAGTCGCTGACGGCCGCCTGTGACGAATCGTTGCGCCGTCTGCGGACCGACTACATCGACCTCTACTGGATGCACGCCTGGGACTGGTTCACGCCCATCGAGGAGACGATGCGCGCGCTCGACGACCTGGTGGGGGCCGGCAAGGTGCGCTACATCGGTTTCTCCGACACGCCCGCGTGGAAGACGACGCAGGCGCAGATGCTGGCGCGCTTCCGGGGCTGGACACCGCTGGTTGCGGTGCAGATCGAGTACTCGCTGATCGAACGCACCGTCGAGGCCGAGCTGATCCCCATGGCGCGTGCTCTCGGGATGGGCGTCGCGCCCTGGTCGCCGCTACGCGGCGGCGCGCTGAGCGGGAAGTACACCCGCGAGAACGCCGGCGCCGCCAGGCCCGGGCGGGGCAGCCGCGTGACGGACGATCTCGACGCGCGGACGTTCGACATCATCGACGAGCTGATCCGCATCGCCACGGAGCTCGGCACGACCCCCGCGGCCGTGGCGCTCGCCTGGGTGCAGGGGAAGCCGGGCGTTACCTCGACCATCATCGGCGCCCGCACGATGGAGCAGCTCGAGCAGAACGTGGCCGGCCTCGACGTGCAGCTCGCGGCCGAGCACGTGCAGGCCCTCGATCGGTTGTCCGCGCCGGTCCTGCCGTTCCCGTCCGGGATGATGCAGCGTGCGTCGACCTTCCTGCACGCGGGCGCGACCGTGAACGGGGAGCCGTCCTCGGTCTGGCCCCTGTCGCCCGCGAGCGACGATGAGCGCTACTGAGTGTCCCAGCCCAGGAGCACGCCCATGGCCACCACGACCCAAGGCGCCGTCAGGCAGACGTACAAGGACTACTGCGCAACACCCGACGACGAGCGCTACGAGTTGCTCAACGGCGATCTGATGATGGTTCCCGCACCGAACATGAGGCACCAGTCGGTGCTGTTCAGGCTCGCCCGGAAGCTGGGCGATTTCACCGAAGAACACAGGCTGGGCAAGGTGTACGTCGCACCCTGCGACGTGGTTCTATCGGACACCGAGGTCGTGCAGCCCGACGTGCTGTTCGTCTCGCGAGCGCGCGAGCACACGCTCACGGACGAGAACGTGCGGGGAGCGCCCGACCTCGTGATCGAGATACTCTCGCCGTCCACCGCCGACCGGGACTTGGGCTACAAGCACGACCTGTACGGGAGACACGGCGTGCTCGAGTACTGGATCGTCGATCCGATGGCCGAGACCGTCGCCGTCCACCGGCAAGAGAACGGGAGGCTCGAACTCGCCGATACCTTCGGTCGCCGGGACACCCTGCAGACGGCGCTGCTCGACGGGCTGCAGCTCGAGCTCGACTACGTCTTTGCGGGATGACCAATCCCGACGCTCGCCCGGCGCCATCCTGACCTTCCTGACCCCGCCGTCCGTCACGTGCGACCTATTGACATCCGATAGGTGTGGGCCCTAGACTTATGGAAATTCGACAGGTCGTTCCAGGAGCCCAGCCATGTCCCGCACCGACCTCATGCGCGGCACGCTCGATCTGCTGATCCTGCGCGCGCTCATCACGGGACCCAATCACGGCCTCGGCATCGCGCGCCGGGTCGAGCAGATGACCCAGGGGGCGTTCCGCGTCAACCCCGGCTCGCTGTTCCCCGCCCTGCACCGGCTCGCGCAGAAGGGCTGGCTGACCGCGGCGTGGGGCCGTTCCGAGACCAATCGGAAGGCGAAGTTCTACGAGCTGACCGCCGCCGGGCGACGGCACGCCGAGGCGGAGACTCGCAACTGGAGGCGTGTCTCGCTCGCCATCGAGCTGGCGCTCCGCGACGTAGAGGAAGCGTGATGTCCGGCCCCGCGAGTCGGCCTGCCGCGGGAGCCGTCGCAAGTCGGCTGCGGGACTTCGCGGTTCGCCTGGTGAATCTCTTCCGCCGGGAACGTCTCGAACGGGAGCTCGACGCGGAGCTGGAGGTCTACCTGGCGCTGGACGTCCAGGAGCGCGTGCGCCGGGGCATGACTCCGCGGGAAGCGCGCCGCACCGCGCTCGTGCGCCTGGGGGGCATGGAGATGGTCAAGGAACTGTGTCGGGACGTGCATCGGTTCCGGGCCGCCGACCTCGGCCGGGATGTGCGGGGCGGCGTCCGATCGCTCGTCCGGCGTCCCGCGTTCACCGCGGTCGCGGTGCTCTCGCTCGCGGTCGGCATCGGAGCCAACACCGCCATCTTCAGCCTGGTCAACGCCGTCATCCTCCGCGACACGCCGGTCGAGCGGCCGGAGGAGGTCGTCAACGTCTATCTCCACCAGGCGTCGTTCGCCCACGGTCCGCTCTCCTATCCCAGCTTCGAGGACGTCCGCGAAGGCACCTCGGAAGTGTTCAGCCACGTCGCGGCCGCGCAGCTCGTCCCGGCGCAGCTCGACCGCGCGGGCGGGGGCGTGGAGATGGTCCTCGCCGAGGCCGTCACCGGCGACTACCTCCCCATGCTGGGGATCGAGCCCGCGCTCGGGCGCACCCTGCTGCCGAGCGACGACGTCTCTCGCGGCGGGCATCCGGTGGCGATGCTGGATTACCAGTACTGGCAGAGCGCCTTCGGCGGCGACCCGGGCGCTGTCGGACGCGAGATGCGCATTGCCGGCCGGGCGTACACGGTGGTCGGGGTGGGTCCGCCCGACTTCACGGGCACGATGCGCGGCCTCGCACCGGCGTTCTATGTGCCGTCCATGATGGCGGAGGAGCTTCTCGGCGCCCGCCTGTTCGACGCGAGGGGCGGCCAGGTGCTGTTCGTCAAGGCGCGGCTGCGGCCGGGGGCAACGCTGCCGCAGGCCGAGGCCGCCGTCGGGGCGGTGGCCGCACAGCTCACGCGGGACCGCATCGAGAACTGGGACCCGACCGGGCAGTTCGCGGTCCTGCCGCTCACCGACGTGCTGCTCTTCCCGCCGATCGACGTCTTCATCCGGCCCGCGGCGGGACTGCTGATGGCGGTCGTGGCGCTGGTCCTGCTGCTGGCGTGCACCAACCTCGCCAGCTTCCTGCTCGCGCGGGCGCTCGACCGGCGCAAGGAGGTCGCCGTGCGTCTGGCGCTCGGCGCGTCGCGCGGATCCCTGGTGCGGCGGCTGCTGACCGAGACCACGCTGCTGAGCCTGCTGGCCGGGGCCGCGGGCACGGGGCTCGCGGTCTGGCTGCTCCACCTGCTGGCCACGGCGGACCTCCCGCTGCCGATCCCCGTCGCGCTCGATCTCCGTCTCGACCGGAACGTCCTCGCGTTCACGCTTGGCGTCTCGGTCGTGGCCGGAACCCTGCTGGGCCTGGTGCCGGCGCTACAGAGCACCCGGCCGGACGTCTCCGGCACCCTCCGGAGCGAGAGCTCGGGCGGGGGGCAGCCCGGCCAGCTCCGGTGGCGCAACGTACTGGTCGTCGCACAGCTCACGATCTCGCTCGTGCTGCTCATCGGAGCGGGCCTCTTCCTGCGCAGCTTCCAGCAGGTGCAGTCGGTCGACCCCGGCTTCGGACGCGAGCCGAGCGCCATCCTCACCTTCCTGACCCCGGCCACCCGGTTCACACCCGACGAGGCGCGCGTCTACACGCGGCGCCTGCTCGACCGCTTCCGCGAGCTGCCGGGCGTCGACGCGGTCGGCGCCATCAGCCGCCTCCACCTGGACCCGCTCACCCAGAGCACGAGCGACTTCAACGTCGCCGGCGTCGAACCGCCGACCGATCACGGCGCCTTCCACGCGGACCAGGCCCAGGTCGACCTCGGGTTCTTCGAGGCGGCCGGCATCGAGATCGTCCGCGGCCGCAACTTCAGCGACGCCGACCGGCCGGACACGCAACCTGTCGTGATCATCAGCGAAGCCATGGCCAGGCGCTTCTGGGAGGACGGCGACGCCGTCGGCCGGCTGGTGCGGCCGCGCGACGACGAGAGCTCGCCCTGGCTGGTCGTCGGCGTCGCCAGCGACGCCAAGGTGCGGACGCTCGGCGAGGCGCCGCGCAACATGATCTACCTCCCCTACTCGCAGCGGCTCACGCGGTCGCTGACGGTCGTGGCCCGGACGTCGCTGGACCCCCAGCAGACAGCGCTCGCGCTCCTGACGGCCGGGCGCGAGGTCGACCCCGACCTGTGGGTCCTCGCGTCGAAGACGATGGACCGCCACCTCGCGGTGATGCGCTTGCCGCAACAGCTCTCCGCGTTCGTCCTGTCCGCCTTCGGGGTGCTGGCGCTCACGCTCGCTGCGGTCGGCCTCTACGGCGTGGTCAGCTACGCCGTCTCCCAGCGCACGCGCGAGGTCGGCATCCGCATGGCGCTCGGCGCCGACGGAGCGCGCGTCGTGCGGCTGCTCGTCGCGGGCGGCCTCAGGCTGGTGGTCATCGGCGGCGCGCTCGGGCTGGCCCTCGCCGTCGTTGCCGCGCGCCTCCTGGGCGGGCTGCTGTTCGAGGTCGACACGCTCGACCCGCTGACGTTCGTCGGCGTGCCGCTCGTCCTCGCCGCCGCAGCCCTCGTCGCCGCCTGGCTGCCGGCCCGCCGCGCCAGCCGCGTCCATCCGGTCACCGCGCTCCGGACCGACTGACGGCCTGCGTCGAACGCCACGGCCTCGGTCTTCAGGACCGGAACTGCGACCGCACGCGATTCCCGGCGCGGAGGAGCACGCCGGTGCCAGCTTGACCGTCAACGAGCAGATGCGAGAAACGCACCGGCAGACCCATGCCGCGGAACAAGTCGGCCGAGTCCTGCAGGTGAAAGTGCAGGTGCGGTTCGGTGCTGTGGCCCGTGTGGCCGCAGAGGCCGAGGACCTGGCCGCGCTCTACACGGTCGCCGGGCGTGACGGCGATACTGCCGCGGACGAGGTGAGCGTACAACGCGAACTCCCCCTCGGCATGCTTGACGAGCACGTGATTGCCGACGAAGCTGCTGGCCGTGAAGTCGCAGAGGCCCCAACCGAGGAACGCTTGGCGAACCCGACCCTCCACGGCGACCACGGACCCATCCGCCGCCGCGTGGATCTCACGGCCGTAGCAGAGGTACTCGTCCGCTTTCGTCCCCCTGCCGGTGTGGGTCCGAAAGAAGTCGTTCACCTGCACGAAGTCGAGCGCGAAACGCTGTCCCAGGATGTCCCACGAGTGGGAGGTCTTCGGCGTGGCGCCGCCGCTGGCTACGAACCATTCGCCGTCAAACGGCAGGGTGTAGGTGACCCGCGTCCTGTAACCTCGACCGTCGTCGCCACTGCGCTTCTCACGTCCGACCAAGTCTGCGTTGCCAATTACTTGTTGAACCAGTTCGACGAGCTGGAACGGGTTGAGGAGACACAGCAGCTGGGACGAGTAGAACGTCGCCATCAGGCCGTAGGGTCCGAAGCGGCCGATGGGGCCAGCTATGGGGAGCAGCCCCGGAAACACCAGGTCCGGTTCGTCGTCTCGTCCAGGCACCAATACCGACGTCCGCCGCTGCACCGAGCGGATCGCCGCCGAGATCAGGATGTACATGACGGCGTAGATCGGGACGATCGAGAATCGCGGCAGCGAAGGAAGGAACAGCTCGAGGACCGTGACCACGACGATGGTCAGGCCGAACGCAGCGATGATGGACATCGCCCAGTCCACCACCGCGACCGCGGCCACTGGAAGACGGGCATGGAACCGCCAGCGAGCGATGCCCAACCCGAATGCGATCACGGCAAGCGCGACCAGATCGTTCATCGCTGAAGCTGGCCGCGACTTTGCGGCCGCCATCGCCCCTCGTCCAGCCACCAGCCGACCGAGGTTCCCCGGTTTGTCCGAGTGACCCTACTCGAGAAGCCTCGCGAGGTCGCGCCCCGCTCACGAAGTCCGGTCCACCTGGCCTGGTGCATTCAGTGGTCGCAGGACGTCCAGGGCTACGGCAGCTCACGCTTGCCCTGACAGCCCACGGCATTCGCGAACACCTACCGTCAACGGACCGGTGCACCAACGCGGTCATTGCGGGACAGGACGTGGCCGGCGGTGTCGAGTGCGAAGGGCACCGAGCGGTTGTCGGGATGCCACAGGTCGAGATGGGTCTGCACTTGGAGATGAAGGTGCGGCATGGTCGTGTTCCCCGAGTTGCCGACGAGAGCCAGCGGGTCGCCCTTCCGAACCCGGTCGCCTTCGCTGACCCGGAGCGTCCCGTGCCGGAGGTGCGCCAGGACGACGAACAGGCCGGTGTCGAGCTCGATGACGATGACGTTCCCCGCGGCGTCCGCGGCTTCGGTCACGAAGTTGGCGCCCTCCGCATCGTCCATGTCGTCGCGTGCGACCACCACCCTGCCGTCCACCGGAGACCGGAGCGGCTGCTCCCAGCTGTTGACCGCCGCGTTGCCCGTCCCGTCGCCGAAGATGCGCCCGTTCTCCAATCGGACGAGATCGACGGCAAACCGCTGGTTGTAGGCGGCGAGATGGTGGTTCTGAAGGGGGCTCGGACCTCCCTGCAGGACGAGCCACTCTCCCTCGAACGGCGGGGCCATGTGCACGGTGGCCGCGGAGACTCCGATGAACGCACGACCGAGATCGAGTGCCAGCACCAAAGCCCCTGCCACCATGACGAGGGTGGGCCCGGTGCTGGTCCGGTGCGTGAGGAACGAGGCCGCAATTCGCAGCACGCAGGCCCCGGCCAGCGCGACGATCAGGGGCGTCATCTCTGCCGACCGGGGAAACACGGCCAGGCACGCGGCCGAGGCCGCCGCCCAGAAGCTCGCGCGGCCCGCCGCCTGGAGAAGCCGCGACCGACCGTCGCGCGCACGGAGTCCCCGCCACGGCCCCAGGTGAAGACGCCCCTTGGACGCCAGCCAGACGCGGCTCACGACCGCCCAACCGCACCCGAGCAGCAGCACGACCGCCAACGCCTGGTGGCTGTACAGACCGACGAGACGCAGGGAGAGCAGGCCCACGACGCCCAGCAGCGTGAGCAGGGTCGTGAGGATCGCGTAGGCGCCGAGGTTCATCAACGGATCATAAGTGAACCACTCGGACCGTCACGGTTGCGGTTTCTCCTCCTGGATCTGGATCAGGTTGCCGCACGAATCGTCGAATACCGCGGCAATGACGGTCCCGAGGTCTGTCGGCGGCTGTACGAATCGCACGCCCCTTGCCGTGAGGCGCTCGTGCTCGGCCTTGACGTCGTCGACCGCGAAGGCGGTCCAGGGGATACCGTCCTCGACGAGCGCCTTCTTGAACGGACGCGCCGCGGGATGGGCATCAGGCTCGAGCGCCAGCTCTGCCCCCTTCGGAGCTTCCTCGGATACGACGGTGATCCAGGCATGCTCGCCCAGGGGAATGTTGTGCTTCAACTGGAAGCCGAGCGTTTCCGTGTAGAAGCGAAGTGCCTTCTGCTGGTCGTCCACCATGACGCTGGCCCCGATGATTCTCATCCTTCAAGTGTCCTTTCATCCGTCGAGATCGGCCAACGCTCCGCGATGGCCTTCAGCGGGCCGCCCACGAACCAATGGAGCTTCGACCTCCCCTCGCGCCTCGTGCGAATCAGCCCGGCGGCCTCCAGGACGTCCAGGTGCTGCGTGATCGCCTGCCGCGAGGAGTCGATGCCGTGCTTCATGGTCAGGCGTCCGCAGATCTCGAAGAGCGATTGCCCTGACCGATCGACGAGCTCATCCAGGATGGCTCGCCTCGTCGGGTCAGCGATTGCGCGATACACGTCCATAGGCGGCTGGTCTCAGGCAAGCGTTCGCTTGCCTGGCCGGCGATGATACGCAAGTGCATGCTTGCGTGTCAACTGCCCGGGAGCGACCTCACCGATCCGACAACCCTCTCGCCGCCCTTCACGGCAGCGACCGACATGGTGCCTTCGGACGGGCCGATCTTCGAGTTCGCCTGCCACGAGGGCAACTACGGGCTGGCCAGCATGCTGGCCGGGCGCCCGCGCCGAGGAACGCGAGGCCCGCCGATGTTACAGTGATTACATCATGGTGCGTACACAGATACAGGTAACCGAAGCTCAGCACCGGCGGTTGACACGCTACGCGGCGCGTTTGGGCATCTCGCTGGCGGAAGCGGTGCGGCGCTGTGTCGACGCGCAGCTCGATCAGGACGACACGCATCCGTCGCGCCAGGAGCGGCTTCGCGCCGCGCTTGCCGTCTGCGGAAAATACCGCGACTCGAGTGGCGAGACCCGCGTGGCTCGGGAGCACGATCGGCACTTGGACGCGGCGTACGGCACATGAGCGTCTTCGCTGACACGTCCGGCCTGTATGCCCTGCTCGTTGGCTCCGAAGATGGCCATGCCGGCGTGGTGCGCGCGTTCCGGGCCGTTGTTTCGCAGCAGCGTCCGCTCCGGACGACGTCGTATGTCGTGGTCGAGACGGTCGCTCTGCTGCAGCACCGCGTTGGACTGGAAGCGGTGCGCGACCTCGACGACCATGTGTACCCGTTGCTGTCCGTGGAGTGGGTGTCCGACGAGTTGCACCGCCGCGGCATGCGGCGCCTGTCGCGGGCAAACCGCCGCCGCCTGAGTCTCGTCGACTGTGTGAGCCTGGAGTTCATGCGCCAGCACGCGATAGAGGACGTGCTGGGGCTGGACCAGCACTTCGAGGAAGCCGGCTTCACACTGCTCCCTGCGGCGGCCGACTGAGGGATTCACGGCTCGATCCTCTGCGCGGCGCGCTGAGACACCAGCCGTGGACATTCCTCTCTGGGCGTGATGTCTCCGCGACGCGACTACAAGGATGAACTGGCCGAGGTCCGGCGGGCGGCGTCGGGGGTAGCCCACCCCGGGGACGGCGGCCCGGCATCCACGCTGCCCGCGCGCGACGGCACGGCTTCTTCGGTGCCGCCCCGGGTTACGCGTCAGCCGCGTCCCGCTTCCCGCATGCCCAGGCGATGCCGATGCTCAGGACATAGAGAGCAAGCATCGGTCCCGCCACCAGGGTCATGACGACCGCGTCCGGCGTCGGCGTCACCACGGCCGCGAGCACGAAACAGAGGAGGAACGCGTACTTGAAGTTGCGGGCGAGAAAGCGGTGGGATACGACGCCCATCCGGGCCAGGAAGAAGACCACCGTGGGAAGCTGGAAGGCGACGGCACAGGCAAGGACCAGTCGACCGTAGAGCGCCAACGCGTCCCGGG
>JAPOVI010000337.1 GCA_026708265.1 Acidobacteriota bacterium
TTTCTTCGCGGCGCGGCGATGCTCCATAGCTTCGGCCTCGAGGATGCGGCCCTGGAGTTCCGTCAGGCCCAGGCCCTGGCTCCGGACTTCGCCATGGCCCACTGGGGCGAGGCGATGAGCTACAACCACCCCCTCCAGCGCTTCCGGGAGTGGGACCTGCCGCGGCAGGCGCTCGAGCGGCTGGGGCCGACCCGCGAGGCCCGGTTGGCCAAGGCGCCGACCGAGCGCGAGAAGGGATTCGTCCGCGCCGTGGACGCCCTGTTCTTCGGCGCGGGCGAGGAAACCGATCGCCGCGTCGCGTACGCGGACGAGATGGAGCGGCTTGCCGCCGCCTACCCCGACGATCACGAGGTGCAGGCGTTCTACGCGCTGGCGCTGTTGGCCACCTCGAGCGACTATGGCTACGAGCCGTATCGCACGAACGTGAAGGCGGGCGCCATCGCGCTGCAAGTGTTCGACGAGAATCCGGATCATCCGGGAGCCGCGCACTACATCATTCACGCCTTCGACGATCCGATCCACGCGGCGATCGCGCTGCCGGCGGCCACGCGCTTTGCGGCAATCGCGCCCGGTGTCGTGCACGCGCTGCACATGCCGTCGCACATCTTCATCCAGCTCGGGATGTGGGACGACGTCTCGTCGTCGAACGCCGCCTCGTATGCGGCGGCGCTCGAGATGTTCGAGCGGCAGGACACCTACGAATCGGACACGCAGCGGTACTTCAATGCCCGGAATCTGACGCATGCGCTCGACTGGGGCCAGTACGGCGACCTGCAGCGTGGTGACTACGCCAAGGCGCGGCAGGCGGTCGAGAACGGCGAGATGGTCATCGCCAACACCGAGGCGCCGATTGCCATGCAGCGGGCCGCCTCCACCCGGCCGCGGTACGTGATCGAGACCGAGCAGTGGCAGGTCATCGAGGTGTCGCCGCATGCCGCGGCGGGGGGACACCTGGCGAACGGCATCAGCGCCGTGCGGACCGGAGATCTGGCGGCGGGCGCCGCGTCGGCCGAGGCGCTGGCCGCGCTGGACGGTGCCGTCGCGGCGATCGCGCATCACGAGGTCACGGCGCTCCTGCACGCCGCGCGGGGCGACGCGGACGCCGCGACGGCCTCGATGGAGAAGGCGATCGAGCGGGCGGAGTCGCGGGGCGCGCCGCGCGGGGCGCCGACCCCGCTCAAGCCGGCGCACGAGCTGTATGGCGAGATCCTGCTCGAGCTGGGTCGACCCGCGGAAGCCGTCGAACAGTTCAAGCGCTCGCTGCGGCGCACGCCGAACCGGTCGCTCTCGCTCCGCGGGCTCGCCCGCGCCGCCGTGGCCGCCGGCGATCCGGGCACCGCGCGCGCGCAGTACGCGCAGCTCGTGGCGCAGTGGCGCGGGGCGGAGGACGCGCCGACCGTCGAGGAAGCACGGCAGTTCCTGAGGGACCACTAAGCGTCATCGGCCACATCAGGGGGAGCGATGCTCATGTTGCGCTCATCACCTCGGCCGTCGCATTACCGCTTGCGCGACGCAGCCGTCGCGCTCGCCGTCACGGGCGTTGTCGCCGGATTCCTCATGTGGGGGAGCGTCGGGGCCGCGCAGAGTCCCGAGCGGACCGGGCCCCTGGCGGGCACGGCGAGCCTGAGCGGCACGGCGAGCCTGACCGGCACGGTGGAGGCGCCCCGGCCCTTCACCGCGGCGCGCGTCTACGCCCGCAACACCGACCGGCGGATCCTGTACATGGTCTACACCGCCGCCGGTCGGTTCCGGGCCGTCGGCCTCCTGCCCGGGAGCTACGAGGTCAACGTCCAGGCGCCCGGGCTGGTCTCGGACGTGCAGCATCTGTCCGTCGGCGCCGGCGACCGTCCGCACATCTCGGTGTCGCTGCGCGATGCCGACCCGCCGGACCGCTTTCCCAGTGCGGTGGAAGCCCCGGCGCGCAATCTGACCCTGCAGAGCTACGACGAGATCTATCCGCCGGGACCCGGACGGCGCGTCCTGGAAGAGGTCTGCATGGTGTGCCATGGGGAGAACTTCGCGCCTCGGCGTCCCCGGGACGCGGCAGGGTGGCAGGCGGCGCTCGATCTGATGATGGGTCGGAGCCTCTTCGAGCGGGAGCGGGTCGGCTCGACGGAAGGTATCCTCGCGCCCCCCGCCTCGCACTTCCGCTTCGGGTTCCAGGACCGGAAGGACCTGCTCGACTACCTGATCGCGCACTTCGGGGCCGACAGCACGCCGCGGGCGGTGCGGCCGGAGACCGACATTCCCCTCGACGAAGCCGCGCTCGGGAAGGCGCAGTTCATCGAGTACTACCTGCCGCCGGACCCTGCGCCCGAGGGCGCGGCCGCGGAACCGCAGGGGGAGCTCGGCCGGTCGCGAACCCGCATCGCCTACACGATGCAGCTCGACGCCGAGGGCAACGCGTGGCTGGTGGACCGCGGAAATCCCAACCGCCTCGTCCGGCTCGATCCGCGCACCGGGGAGCAGAAGGACTACGTCCTGCCGGATCCGAGGGCCGGCGTGCACGAGATAGTCATCGATCGGGAGGGAATCGTCTGGGTGCCGGAGATCGGCGGGACGCCGCGCACCCGGGAGTATCGGCTGCTCGGCTTCAACCCGGCGACGGAGCGCTGGCAGCACCAGATCGTCGCCGATCCCGACGACGAGATCAGGAACCCGAACAAGGTCGGGATGCACGGGTCCACCGTCGATTCGGCGGGCAATCTCTACACCAACTGGTTCGGACACGGGGCTATCGGCCGGTGGGACCGTGCGACCGGGAAGATTTCCATCTTCCGCATCCCGACGGCCGGTGCGATTCCCTACGGCATGGCGATCGACAAGAACGACAACGTCTGGTCGTCGCTCTGGAACGGCGGGAAGATCGCGAAGTTCGACACCACCACCCGGCAATGGACGGAGTTCAGCCCACCGACCTATCCGGCCAACATCCGGCGCGGCGTGGGGGTCGATTCGCGGAACAACGTGTGGTTCGGCATCTATGCGGCCGGCCGGCGGCCCGCCAGGCTGGCGAAGCTCGACCAGTCGACCGGGCGGATAACCGAATGGGACATCCCCTACCGGCCCGCCTCGCCCTACGAGGCGACCGCCGACTTCGAGGACAACATCTGGTTCCCCGACGCATCGCCACCGACACAGCCCGCCGTCATCGGCAGGTTCAATCCCCGCGACGAGACGTTCACGTTCTATCCGAAGCCGCAGGCGGTCGCCGACTCGCCCAAGCTGCAGCACACCGCGGACGGGGCCGTGTGGTACACGGCCCGGACGTCCATCCCCGGCGCGACCGGCTTCGGTGTCCTGTACCCGGACAAGGACAAGATTACGACGCTGGGTGGATACCCCCTGAACGGCCCGCCCGGCTACGCCTTCACGGTGGCGCCCGGGCCCGAATGACCCCGACCGACAGGACGGCCGGACCGCGGCGGCGGGGCTCCCGGGGCGACGATGCCGAGAAACGAGGCGCTCCGGCGGGAGCTTCTGGAGATGGCGTCGCTGGACCGCGTCACGCGGGCCGAGCTCGCCGCCTCGGGCGACCTGTTCGACACCGGCTAC
>JAPOVI010000161.1 GCA_026708265.1 Acidobacteriota bacterium
GTCGCCGGCGGCCAACATGCCAAGGACATGCTCGACGGCGAGCCGACGGTCCCTGATGATCGGCTTGCCGCCGAGAATGGCCGGGTTCGACGTGATTCGACGGAGGAGGTCCGTTTCGCTGCAAGTGTTGGCCATGACCCACCTGTTCACCATCTTATCTCAGAGCTGACGAGACCCTGCTCGACGACCTCGTTCGTACCGCGTCCAGAGACCCTGAGCGCCTCAAGCCCGTCCGCCGACTGATCGACGATCTGCGAAAGTCGGAGGAAGGGCGGCGCGTCTGTGCCGGACGAGCTGTTCGCGGTCCGGAAGGCCCTCGAGGAGGCGCTCTCGCAGGAGCCGCGTTCATGAAGTGACCGTCCGTCGCTTGAACCTCCTGCAGGGAGCGATCACCAGGCGCGACGACTTCCGCCACCGGCGGGAGCACAACCCCCCGGCTTATTGACAAGTCGACCCGCGTCGCGGAGATCCAGGCGCAGTTATCGCGCTTCGGAGCGGCGCTGCGGCGCGCGGCGGCCGGAGAGCCGGAGCAGGTGGAACGCGTGGAGCGGGAGAAGCGTGCGGTGGAAGACTCCTTGCGGGGCGTGATGGCGCGCACCGAGCGCGTGGCGGCGAGTGCCGACCGGGATGCGATGGTGGCTGAGGACCGGCGCACCACGCCCGTCCGCGCGAACGACGTACGGCAGTACCTGGCCGGTCGATGCGCTGTCTCGCGCCGTCCGCGGCCCGGACCTGATGCCGTTCTGGAAGTCGGCGCCGTACCTCGCACACTTCATGCACGGCTACAAGTTCCACGATCTCCTCGTCGAGGCGATCGGTTCGCCCGGTCCGTCGAACAGGATCGTCGATGCGCTCCAGCGGCACGACTCGGCTTTCCTGAAGGCAGCGACGCTGGAGTCGTGGGGAAGCATCGACCCCGCGCACGCCAAGTTGCGGGAGTTGGTGGGCGAGCTGATCGACGAGGGGCTGTGGCGCCAGCTGTGGATGCCGCCCACGGTGCCGTACTGGCCGCTGGAGGGCCGTTCGAAGGCAAGGAACGCGCGACGAAGCGGCTGTTGTTCTCCGCCTGGAGCGTGGTGCCGGAGGTGAGCACCGGGTGGAGCGCCATGTGCCGCAACTGCCGTACACGGCCTCGACCGCCTGAAGCGACAGCTCGCCGCCTACCGGGTCGTCTTCGGTCAGCCGCGGCAGGAGGAGCTGGTTAACCCTGCTGCATCGGTCCGGTGTCGATGTCGCCAAGCTCCGCGGTTGGGCCATCGACCTCTCGCCGCCCAGCCGGGGAGAGCGAAATCGAGGCCGAGCGTGTTTCTTCGCCCTTGGACCGTGACACGTCGGGTCACTCGGACCTTCGTCGATCGAGGATCTCGGGGGCCCGGCTGCGGGCGTGGTCGTAGAGCCGGCGGGCGATCTCGGAGAAGCGCCGAACGCCCGGGTACTGTGCGGGGCCGCCGTACTCGGACAGGCGCTTCAACTGGTGATCCGTCGCTATGTCGGGTAGCGGTTCTCCCGCCTGCCGGACCTCACGGGCGAGCGCTGCCAGGTCGTGCTCGGCCCGCACCGGCTTGCCGTGGGCAACGAGCAGCGCCTTGAGGACCTTCTCCGCCGCGGCCTGCGCGAGGTAGCACCGGACGTCGGGGTCGAGGTCGGAGTCCTTGCTCTCGACCCCGGTCATGTCCTTCCGGGCCTTCTCGAGCCAGCTGCGCATCTCCTCGCGCTGGTAGCGGAAGGTCCTGACCATACGTTCCTCCGGTGACTCCGGGCACGGGAGTGCGTCGGATGCGCGCCGCCACGGCGTCGAGCCCCGCGTTCCCCGCTCGTAGGCGACGACGCCGTGGGCCATGGCGGGCCCGTAGATCCAACTGAGGGCGTCGCGATGGTTGTGAAGCAGCTCGCGCGTGGCCGGCACGATGTCGATCGGCGGGTGCGGCTCGGGTACGCAGCCGCGGCTGCGCGCGGCGAGTCCGCGCAGATCGGCCGCGTCCTTGACGACGACCAGGTCGACGTCGCTGTCGGCGGTCATGGTGCCCCGCGCGGCCGAACCGAAGAGGATGACCAGCTCGGGCTGGATCTCCTGCACGATGGGGGCGATCACGCCTGCGAGCTGGTCGGGGTCGGGTCGCCCGTCGACGAGCTTCCACTCGCGGCCTGGACTCATCGCCTTGAATCTACCACCTCATCGTCTCGCTCGCCGGCCTCTGGCGCGTACTCGTGCGGCCGCTGCTCCCCGTCCGTCGCCTCCAACACCTGCACCCGCACGCGCCGGAACACCGCGCTCAGCTCCAGCTGCTGCTCCAGGTGCGCCAGCAGCGCTGTCGTGTAGGGGCTGTTCCGCCCATCGCCGTCCGCCGCCGTCGTCCCCGCCGCAGCGGCGTACGCCACCAGCGTCTCCTCGCCCAGCGACGCCTCGTCCAGCTCCCCGAAGCTCCCCGGCTCACGCTCCGCGCCGCCCCCGTACGCTGCATCGACCGCGCCAGCGGGTTGTTCCGGCAAGCGTCCAGGATCACCACCCGCAGCGCCGCCCCCGACGTCGCACGCAGCACCCGGTCCAGTGCCAGCGCCTCGTACTCCACATCCGTGTCGCGCTCCACGCGGGCGTTCACGGGCACGAGGTAGTTCCCCCGTCCACCTCCAGCCCGTGCCCCGCGTAGAAGACGACCGCCACGTCCGCCCCCGCGCCCGCCCGCGCGAACCTCCGCAGCGACTCGTTCATCCCCGCCAGGTCCGCGTCGCGTACGGTCGTCTCGTCGAACCCCAGCCGACCCAGGGCTGCGGCCATGTCCGCCGCATCGTTCCCAGGGTTCGGGAGCGCCCCGATCGCCGCGTACGTCCCGTTCCCCACCACCAGCGCCACCGGCCGGCCGCCAGCGCCGACGGTGGCATCCCTGCCAGTCCGAAAGCCGCCAGCAGGGCGGCGAACACGATCCAGGGCCGCACCGCGAGGCGCCGCCCCCGGACGTTCCGCGCGCCGCGGGGCGCCTCCGGCCGATCACCCGACTGACCACCTCCCTGGACTGCCATCGCGTCCTCCCATTACCTCGCCCGCCTTGGACCGTCGTCCCGCCCATCTACGACGCCGGTCCGTCCCCGGAAACGGCAGCCGGCGCCCGTCGCCCTCCGGCGGGCCAGGACGGGCGCCGGCCGTGGAGCCGCCGCGCAAGACCGGCGGCCCCGGCTCATCATGAGCGGCCCTGGACGCACCCGCGCGCGCCCGGCAGGGCCGTGGTGGTCCGGCTTCTGCGGGTTCGAGCCGTCTATGATCCGGTTGAGCACGGCGAGCGTTCGCCGGCAGCCGATCCGGCGCCGGAGGTCAGCCTTCAGGATCGCGTGGTCGATGGCGGGGAAGCAGCGGTATACGTCGCCGCGCAGCACGTAGCGGTCGCGGAAGCGCTCGTACCGGCGCACGGCCCGGTGCGTCCCCCTGCCCGTCCGGTTCGCGTAGCTGTGGTCCTCCGCCGCCAGATCTAACTCCACCTCGGTCGGCAACCGATACTTCGCTCTAGCCTGGAATTCTCACCGGCGTAGCGACAAGAGGCTGCCCGTGATGGCGTAA
>JAPOVI010000241.1 GCA_026708265.1 Acidobacteriota bacterium
CCCACGTGTCGAAGCCGAACTCGCTCTCCGACTGCGGGATGACGTTGAACTTCCAGAGGTGGTCGCCGCTGGCGGCGTCGTAGGCCAGGATGTGCCCCGGCACGTTCTCGTGGCGCGTCTGGCGGTAGCCCTGCTCGTGGGAGTTGCCCACCACGACCACCCCGTTGACCACGATCGGCGGCGACGAGTTCGTGATGTAGCCGACCGTCGACGGCAGGCCGTCGGTCGGGTGGTACTCGTAGCCGAAGTCGGCCAGCAGATCGACGGTCCCGCGGTCGCCGAAGCTCTCGATCGGGTACCCGGTGTCGGGGTCGAGCGCGTGGAGGAAGAAGCCCGGCGTGACGACGTAGATGCGGCCCTCGCCGTTCACCACCTCGTAGGCGACGCCCTTGCCGTAGTTCTTGCGCATGGAATCTTCCCAGCGCTTGGTGGGCGGCTCGCGGAAGGTCCAGAGCGTTTCGCCGGTCGCCGGATCCATCGCGACGACGGTGCGCCGGTAACCGGCCACGCCGAACAGCTTGCCCTCGGCGTAGATCGGCGTCGACCGCATGACGTTGTCGACCGAGGGCCCGTAGTTGTCGCCGCGCCAGAGCCAGGCGACCTCCAGGTCCTCGAAGTTTCCCGCGTCGATCTGGTCGAACGGCGTGTAGCGCGTGCTGTGCTCGTCGGCGCCCCAATGGGTCCAGCCGCCGTCCTGCGCCGCCGCCGCGCCGCCGCCCGCCAAGGCTGCCAGCGCCAACCCCGCGGCCAGCGCACTCCCGCGTCGCAATGCTCTCATCGTGTCGATTCTCCCCTTCCAAGGCGTCCGGTCATTATCTCCCAACTGCCATATGATGGCGGGTGGGAGGCCGCGGATTCGGGAGAGATGCAATGTCGACCATGCAGCGGGCGGCGGTGACGGCACTGCTTCTCGGCGCCGCCGCGAGCGCGGGGGCCCAGAACGACGACGAGCGGGAGTACCTGGAGGACCTTCGCGAGGTCAACGTGCTCGTGGAGGAGCTGCCTCCCGAGGTCGAGGCGGCCGGTCTGACCCGCGACGGCATCGAGGAGGCGATCGAGGAGCGGCTCCGGGAGCGGCGCGTGCCGATCGGCCGCTCGCGCCTGGCCGGCGACCTCTACGTCCGCATCGGCACCCACCGCGGGTCGAACGGCCTCTACGCCTACTTCGCGCGCATCTCGCTGCAGCAGCTCGTCACCATCGAGGGCAACCGGCACCGCGCCTTCGTCGACACCTGGGATCTCGAGTCGCTCGGCCTCGTGGGCGAGGGCAACCTGCCGCAGGTTCAACAGGTGGTGCTGGAGATCGTGGACGTCTTCATCGAGGACTACTTCTCGGTCAACGACCCCTGGTGAGCGGACCGCTGTCGGGAGCAGGAAAGCGCGTCGGCCAGGCATCACGGAGGCGCCCGTCAAGGAGGCGCTCAAGCGTCGAACGGGTGCACGACCTGCAGGCCGGGAACGGACGCGAAGCGGCTGTCGGTCGTCCACACCTCGGTCGCGCCTCCCTCGAACGCCATCAGGGCGATCTGCAGGTCGAAGATCCTGGGACCGAGGACTGCAAGGTCGTCCGCCAGGCGGGCCAGGCGGGCCGCGAAGCCCGCCCCCGGCACCCAGACCTCGGCCCCGGCGTCGCCCAGGGCCGCAAGGAAGCGGCGAGCCTCGCCCCCCGTCGACGGCCGACCAGGGGCAGCCGGGTGCGTCACTACGCTCCAGAACTCGGCGGCGACCGGCAGGCTGAAGCCCCATCCGCCCGCCGCCCGGCGCGCGCGAGCGATGGCCTGCTGCGCCGACCGGTGCTCGGCGACGGCCGACCGGTGGGCATAGACCAGCAGGTTCGTGTCGAGGGCGATCATCGATTCCGCCGGATCCACTCCCCCAGCGACAGGCGATCGTTCAGGTCGACGCCCGGCGGGACGCCGCCGTCGACGGTCACCCAGCGGATGCCGGGCTGGCGCTGCGCCCGCCGCGAACCGGCCTCACGCAACTCGCGGCGCAGGCCGCGCTCGATCAGCGCGCGCAGCGTCGACCGCGAGTCAACGGCGTGCTTCTTCGCCGCCACGAGGAGGTCGTCCGGGAGCTCGACCGTCGTCTTCATGTGATATGGTTCTACAGGTTACCATATTTGTGGCCAGCGGCCCCGGAGGCCGCCAGAGGGAAAACATGCAACGCAACCACCTTCCCGCCGCCGTCACCGTCATCGCAGCCGCGGTCCTGGTCGTGGCCGCGAGTGCCGCGCCCGCCGTGGCCCAGTCCTGGAGGCCGCCGCCGCCCGAGGAGCGCTGCCCCAGCAAGTGGGGCGCCGGCGACGAGCGCGGCGCCGCCAACCACATGGGCCCGGAGTCGGTGCTCCGCGCGGCAAGCCTGATCCGCACGGGGGAGGTGTTCGAGCTCGGGCAGATCCTGCACGGCTCGATGCCCCTCGGCGCCCGCCACTTCGACGTCTACATGAAGCCGACCGGCATGAACGTCGGCACGAACCGCCGGGGCTCGAACGAGGAGGTCATCGTCGCCGAGATGGGCCAGGTCGGCACGCAGTTCGACGGCTTCACCCACCAGACCATCGGCGACAGCCTCTACAACTGCTTCGACATGAACGACGTCATGACGCGCACCGGGTTCACGCGGCTCGGCGTCGAGAACGTCGGCATGCTCATGACGCGGGGCGTGCTGATCGACGTGGCGGCTCTCAAGGGCGTCGACATGCTTCCCGACCGCTACGAGATCACGGTCGACGATCTGCAGCAGGCTCTCGACCGGCAGGGCGTGGCGCTCGAGCCGGGCGACGCGGTGCTGATCCACACCGGCTGGGGCGTGCTCTGGGACACCGACGGGGAGCGCTACATGGCCAGCAACCCGGGCATCGGCGTCGCGGCCGCCCAGTGGCTCGTCGAGCACGACCCGATGCTGCTCGGGGCCGACAACCAGCCGGTCGAGGTGTCTCCGAACCCCGACCCGGAGCTCTCGCTGCCGATCCACCAGATTGCGCTCGTCGTCAACGGCATTCACCTGGTCGAGCGCATGAAGCTGGACGAGCTGGCCGCGGCCGGCGTGCACGAATTCGCGTTCGTCATGCAGCCGCTCAAGATGCAGGGGGTGACGGGTTCCTCGGTCGCCCCGGTCGCGATCCACTGACGCGGGCCGGCGATCCGATCGTCCCGGTCGCGAGGCGAATCTCATGTCTGCGGCAGCCGATCCGGTCGCACGGTACCTGGAGACGTTCGAGCGGCTGCGCGCCCGCAAGCGGTGGTCGACCGAGACCGCGACGTTCCGCTTCGTGGCGCTGGCCCTAGGTGCGGCCGGCGCGGCCGTCGACTACGACCGTCTGGAAGAGGTGGCGGCGGGTCTCCGGAAGCGGGCGCGCTGGACGAGTCCGCTCAAGTCGGAGATCCGATACGTGGTGGCCGCAATGATCCTCCGTCGCGGTCTGGACCCGGCGGACGTGCACGCGCGGGTGTTCGAGGCGCGCGACGCCTGCAAGGCCCGGCGGATCCCCAGCCGCGGCACGGGTCCGACGCTGGCCGCCCTGCTCCTGGC
>JAPOVI010000258.1 GCA_026708265.1 Acidobacteriota bacterium
GCCGCCGCCGCCCGCGGCGGCGCCGGAGGTCAGCGTGACCGCCGGGGCGGGCGTGACCGAGGGCGGCTCGGCGCGCTTCACGATCACGGCCAGCCCGGCTCCGGCGTCCGCGCTCAGGGTCGTCCTGACCGTCACCCAGCAGGGCGACTACGGCGCAACGGTCGGCGCGCAAATCGTGACGATCCCGACGGCGGGCTCGGTCAGTCTCGCGGTCGCCACCGCAGGCGACGCCGAAGCGGAGGCCGACGGCTCGGTCACGCTCACGCTCAACCCGGGCTCGGGCTACACGGTCGCCGCCGCCGGCGCGGCCACGGTCGCGGTCGCGGACGACGACGATCCGCAGCAAGACCCGCCGCCGCCGCCGCCCGCCCCCGAGGTCAGCGTCACGGCCGGCGCGGGCGTCGTCGAGGGCAGCGCGGCCAGGTTCACGATCACGGCGGGCCCGGCTCCGTCCACGCTCCTGACCGTCAAGCTGGTCCTGACCCAGCAGGGCGACTACGGCGTCTCGACGGGGACCAAGACGGTCGCGATCCCGACCTCGGGCACGAAGTCCTACGCGGTCGCCACCGCGGGCGACCACGTTGATGAGGCGGACGGCTCGGTCACGCTCACGCTGCTCGCGGGTCCGGGCTACACGGTCGCCGCCGCGGGCGCGGCCACGGTCGCGATCGCCGACGACGACGATCCGCCGCTGACCCCGACGCCCAGGCCGGAGATCAGCGTGACCGCCGGCGCGGGCGTGAGCGAGGGCACGGCGGCCAGGTTCACGATCACGGCCGACCCGGCGCCCTCAGCCGCGCTGAGCGTGACCCTGGCGGTCACGCAGACCGGCGACTACGGCGTCTCGACCGGGACCAGGACGGTGGTCATCCCGACCTCGGGCACGAAGTCCGTCACGGTCACGACGGCGAACGACGCGGCCGATGAGGCGGACGGCTCGGTCAGCGTCACGCTGCAGGCGGGCTCGGGCTACACGGTGTCCAGCGCGCGGGCCGCGGCCACGGTCGCGGTGTCCGACGACGACGTGCCCGCGCTCAGCGTCAGGGCCGGCGCGGGCGTGAGCGAAGGCACGGCGGCCAGCTTCACGATTACGGCTCACCCGGCGCCGGCAGCTGCGTTGACGGTCACGCTGACGGTCACGCAGACGGGCGACTACGGCGTCTCGACCGGGACCAGGACGGTGGTCATCCCGACCTCGGGCACGAAGTCCGTCACGGTCGCGACCGTGGGCGACTCGACGGACGAGGCGGACGGCTCGGTCACCGTCACGCTGCAGGCGGGCTCGGGCTACAGCGTCGCCTCGCAGGGCGCGGCCACCGTCACCGTCTCGGACGACGACGACCCGCCGCCCGCCGCGAACCTGCCGACGGTCTCGATCGAGCCCGCCTCGGCCAGCGAGCGCGAGGACGAGCTCGTCTTCCGCGTGACCCTGTCGGAGGCCGCGAGCGAAGCGGTGCGGGTGGGTTGGTACACCTACTCCAACAATGACCGGGACCAGCGACCGGCCCGCGCCGGCCTCGACTACGAATACTGGAGCGGCACGATCACGATCGCGGCCGGCCAGACCTCGGGCAGCGGCCGGATCTGGCTGCTCGACGACCAGCTCAGGGAGGGGCCCGAGGTCTTCGACGTCTGGCTCACGCCCAACCTGCGCGGCGCCGAGATCGCCGTCCAGCGCGCGACCATGACGATCATCGACGACGACTAGCCCCGCGCCCCGCCCGCCAGACCTTCCCGCGCACCCCGACCGGGTTCGCCGGGAGGTCGGCGGGTTCGCGGGCCCGTAGCCGGCGAGAGGCCGATCCATACCCGCTCGGGGCGGCGCGACAGCACGAAGCTCAGCGACCGCGCAACGCGGCCGGAGCGTGGGCCGCAGCCGGCGCAGTTCGGCCTTCCGCTCGCAGATACGATCCTCGGTAACGGCTGCGCGGCGCTCTTACCGGACATCTGCGGCACGCTCGGCATCGGCGCGCGCGCTGATCCTTGAACGTCACGATCTGCCGACCGCCGTCGCCGTCGCCGACGACGCGGCGCGGCACGCTGGTCTCTGTTCTCTGGGCGCGCACCGGTCTACTCGCGGTTGGATCGGGGTAACGTCGGAATCGAGCGCCGACGGCAGGCGCTGTGCCTGAGCGATGGGTCGCTACGGCCGAGCAGCTCCGTCTCGATGGCTTGGTCGTTGCGTGTGCAACCGCGAGCTGGAAGAGCGTCTCATCTCCCTGCGACCCGACACGAGGGCGGCGGCGGCCCGCAACGAAGCGAAGCGGTCCGCATTCGCGCAGCAGATTGCCGCCTACCCGGTCAAGCTCGATGCCAACCCGGACGAGCTCGCCGACTGGCGTGAGGCGATGCTGCCCTGGACCCGCTACGAGCCGGCGAAGGCGCAGCCGCGCAGGAGGTACGTCGATTGCCGCGTCTCCGGTTGCGTCCTGGCGTCCTGGCGTCCTGGCCAACGTCGCCTAGCCTGCGGCGTGGCAGCGACCGCTGCGCTTCGAGTCCGCCTGGACCACGCGCCGGGTCCGAACGGTCCGTTGCAGACGGACCGCCGGAATCCGCTCCGCTGATCGCCCGCCACCTGCGCTGACCGCCCAGCAACGTCGGAGCTCGTCGACCGGTGGTACGGGGAAGTTCCGCCTCCTGCTGGCACGCCCCCTTCCAGCCCCGGACGAGGGATCCGCCGCGGACCGTCCTCCGTCGTCGAGTCCTGATTCCGGTATTCGTCCGGGACCGCAGTGGGCGCCTATCCGTGGTGCGGAGCGCGACGCCGCGTTATCCGCCGGCTGGCCGGCCTTGCTGCGCGATCCCTTTCAGCGGGCAGTACTCGGTCTTGCCGGCTGGCAGGTCGATGCCCGGCTTGGCGGCGCAGTAGTCCAAAATCGGGTACTCCGACGACGTGCCGAAGTCCCACGGGTCGTCGGCGGTTCCGTCTCCGTCGATGTCCATGTTCCAGTCGGCGTAGATGCCGGTGTAGCCGGTCGGCTTCTGCAGCTCGCTCGTCGACTTGCCGGTGTTGCAGGTCGAGTCGGTGCGGCCGGTCGTGGTGCTGTCGAAGTAGCTGGATGCAGCCAGTTCGGACTCAATCGCGGCTCGGTCTTGCTCACTCAGCCCCCAAGAGTGGGTGTGGCACACTCCCATGAAGCCATTCACGGTGGTTCCCTTCCCGGTCACGCCCCCCGTCGAGTACGACGCCTCAATGCCGGAGTCGAAGACGTCGGTGAAGATGTAGCCAAGCAGGCCGCCCGCCTCAGAGTCATCGTGTGCTGACGTCACAGCGCCGCTGGCGTATGAGGCGCGGGTCCAACCGTAAACCTGTCGACCGACCAGTCCGCCGACGGAGTTGGCTGCGCTGCTGACGGTGCCGGTGGCGAAGCTCGCGGCGACGTTCCCACCGAAGAGGCGACCGATCAGCCCGCCAATCTGCTTTCCCTGTCCGCTCACCGCGCCGGTGGCATAACTTTCCACGACGCTGCCGCCGCGCCAGACCACGCCCGCCAGTCCGCCAGCTATCAGGTGGG
>JAPOVI010000342.1 GCA_026708265.1 Acidobacteriota bacterium
GTTGTGTGCCCGGTCGTGATCTGTGGCCCGGCGCCGGGATGGCGCCGGATGTCCTGGGCGGACCTCGAGTGCGCGACCACATAACGGTTCACAGCGAAGCGAGCCAGGACAGCAGCGCCTGGTCGTCGCGCCAAACAGCGTTTCGGCGGGGTGAATCCGTAGGGGTTGCGTCGGGCTCGCAGAGTTGGAGCGCCGCGAGCTTGGTGCGGGTCGTGATCTCGGCGTACCGGTTGGTCGTGTCCAGGCGGACGTGACCGAGCCAGGCGCGGATCACGTTGACGTCGACCCCAGCTTCCAGCAGATGGACGGCAGCCGTGTGCCGAAAGACGTGCGGGCTGATGTGCCGGCCGGTCGCAGGGCGGCGCACGTCCAGGTGGCGTGTGTGTCGGCGGACGATCTTGTAGATGCCAAAGCGAGTGAGGGCACGTTCGCCGCGGGAGACGAAGACGGGCATCATGGCGGATGGCTGCGGCCGTCTGGTCTGGAGCATGTCCCTCAGCAGCTGAGCCGTCTGCGTCCAGAGGGGACAGCTGCGCCACTTGTCGCCCTTGCCGTGGAGCCGGACACCGGGCTGGCCCTGCAGGTCGAGGTGCGCGACGCGCAGGTCGGCGATCTCCTGCACGCGAGCGCCGGTGTTGTAGAGCAGCAGCAGGAGAGCACGGTCGCGGAGGGCGAAGGGGCCGTCGGACGGGAGCCGGCGGAAGAGCCGCGCGACCTCCTCGCGCTCGAGGAAATGCGTCTCGGCCGGCGGGGTGCGCTTGACAGCGATGGCCGCGACCCGCTGGGCGGCCGCGAGGCGTTCGGGGCACCGCCTCGCGAGAAAATCGAAGAAGGTCCGCAGGATTGCAAGTCGATGGTTTCGGGTGCGCCGGTGATTGTGCCGCTCCTGCTCCAGATGCAGGAGGAAGCGCTGTACCCGCTCGGCGGTCATATCCTCGGGCGTGAGCTGCGTCAGGCGACACGACCGGTCCGCGGCTACGAACGTCAGGAAGAGCCGTAGCCCATCCCGGTATGCCCTGGTCGAGGCGGGTCGGAAGCCCTTCTGGAGCGGCAGCTCGTCCACGAGGAACGCGTGCAGCAGGGCACCAAGCGAAGGTGTCATCGCGGCACCTCCTCGAGGACGAGCTCGGCCCACGTGCGAAACCGCTCGTTCGCATGGCTCAGGAGCTCCGGCGTCATCGTGAGATAGACGGCCGTGGATGCCGGGTCCACGTGGCCGAGAAACGTGGCGAGCGACGACAGCCGCGAGCGAGGGTCGATTCCATTCCGGTACCAGCGCAGCAGCGTGCGGGTCGCGAACGCATGCCGCAGGTCGTGGACCCGCGGGCCGACAGCGCCGTCGGGGATGGCCAGATCCAGTTGCGGCACGAGCTGATGGAACGTGAGGCTGATGGTCGTGGCGCTGATCGGTCGTCCGTTACGCCGCGAGAAGACGGGCACCTCGGCGGAGAGGGACTGCCGGTGCGGGTGCTGCGCGAGATGCGTGGTGAGCAGGGCGCCGATGCGTGGGCCGAACGGAACCAGGCGGCTCTTGGCGAACTTCGTGTTCCGAATGTGAAGCACCTGCCGGGTGACGTCGATGTCGCCGACGCGCAACCGTGAGACTTCCCCCACCCGCAGGCCCAGGCCGTAGAGCAGGGTGAAGATGGTCCGGAAGCTCGACCCGCGGCAGGTCGTGGAACGATTGTCCGGCAACCGGCCTGCCACGTCGAAGAGGCGCCGGGCGGCCGCAGGATCGAGGAGAAACGGCAGCCGCACGCGGGTCCCGCGGCGTGGCTTCGAACGCACCGGGGAGCGCTGCAGACGCTCTTGGTGAATCATCCAGTCGAAGAATCGGACCAAGGACCCGTGCAGGTGGTTGTAGCTGCGCGGCGCCGGCCGGGGCCGCGAGACGAGGAAGTCGTCGATCAACGAGGGCGTGACATCATCGACTGCGCTGACACGACGCTCCACCAGGAAGCGATCGAGCAGCCGCAACGCGCTCTCCTCGGCGCGGTAGTGGCGCCCGAGCGCACGCTTGTACGCCAGAAAGGCCCGCATCCCGTCGGCGAAGACGCTCCGAAATCCGGTCCAGAGGCGGCTCATACGACCTCCTCGTCGCCATCGCCGCAGGCGACCTCACGCAGAGTCTCGATGGCGACCTTGCTGTAGATCTCCGTGGAGGCGGGGCTCCGATGCCCGACGTAGTCGCCGATCGATTTCAGGGGCCAGCCCGCATCGACGAGGCGCTGTACACAGGTGTGGCGCAGCGTGTGGGAGCCGGGCCGTGGAACGACGATCCCCGCCTGCTTCAGGTAGTAGGTGACGCGGCACGACACGCCGCTGTGCTCGATGGGCTTGCACGGCGGGAGAACTCGGAAGAACACGCGGCGCGAAGGCGTCGTCGGTCGACCGGATTGCAGATAGTCGACGATCGCCTTCCCCACGAGCGGGGAGAGCGGGTAGGCCGTCGAGTGCCCGGCCTTCCGCTCCGGGATGCGAAGGCGCTCGTGAGACCAATCGATGTCGTCGAGAGTGAGGGCGGCGACCTCCCGTGCCCGCAGGCCGTAGGTGACGAGCAGCAGCAGCATCGCGTAGTCGCGGCGTCCCACGACGGTGCGGCGTTCCACGACCTCCAGCATGCGCCGGACCTCATCCCATTGAATCGACCGCGGCACGGTAGCGAGGCGGTAAACCCGCGGGCTGTCAACGACATGACTCAAGTCGCGTCCGACGAGCCCCTCGCGGTCGAGGTAACGCAAGAACACGCGCAGCACGACGCACCGCGACACGACGCTCGACCGGGAGAGATGCCGGCTGCGGTCGGTCAGAAACCCGCTGATGACCACCGGCGACAGCGCCTGCAGGTCGTCGAGGCCACGCTCGTGCAGGTACGCGGCGAACTGGCGCAGATGGTGGCTGTACTGTCGGAGCGACGCGGCGCGGAGCCCCCGCTCGTCGCGTAGGTAGGTGAAGAAGTCCGGCGCGCGGTCGATGAACGGGACCCCCAGCACGGGGCGGCGCGTGCCGACGAAGCCGGGGACAACCAGTCGGAGCATCTGCTCGATCGGCCGGCGGATCTCTTGGGCCAACCCCGGGCGGAGTGGCCCCGGGGCCCGCCGGTGATCGGGGCGGGTGATCCAGTGCTCCACAAACGGGCGAACGGCCTGTGGAAGGTCGGCGTAGCACCTCGCTCCGCGGTCGTAGGTGAACGTCGCGAAGTGGAGCAGGACTGGCACGCGATGCCCGAGAACCCTCGGGGCATGGCCACGCTCCAGAAGCCAGGTGACGTACTGCTCGATGGGAGCGCCAAGCCAGGATGACCGGATACGGTCGACGGTCTGCGGACGGGCGAAGCATCGTTCCAGCATGGACAACCTCCTCGCGCTCTCGGCGCTCGGCGATCATCCCGTGCCGGCGAGCCCACGATTATGTGCCCCTCCCACGCGCGTCAGCACCGTCCAGCCGCCGATCCGCCGGCGTCGGCCACAGATCACGACCGGGCACACAAC
>JAPOVI010000067.1 GCA_026708265.1 Acidobacteriota bacterium
TTCAGCCTGAGCCCGCGCGCAAGCCGTTTCTGCGCCAGGAATCCGGCCTGGTGCAGGATCAGCTTGTCGACCTCGCGAGGTGTCAGATGCATGGCGCTACCATTTCCGCGCCCACGGACTGTCGCCGAGCAGCCGGGGCACAAAGCCGAGAAGGTCCCGTAGCGTTTCGTCGACGTCTTCCACCGCGCGGCCCGCGATCCGCAGGACGCAGCCGGCGTCTCCGAGCGGTGCGGCGGCGATGAGACGGTCGGCGCGGCGTTTCACCGGTTCGGCGCGCACGCGGGCGTCGAGCCGCTCGATGTCCTCCGCCAGCCCGCGGCCCACCAGCACCGCGGCGGCCAGCACGTCGAACGGACCGAAGCGGGCATCCATCCGCCCGTCCGACGCCCGCAGCGCCAGCGCGTCGTGAACGACCAGGCGCCCTTCGAGGTGGACGACGGTGCGGCTGACGTACTCGTCGAAGGCCCAGCGCTCGCCGGACTCCCGGCGGCCCGACGTCACCCAGTCGAGCAGCACCAGCCCGCTTCCGGCGCCGAGGTTGACCCGCTGCGTCTGGCGATAGCGGGAGCCGGCGAAGCAGATCACGGCGTCCGGCGCGACGACGAGCAGGGCGTTGTCGCCGATGTCGGCGTCCAGGGCCGCCCGTGTGCCGCGCGGCGAACGGTAGACCTTGGTGGCGGACTGCGTCGACAGGAACGCCGTGGCGCCGGCGCCGACCGACGCCCGTAGCGCGATGTCGTCGCCGTCCACCAGCCCCCCGCCATGGCTCGAGGTGAAGATCCAGGCGGCATGGCCATGGTTCCTGGGGGTCAGCAGCCGCAGCGGGCTCGTGGCGAAAGCCCTCGACACGACGCTGCGCCCGCGCGCCCGCTCGACCGTGAACCGCCCGCGGCCGGGCTGCGCGCGGCTCGGTGCGTGCGGCAACCCGACACCGGCCGCCACGGCTGCGCTTCCCGAATGCGATGGCCGGACATCCGCCGGCGGGGTTTCACGGCGCGGATCACACCGTGAGGTAGTCGCGGATGTCATCGTCACTCAACTCGTCGATGGCGCCGCCGGCCACCGCACGTCCCTTGTCCAGGATGCGGAACTCGCTGGCCACGCGCCGGGCGAACGGCAGCTTCTGCTCCACGAGCAGCACGGTGACGCCAGCCTCGCGGTTGAGCCTGAGGATGATATCGCCGATCTCGTGGACGATGTTGGGCTGGATTCCCTCCGTCGGCTCGTCCAGGATGAGCAGGCGCGGCTCGAGAACCAGGGCGCGGCCGATCGCGAGCTGCTGCTGCTGGCCGCCGGACAGGTCGCCGCCTCGGCGCTGGAGCATCTTCCGGAGCACCGGGAAGAGCTCGAACACGCGCGGCGGAATGGTCCGCCCGCCGTCGCGCCGCGCCCCCATGCCGATCTCGAGGTTCTCCTCCACCGTGAGCTGCGGGAAGATCTCGCGCCCCTGCGGCACGTAGCCGATGCCGAGCCGCGCCCGGGCCTCGGGCGGGCGCGCCAGCAGGTCGACGCCGTCGAACGACATCGCGCCCGACGCCGCCGGGATGAGCCCCATCAGGCACTTGAGCAGGGTCGTCTTGCCCATCCCGTTGCGGCCCATCAGGCACAGGCGCGTCCCGGCCGCGACGTCGAGGTCGATGCCCCACAGCGTGCGGCTGCCGCCGTACGACTGGTTCAGGCCCTGGATGCGAAGGAGGCTCATGCGCCCAGGTACACCTCGATGACGCGGGAGTCCGCCTGCACGTCGTCCATGGCGCCCTCCGCCAGCACCGCGCCTTCATGGAGGACCGCCACCCGGTTCGCTATCGAGCGGACGAACTCCATGTCGTGCTCCACCACGACCACCGAGTGCCGGCCGGCGAGCGACAGCAGCAGCTCGCCGGTGCGCTCGGTCTCCTCCGCGTCATGCCCCGCCACCGGCTCGTCGACCAGCAGCAGCTTCGGCTCCTGCATCAGCAGCATGCCTATCTCCAGCCACTGCTTCTGTCCGTGCGCCAGGGTGCCCGCGCGTGCCCGGCGCTTCGCCTCCAGCCCGGTGGTCTCGAGCACATGGTCGATGCGGGCCCGGTCCCGGCCCGACAGGCGCGCGAAGACGGTTCGCCAGAACGACTTGTCGCCGGCCAGGGCGAGTTCCAGGTTCTCGTGGACGGTGAGGAAATCGAACACGGTCGGCTTCTGGAACTTGCGGCAGATGCCGAACTGCGCGATCTCCGGCTCGCTCAGCGTGAGCAGGTTGGTCTCGGTGCCGTACCACACCGAGCCGTGCTCGGGGCGCGTCTTCCCGGTCACGACGTCCATCATCGTCGTCTTGCCGGCCCCGTTGGGACCGATGACGCACAGCAGCTCGCCGGGGTCGACGTGCAGCGTGAGGTCGTCGAGAGCCTTGAAGCCGTCGAAGCTCACCGTCACGTTGCGCAGGTAGAGCACGTTGCCGCTCAGCACGGACGGCTTGCGCCGCAGCGCCGCGTCGCGCTTCTCGCGCCAGGCGTCCCGTCTGCTCGGGGCTTCCCCCGTGCTGACGCCGTCCGTCACGGACCCGTCCGCACCCAGCGTGTCGCGCCGGGTCTCCGCGGCGTCGGCCGGGCGCACGGCTCGCGGCTCGGTCACTGGCTGCGGTCCCTGGCGGGCAGCAGTCCCGCCAGCCCGCGGGGAAGGAAGAGCGTGGAACCGATGAACACCGCGCCGAGCGCGTAGAGCCAGAGCTCCGGCAGGGCACTGGTGAAGTAGGTCTTCGCGTAGTTGACGAGCACGGCCCCGGCGGCGGCGCCGTAGAGCGTGCCCCGGCCGCCGACCGCCACCCAGATCACCACCTCGATGGAGTTGATGGGCTCGAACTCGCCGGGGTTGATGATGCCCACCTGCGGCACGTAGAGCGCCCCCGCCACGCCGGCGAGGACCGCCGACAGGACGAATACCCACAGCTTGTAGGCGTCCACCCGGTAGCCGAGGAAACGGGTGCGGCTCTCGGCGTCGCGGATGGCCCGCAGGACGCGGCCGGCGCGCGACGCGAGCACGGCCCGGCACGTCCAGTAGCCGGCGCCGAGGGCGACCGCCGTCACGGCCAGCAGCCCGGAGCGGGTGGCGTCGCTCTGCAGGTCGAAGCCGAGCAGGTCCTTGAAATCCGTGAACCCGTTGTTGCCGCCGAAGCCCATGTCGTTGCGGAAGAAGGCGAGCATGAGCGCATAGGTGAGCGCCTGCGTCATGATGGAGAGATACACGCCGGTAACGCGCGAGCGGAACGCCAGCCAGCCGAACACGAAGGCCAGGACCCCGGGGACGAGGGCCACCATCACCGCGGCGAACCAGAACTGGTCGAAGCCGTACCAGAACCACGGCAGCTCCTCCCAGTTCAGGAACACCATGAAGTCGGGCAGGACGGGGTGCCCGTAGACGCCCCGGGTTCCTATCTGGCGCATGAGGTACATCCCCATGGCGTAGCCCCCGAGCGCGAAGAAGGCGGCGTGGCCGAGGCTGAGGATGCCGGCGAAGCC
>JAPOVI010000338.1 GCA_026708265.1 Acidobacteriota bacterium
ACAACGCGAAGTGGATGCTGCTGTTCGTCGCCGTCTGGGGCGCGATGATCGTGCCCAAGGCGACGGTGCGGGTGGTGGACCGGCTCGATCCGGCGCTCGCGCCCGCCGTGGTCGCCAACGTTCCCATCGGCCTCGCCCTGTTCGCCTCGCTCACCAGCCAGGTCGGCGACGGCCTGACCCGCCTGACCGAACAGGCGTTCGCGCTGCCGAACGATCTGGCCTATCGCCGCCACGGGCTGATCTTCGGCGCCAGGCTGGCCGGCAAGGCGACGCGGCTCGAAGTGACCGACGCGGTGTTCGCGCGCAACATCCGCAACTATGCCCGGCAATGTGTGTTCCCGGCCCTGCTGCTGGGCCATGTCTCGGCGGACGATCTCAGGGAGTCGACGGACATCTGGCAACTCGTCACCGCGACCGGCACGCCATCGGCCGGGGCCTCGCCGGCGCGCATGGTCGAGTTCGCCACCCGGCAGGCGCCCTCGGGCACCGGCGCCACCACGGTCGACAGGACCATCGTCACCTGCCGCGACGCGGCGGGGCGGCTCAATGGGCAGTGGAACGCCGAGATCCAGCGCGCCGGCACGATCTTCGGTCGCAGGATATTCCCGGATGCGAGAACCGATGCGCTGGCGCGGGCCGAGCTTCTGGCCTCGCTGCCCGCCGCGCACGACTTCCTCATAGGCGCGTCCCGGAGCGCCGGCGAGATCATGCGCCAGCAGATGGTGCTGAACGCGGTCCACGACGCCGGCGAGCAATGGGCCGCCGAGGCCGGCAACGCCGCCGCCTTGCGCGCCTATACCGAAGCCCGGGCGGAAGCGCAGACGGTCTCGGCCTACCGGGCCATCGGGCGGCAGGCCGAGACCTGGGTGCCGCTCTTGAGGATCGTGTTCGAGTGCCTCTATGTCGGGGCCTTCCCGATGGCGGTGCTGCTGATGCTGACCCCGGCGGGCGCGGCGATATTCCGGTCGTATGTGACGGGTTTGGTCTGGCTCCAGAGCTGGGGGCCGCTCTACGCCGTGCTGCACCGGATCAGCATGGGCGAGGCGGCCGAGCGCATGAGCGCGGCGGCGCTGATGCCGAACGGCGATGTCGGCATCTCCCTGGTCGCCCAGGCCGGCATCCGCGCCGTCGCCGCCGACGTGGCGGTGATGTCGGGCTATCTCTCCATGTCGGTGCCGTTCCTGGCCGCCGCGCTGGCCTACGGGCTGTCGAAGGCCACCGTCCTGGCGACCTCCGTGCTCGCCGTGGGCCAGGACGCGGCCTCGTCCGCCGCCCACGAAGGCACGACCGGCAATCTCTCGCTCGCCAACACCGGCTACGACACCCACCGGTTCGCGACGCTGGAGGGCCGCCAGATTCGGACCTCCGCCCATGTCGATACCGACCGCTACACTGGCTATGCGCCCGCCGGCGCGGGCGTCACGGTGACCGGCGACGGCACCGTCGTCGCCGATGCGGGACAGGCCACCAGCCGCATCCCGGCCGCCTCCATAAAGCTGTCGGAGGCGCTCGCGACCCGGTACGAGCAGCGCGCCGACCATTCCCGGTCCCTCTCGCGCCACTGGTCGGCCGAGGTGGGCGTGGCGCGCAACGCCGCCGTCACCGACGCCACCGCGCTGATGCAACGCTATTCCCATGACGTGTCGACGGGCGAGGCGTTCGCGCGCGGGGTCACCGAATCCGAGAGCACACAGGCGCAGGCGCTGGAGTCGCATGTCGAGAAGATGGCGGAGACGGCGGGGATCACCAAGGACCAGATGGCGGCGCTGACCGGCGAGGCGAAGATCGGCGGCAGCTGGGACCTCGTGGTGACGCTCGGCGCCGAGGGTTCGGCGATGTGGCGCGGCCAGACCATCCAGTCCGACGCCTGGAACCGGATCAGGGAATACGACCGCCAGCACGGCGTCACCGAGACCTGGGGGAAGGTGGCCGAGGCCTCCAGGCGCTACAGCACGCAGACGGGCGAGAGCGAGATCGCCAGCCTCGACGAGAGCCTGTCGGCCAACCTCACCCGCATGCAGAGCTTCCAGGAACGGGCCTCGCTGGCGCGCCAGGAGGCGGAGAGCTGGTCGGAGATGTCGGCGCAGGCGGGCTCGAACGTCCGGGCGGTCGAGCGCGACCTGAGCCAGCCCTTCTTCGCCTGGCTCCGGGAACGGCCGGGCATGGACGGCAGGCCGCTCGGGGCGGCGGGCGCGCTGCGCCTCGTCGAGCCGAAGACCGTGGAGGATACCGAACAGCTCCGGGAATACGCCGACGCGTTCGTCGCTGAGAAGTTCCCCGCCCCCGCCGGACCGGACCCGGCGACGGTCGGCGGCGAGGCGGAATACGAGAGCGCGGCGGGCAGGCTGCGGGAGTCCTATGGCGGCGAGACCGCGGCGGCATACGGCGGCTGGGGGCAGGCGGTGCGCGACCGTGCCGGGGCGGCGGGGGCGCCGGGGCCGGGCGACGTGCCGCGGGATGCGGTCCGACAGAGCGCCAGCACGGAGACGGACATGATCGTGCGCGCCAGCGCGCGCGAGGCGCGCACGGACGTTGCCCGGGACGACGCCCACGATGGCCGTGTCGGGGTGGCGGTCGAGACCGGCAAGCCGTTCGAGCGGCACGTGACGGAGAGCCTGCCGGTGGCCGGCGACTGGCTCGCGGGAAAGCTGTTCGGCAGCGCGAGGAACGCCGTGCCCGACGCGGCCCCCGGCGCCGCCGGGAGGCGGCAGGACGAGAGCCCGGATCGCAGTCCGGGCCAGGCGGGCTGGGGAGATTCCTCGCCGTGACCGCGCGCTTCGCTTCAGTCTCAGGACATCAGACGGCGGTGTTCTTCGGCGATGCGCAGATACGCGTAACGGCCCGTCCTCGAAGCCCAGTCGATGCGTTCGTCGCGCCCGTCGGAAAGCGCGCCCTGGCGGAACGCGGACCAGTCGCTGTGCCGGAATCCGCGCCTCAGCGCGAGCGCCAGCGAGGACGGCACGATCCAGACGACGGCCGCCAGCCAGGCCGCGCCGACGGTCTCCATGCCGGTCCCGAGGATTGCGGCGATCGCTGTCCAGAGCGCCGCAAGGGCGAAGCCGCCGAGCACGACGGCGCGCTCGGCCCAGGTCGTGCGCGGCCTCGAAGCCGTGCCCGCATTGTCGTTTCTCGTTCCTGTCATGTTCATGCCCTCCGATCATACCGTTCGGGCGGCGAAAGGGAATCCCCGGCGCCGCTTCGGACGATCCGGCCGGTCCTGGCAGGGATGGCCCCTCCGGCCCCGCCGTATTCGCCCCTTCCCCCGCCGGCCTCGACCTCCGGGCGATGAAACGGGCAAGGATGAGGAGACCGTGATGCGCGGCATCGGCGGCTCGACGCTCAGGGGCGGCCAGACCGTCTTTCACGGCATCCGCATGTGGGGCCAGCTGTTCCAGGCCGCCATGCTGTTCGCGGCCTTCACCACCGTCGCCGTCCCGGCCTGGAACCTGTGGCGCTCGACCTCGGGCGCGGAGTGGTACGCCGCCGGCA
>JAPOVI010000007.1 GCA_026708265.1 Acidobacteriota bacterium
GCCTGGAGCAGGTCGGCGGCCTCGCCGCCCCGGACCTCGCCGACGACGATGTGGTCGGGCCGGTGGCGGAGCGCGTGGCGCACCAGGTCGCGGATCTCGACGGGCGTCTCGGAGAGGGTGGCCCCAGCCTCGAAGCGGAGGCAGTTCGCCCGGTCGATCCTGAGTTCGAGCGTGTCCTCGATGGCGACGATGCGTTCGTCGGTGGGCAGCAGCTCGATCAGCGCGCTCAGGAGCGTGGTCTTGCCCGATCCGGTGCCTCCGGAGACCAGGACGTTCTGGCGGGACGCAAGCGTGCTCCGAGCGGCTTCGAGGATGTCTTCGGGCAGCGAGCCGAGGCGCACCAGGTCCTCGGCCGTGAACGCCCGGCCCCCGAACCGGCGGATCGTGATGGCGACCTCGGGAGAAGCGGGCGGCGTGCAGATCGCCACCCGCGAGCCGTCTTCGAGTCTCGCGTCGAGGATGGGCCGGGCGGCGGGATCGAGCCCTAGCGGGCGGGCTATGTGGATCGCGGCGCGGTGGAGCCATGGGGCGGTCAGCGCAGGGGCTTCGTGCGGCTCCAGCCTCCCGGCCCGTTCGACCCATACGTTGCCGGGTCCGTTGATCTTGATCTCGGAGATATCCGCGTCCTCCAGAAGCGTCTCCAGACCCGGAAGGAACGGAGTGAGGTGGCCGATGCCGCTCGCGCGCTTCATATCCGTCCCTCCTCGCGGAGCCGCCAGTAGCCCGTCTCCCTCGGCAGGTAGTGCGGCTTCAGGTAGACGCGCGTGGCCGGGAGCGACCTGGCCCCGTCGTAGGGCAGGCAGACCGCCTGGTAGTTGGCGAGCAGCGCGAACTGCCGGGGCGTGAACACGGGCTGAAGCGCCTGGCGGAACGACTTGCTCGTTCCCATCGTGCCGCGCCCGCCTCCGGCGCGGCCGGACAGGAGCGAGAACTCGGGCCTGCCGGTGGTCTCGGTGAACGTGTGGGAGGCCTGGGTCTTCATGACGCTGCCGCACATCTCGGACGCGATCCGCGCCGACGCCTCGTCGGAGAGCGAAAGGAAGATCCGGGTGCGGAGCGTCTGCACGAGCGTCCTCCACGCCTCGCCCGAGGGCAGCACGGAGCGGAGCGAGGAGATCGACTGCGTGGCGACGATGGGGATGCAGCGGCACTGCCGGGTCAGCGCGAACGCCTTCTCGTCGCCCGACGGGTCGTCCTGTCCGACGGTGGCGAACGCCTGGTACTCGTCGCAGATGAACACGGCGGGCCGCATGTGGCGTCCGGGACGGCGGGCCGCTTCGGCGGGACGCCTCAGCAGCGCCTGTATCCACGCGTTCTTGAGAAGCACGCCGACGGCGCGGGCAAGCGCCGGGTTCGCTCCGGCCGGCATGTTGAGCGCCAGCACCTTGCCGCCCTCGATCAGGTCGGCGAGGGGCGGCAGCCTCCGGCGTAGCCCCGGCATCGGGTGGACCTTCGGGGCGTCCTTGTCGGCTTCGTCGTTCTTGACGGGAGCGGCATCGGGCGCGGGCGGACAGAACACGCCCGCCACGTCCGGCTGGTCGAAGAGCGACAGGAAGACGCTGATGCCCTCGACGATCGTGGTGCGGATCTTGGCGTCGAGCTTCGTCCAGTCCTTCAGATACCAGCGCGCCACGGCCTCGACCTGTTCGGCGTACTCGCCGCCCGCGCCGTCCCCGTCCGCCTCCGTCCTGTAGGCGACCTTGAGCCGCTTGAGCCGGGCTTCGAGCTTCGGATCGAGGCGGCACGCCGACTTGTCCGTGCCGCGCACGGGTGCCCAGGCCCAGTCTTCGAGCGGCTCGATATGCGCGTTGAGATCCGCGTTGGCGACGACGGCGCGCACCGGGCGCATGCCGTTCGCCAGCCTCTGGGCCTCGCGGATCCTGTCCCTGAACAGGTCCGCGTCCACGGTGCAGCGGTAGATGTCGCGCAGCGTGACCCAGCCCCCGGGCAGGAGCCGGTGCACCTCGATGATCCACCGGACGAGGTTCGTGTACGCCTGTTGCCAGAACGGGTCCCGGCTCTTGCCGAATAGCTGGTTGACGAGGGAGGCCACGGAGTAGGCGAGCGAGTAGGAGTCGAGCAGCGGATCGTCGAGCGGGTTCCACTGGAGTGACCCGCCGAGCCCGATTTCGAGGTAGTCGTCCGCGCGTCCCGCGTCTTCGAGGATGCCCTGGACCTGATGACAGAAGTCTCCCTTGACTTCGAGCACGAGCGCGCCCGCGCGGCGCTTGGCGTCGTCCGCCCTCCACGAGAGAAGCTGCTTGGCGAACGGGTACATGCAGGCGGTGGTCTTGCCCGTCCCGACCGCCCCGACGACGAGCACGCCGGTGTAGAGCCCCTTCTCGGGGACGACGAGCCACGAGGGCCGCTCGCTCTCTCTCGCCACGGTCGGATGGTGAAGTTCGCCGACGACGAGCGAAGGGGCGTCGTCGCCGGGCGAGGCGGGCCACGCCGGGAGTTTGCCCCGCCGCCTAAAACGGAAGAGCGGCTGAAGCCAGACCCGCCAGACCGAGAGGCAGAGGCTCCCCGCGAGCACGACGGCGACGGCGGGCCATGCGTAATACCAGAGGCGGATCGCGGAGTGCAGGCCCGGATCGTGCCACGCGATCAGGTCGAGCACGGGGTTGCCGCCCGTGCCGGGAAACGGCGCCTTGAGCGCCTGCGCGCCGGCCGCTCCGATGGCGGCCCCGATGACGGCGAGCGTCGAGTGCCTCATCGGCCGGACTCCCTTCCCGGAGGGATCGTTGGTGCGGGAGCGACCCAGGGGGCGGGGGCGGGAGTTTGAAACCACCCCTGCCCCCGAACCCGTACCAGGCCCTCGGACTGGGGGGTCGCTCCCGCCACGGCCTCTTCGGCCCGTCCGCGCGTTGCCGGACGGGCCGCGAGGCCGCAAGACCTCACCGCGCAAGCGGATGGACGGAAGGGCCGGTGTGAATCGCCGGGGGCCGAAGACGTGAATCGACCCCCCATGTCGTTTTCACAACGCGGTTCGGTCGTAAGTCGCCTGCCGTTCATCGGTAGCGAGCCCCGGCGAGGCGCACCGTCCGCCATGCGGTGCCGCGTTGGATCGACCCGCGTCCGCCCCGCCGCCGCACCTGCTTGGTCAGCGCGACGCTGCGCTTCATGGCGGCCTGGAGTCCTCCGAACTCTTCGAGGACCTGGATCGCGCCCTGGAGGATCGCGCGCTCGATCCGCGCGATCTCGTCGCGGATCTCCGGGTCGGCCTCGGCGACGCCATCCTCGGCCCAGCCGCGCATCACCCGCTCGGCCCGGCGGATCTCCCGCGAGGCGCGCGCGACGGCCACGACCTCGACGGACCGGCCCAGCGATTGTAGCCCCCGCCACAGCGCCCGGTGCGCCGTCCCCCAGGAGCGGAGCGCGGTCGCGGTGTCGTGGCCGGGGTCCACGTAGACGAACGTCGCGCGAGCGGAGCCCAGCGGGACCGGCAGCTTGACGGGGAAGGGGGGGGGGGGGTTCCCGCGGGC
>JAPOVI010000274.1 GCA_026708265.1 Acidobacteriota bacterium
CGGCGTGGGAGGCGCGCGCCCAGTCGGAGCCTCCCCCGCCGCGCCCGCCAGCACGAGCCCCGCCGCGAGCGCGACGCGGCGCGCGAACCAGCGGGGCCGACGGCGGAAGGGGTGGGGCGGCATGGGAGGCGAAGTCAGGCCGATCGTATCCCGGTCGGCACCCCGGGGCGCGGGCCCGCGCGCGGTGGCCGGGGCCGGAGGCGTCGCTATAATGGCCGGACTTCGACAAGAGGGAGCCCGCGATGACCAGACCTGCCCGCCTGTCGGTGTTCCTGGCCGGAGCCGCCTGCGCGGCCCTGCTCGCCGCCGGTCCGCACGCGCAGGAGCCGGACGCGCTCCCGCCCCTCGTCAGCGCCGAGCAGTTCGACCAGTGGCTGACGGAGCTCTCGAACTGGGGGCGCTGGGGTCCCGACGACGAGCTGGGCGCCGCCAACCTGATCACCCCCGCCAAGCGGGCCGAGGCGGCCGCCCTCGTCACGGAGGGCTTCACCGTCTCGCTGGCGTCGAACGCCCAGAACTACCGCTCCGCTGACGTCCCGTGTCCGGTCGAATGGTCGATGACCGTGGCCAACCGCCGGGCCGCGAGCGACACGATCAACTACCCGTGCATCCACGGGCCCGGCACGACGCACCTCGACGCCTTCGCCCACGTCTTCTTCGACGGCAAGATGTGGAACGGCTACGACGTCGAGGGCCTGGTGACGATGGAGGAGGGCGCGAAGAAGAATTCCATCATGGCCGTGAAGGACGGCCTGGTGACGCGGGCCGTCCTCTACGACATCCCGCGGCTCAAGGGCGTGCCGTGGCTCGAGCCGGGCACCCGCATCACGGTGGCGGACCTCGAGGCGTGGGAGGAGATGGCCGGCGTGCGGGTGGGCCCCGGCGACGCCTTCCTCATCCGGTGGGGGCGCTGGGCCCGCCAGGACGCCCTCGGGCCGTTCGACACCGGCCAGGAGGCGGCGGGTCTCGACAACAACGTCATCCCGTGGCTCAAGGAACGGGACGTCGCCATCGCCGGCTGGGAGACGCCCGGCTACGCGCCGCAGCCGGAGGGCGATCTGCCCCGCACGGCGCTCCACAACTTCGCCCTGACCATCCTGGGCATCCAGGTGCTCGACCGCGCCGACTTCCAGGACCTGGCCAATGCCGCCGCCGAACGCAACCGCTGGGAGTTCATGATGACCATCGCGCCCCTGCGGATTCCGAACGGCACGGGGTCGCCGGTCAACCCCATCGCGATGTTCTGATTCGGCGCCCCGGCGGACGGCCCGGCGGTGTTCCGCGGGCCGGCCGCCGGGCCTGCGGAACCTCGGCCGGCGGCGCGGCGTCCTCCGCATCTCGCGGACCGTGCGCGTCTACTTCGTCGACGGGGCGGTGCGGAACGCCGCGCTCCAGCGGGGCGTCCGGCCACTGACCGACGCCGAGGAGATGGGTCTCCTCTACGAGAACCTGGCCGCGAGCCACCTGCACGCGCTCGCCCGCCAGACCCAGGCGCGGCTTCATCATTGGCGCGAAGGGCAGCACGAAGTCGACCTCGTCTACGATGAATCCGACCAGCCGCTCGCCTTCGAGATCGCCTCGTCCGTCGGTCATTCCCGGGCGGCGCTGCTTCGTTTCGTGGAACGCTTCCCGCAGTTCGAGGGGCGCGCCTACCTCGTCAGCCCGGACGCGCCGCCCCTCAGTCCGGGCACCGCTGCCGGGCGGATCGGAACGCTGCCGTTGGACCTGTTGCTGCTCGCGGCCAGCCGGCAGGCCGACCGGGCGCTGGCGCTGCGGCTAGGCGGCTGAGTCCGCGCCTGCCGGCGGCAACATGGACGCGCCTCTCCTCGACGGCGTGCGCTACCTGTTCATCGGGTCCGGCGCCATCCTGCCAGGGTACCTGCGGCAGCGCGCCCGCTGACAACGGAGGCGATCGGCATGGATGAACAGCTGCCGCCTCAGGATTTCGTGTGGGCGGGACGCCGGACGTCCGTCTCCGCTATGATAGGCGTCCGGACAGGACCGGGTCGGTCGTGCGGCGCAGCAGTCCGGTGCGCCATGGGCCATGACACGGAGGTTCAGATGACAGGTTCACTCTTCGGCCGCGCACTCTCGGTGGTCGTCGCCAGTCTGCTTCTCGCCTCGTCCGCGGCGGCACAGGCGGTGCCTCAGCTCGATTCCTACGACGGGGTGGTCGTGCGGATCCTGCAGAGCAACAACGCGGGCACCATCCAGCACGTCATCGACCCCGAGCTGAACGAGGTCGTGGGGCTGATCCGAGGTTGTCCGAATCCGCACAACCTGACGATGCATCCCGACGCGCTCTACTACTACTGCGCGAACGAGCAGGACCATACGGTCGACGTGTTCGATACGAAGACGCTCGAACTGGTCGAGCAGGTCAAGCTGTCGCAGCGACCGAACAAGGTCGCGGTCAACAAGAAGCACCGGAAGATCTATGCGGGGATCGCGCGGCGGTCGACGAATCCACTCGGCCCCGGGGTCGAGGTCGATCCGAACCGGGCGGCGCCGGCGCTCGTCGATGTCATCGACATCGATACGCACGAGACCGTCAAGAGTATCGAGGTGCACTATCCGGTCCACAACGTCTTCGTCACCCCTGACGAACGATGGATCGTGCTCGGTCTCCGCGGCACGGCCGGGCCGGATGATCCGACGATCCAGGTGATTGACCCCGAGACCGACACGGTGGCCTGGTCGCTCGGCCTGAGTGGATACGAGCAATACGGCCGGACGCACCACACGGTGCGACCGATGGCCTTCGAGGCGAACGATGACGGGTCGACCAAGCGGATCTTCGCGCAGGCGACCGGGATCAACGCCGTGTGGGTCATCGACTGGGAGAGCCGCGAGGTCGTCGACATGCTGTGGCCGCCCGAGCTGCCCTTGTGGGAAAAGAACGCCGACGGGATACAGACCGGTGATATGCACGGTCTCGAGGTGCTGGCGGATCGTTCCGCCGTGTGGGCCTCGAGCCGGCTCGACAGCCGCATCTACGGCTGGAGTCTGCCCGACCTCGAGTACATCGGCGGCGTCGAGGTGGGCCCGAGCGCCAACTGGATGACGTCGACACCCGACAGCAAGTACATGTATGTCGCGGTGTCCGGGACTGACCAGACGCTGGCGATCGATCTGGAGAAGCTCGAGGTGGTCGCCACCATCACGACCGGCGCGCGGCCGGCCCGAATCAGCACCGTCATCCTGCCCCCCGACCGCGTGAATCCCAAGGGCACCAACATGCGGTCGGAGGAGGAGTAGGCGTCATGATGACGAGAGTCCGCCTGGGGCTGATCTGCTGTCTGGCTGCGGTGGCGGCCGTGGCGCTACTGCCGGGCATTGTCGCGCCGGTCGCCGCCCAGACCCTGAGCACCGGCGAGTTGGAGACGTATCGCGGCACCGTCGAGAGCGTCTTCATGGAAGATCGCGGGGGCACGACTTCAGGCTATGCGTCGTGCGTGATGTGCCACACGTGGCAGACGAGCGTGCGCTTCTCTCTGGAGACCCCGAGCTCCAATGCCGGCTGGAGCAGCGAGCAGTCGATGCGCAACTTCGAGGTGGTGAGCCAGCTCATCAACACGGCCGACCCCGAGAGCAGCCGGCTGCTCCTGAAGCCGCTGTCACCCGACGCGGGCGGACTGACTCACACCGGGGGGACCTACTGGACCTCCGCTGACGACCCGGAGTACGTTGCGCTGCTCGATTGGATTCGAAGCATGCCGGAGGACGCCTTCGTCCCCCCGCCGGAGCCCGAGATCGACTTCGAGTTCTTCCGCGCGTGCGTTCAGCCCGTCTTCGCGAACCCGCGCGAAGGGCAGCTCCGCTGCAGCAACTGCCATTCCGGGGGGCTCATCGGCTTCGCGCCGGCTCCCGGACGTGGCGACGAGTGGAGCGACGAAGAGGCCCAGCGAGCCTTTCGGCTGATCACCCGCGTGATCACGCCGGGCAACCCTGAGCAGAGTCGGTTTCTGCTGAAGCCCCTTCATCCCGACGGCGGCGGCGCGTACACGCACAACGGTCCGCGACGCTGGCAGAATCGTGACGACCCGGAGTGGCAGATGCTGGCCGGGTGGGTTCGCGGGGAGCGAACCGGGCCCAGCTGTTCCTAGATCCCGATAGCGGGGCCACCGACGCCCGTCGGTGGCCCCGCCGGTCTCGGCGCCGACACCCGCCTTTCCGTTCCTGTGGCGCAGCTAGCAGACGGCCTCTCCAGGATTTGACGCCGTCGCTGCGCCCAGGCACCGGCGCCGGGCCAATTTGATTTCTGCCGTTGGACCTTCTGGTGCTCGTCGCGAGTCGGCAGGCGTATCGGGTACTGGCGCTGCGGCTCGGTGGTTGAGTCCGCGGCTGCCCGGCGGCATTGCGGTCCCGAAGGCGCATCCGCGACCAGGAGGCACGAGCACGTGACCGACGACGCAGACCTGGACCCCGACTGGTTGGCCGAGTTCGAGGCCGCGGCCCGCAGGCCGCTCGAGGCTCGCTGGCGGTACGCGTTCATTCGCACCCACAGGCCGGTCCTGGACGATGCCGAGTACCGCGCCTTCGACACGATGGCGGACTACCGGCGCTGGTGCGAGGAACACCTGCCGGCGTGGCTCGGATATGGCCGCTTTCAGCTACCAGCAGGCTGAGGAGATCAGGGACGCGCTACGCCTCCACGGCGTGCGCTACCTGTTCATCGGGAAGTTGGGCGCCATCCTCCACGGGTACGCGGTCGTCGAGTTGAAGTCCAGAGAACGGGTGGAGGCGGAGTCTCTTCTCGAGGATACGCTCGTCGCGAACCCGGACCTGCTCGGTCCGGGTCTCAAGCGGGTTGGCAGGCAGGTGCCGACCGCGGGTGGTCCTCTCGACCTGCTGGGTGTGGACGGATACGGCCGGCTCGCCCTGTTCGAGCTCAAGCGGGGCATGCTCACGCGCGACGCGGTTGCGCAGGTGATCGACTACGCGGCCGACCTGGAGGCCCTGGACTTGGTCGACCTCACTCGCCTTATAGCCGAGGAGTCATCACCTTCCACGGCTTTGCGTATGATGGCAGGACCCTTCTCGCCAGGCAGGTGCGCGTAGAAGGAGTAACGGACTCCGAGTCGCGACCGGCCAGTCGATACGTGAGCGTGGGAGAGAGGCGAGCGCGGTTGGAAAGGCGAGTGGAAGAATCGGGCGTGACCGAGCTGTTCGCTGCCGTGAGAGGCAATGTTCAGAGAAACCTGGCCCGGATCCAGCACACGCCCGGGGGCCTATGGGCTCAGCATCAGACTTCGGAGACGGTCATATGCACGAATCGGTGTGTGGAAGGAGAAGGGGGGGGGCGATCCACGCGGAGGACGCAGATACCTCCAACGGAGGAGTGCCGGCCGCCTGGGATTCCGCCGGTCGACCGGCGGCTGAGCGCCCGGGCGCGCTGGCGGCTACTCTCCGCGCCGCTCCAGGAGGGCCACGTCCGCGAGATCCTTGGCCCGCGCGGTTGCGCGCTTGTTGTCCAGCAGGGCGGCCCGCCCCAGGAACGGCACGTCGAGATCGCCCACGCGATGCACGCTGCGTGTCGCCCACGCCTCCTCGAAGTCGACGCTTGTGATGGATGTCAGGAGGTCGATGCGTCGGGGCGGCTCGCCCATCTGGAACACCACCCCGGGCGCTGTCAGATCGGCCTGCGACAGATCGAAGGCCCGAAGGGGCGCGCCGAACTCGGTCAAAGCGGCCCAGACCCGCTCGGCGTTCTTCGGGTCGGGTCGAATCCACACGTCCAGGTCGCCCGTCGCGCGCGGTACGCCGTGGGCCGCCATGGCATGCGCGCCGACGATCAGGAACCGGGCCTCGGCCCGCAGGAGCGCGGTCAGGAGGTCGAGAAAGTCGGGGTTCAACGTCGGCTGTCGGTGTCGAGCTGACCGGCGCGGGGGCCGGTCCCCGGAGATGGCGTGCGGGCGATGCGTCCCGGCATCCGGTCGCGCGAGTACTCGGGAAGGCGCTGGCCGGCGGAGGTCCAGGCGTCGACCGCGAGCGGCCACATCATCGCGATTCGTTCTTCCGGTGTCGTGCACTCGCTGAGGTCGTCGCCCTGTTCTTCACCGAGGCGGAACACCCTGATCGGCATCGAGGCGCGCGCCTTGCGCCGTTCGTGGGCCGCACTCTCGTCGGAAGCCATCCCCCCGATCATACCTCCTCGCCATCGGCCGTCGGGCGGCCCTCCCGGCGCCGCACCCTTGCATGTAGACTGCCCGGGTTGGCACGGGATGATGAGGAGGTCGAGATGCGGCACGTGGTGACCCGAATTGGCCGGTCCCGCCTTACGGCCAGCGTCCTCGCGCTGGCGATCGGCGCTGGCGCGGCCACCGGTGCTGGCCCGGCCGCCGCCCAGACCGCGGAGTGGACGGCATACGCGGCCGACCAGGCGGGCACGAAGTACTCGCCCCTCGACCAGATCAACGCCGAGACGGTCGGCGACGTGGAGATCGCCTGGCGGGTGCCGGTCATCCCGGACGCCATCCGCGACGGGAACACGACGCGCGGGCCGGTCGCGTCTCAGACCACGCCGCTCATGGTGGACGGGCGGCTCTACCTCAGCACGGGCCTGGGCACGATCGCGGCCCTCGATCCGGGGAGCGGGGAGGTGCTCTGGAACACCGGGCCGAGCGACGGCGTGCGGGTGCGCCAGACGCGCGGCGTCGCCTACTGGACCGACGGGGAGGCAGCGCGCGTCGTCGCCACGCTCGGTCCGAAGCTCGTCTCGCTGGACGCCAGGACCGGCGAGCGCGACCCGGACTTCGGCGAGGACGGGGAAGTCGACCTCCGCACCGGACTCCTGCGCCCCTTCCCGAACTTCTACTGGAACTCGGCGCCGATCATCGTCCGCGGCGTAGTCGTCATCGGCTCGTTCGTCGAGGACATCACCACGAACCAGCGGGTGGCCAACAAGGAGTCGCCCCGGGGCGACGTGCGGGGCTACGACGTGCGCACGGGCGAGCACCTCTGGACGTTCCACACCATCCCGCTCGAGAACGAGTTCGGCGTCGAGACGTGGGGCCCCGACCCGGTGGACGACCGCGTGTCGTGGGAGTACAGCGGCAACACGAACATGTGGGCGCACCCCACCGGCGACGAGGAGCTGGGTCTCGTCTACCTGCCGCTCTCCACGCCGACCAACGACTACTACGGCGGGCACCGGCCCGGCGACAACCTCTTCGCCGAGAGCCTGGTCTGCGTCGACGCGCGGACCGGCGAGCGGGTCTGGCACTTCCAGGCCATCCACCACGGCGTCTGGGACTACGACTTCGCATCGTCCGCGGTGCTGGCCGACATCACCGTCGACGGGCGCGCGATCAAGGCGGTGGCCCAGCCGAGCAAGCAGGCCTTCACCTACGTCTTCGACCGGGCCACGGGCGAGCCGGTGTGGCCGATCGAGGAACGGCCCGTGCCGCAGTCGGACGTGCCGGGCGAGCAGCTCTCGCCGACCCAGCCCTTCCCCACGAAGCCGCCCCCCTTCGAGCTGCAGGGGGTGCGGGTTGACGACCTCATCGACTTCACGCCCGAGCTGCGGCAGGAGGCGATCGAGATCCTCGACCAGTACGTCTGGGGTCCGATGTTCACGGCGCCCATCGTCCTCGACCCGAGTCCGGGGGCGAAGAAGGGCACGATCTTCAGCCCCGGCACGGCCGGCGGGGCGAGCTGGAGCGGGGCCGGCCTCGATCCCGAGACCGGCATCCTCTACGTCCCGTCCGCCTATAGCCAGAACGTCGTCGCCCTCACGCCGTCCGAGCACCCGCGGACCGACATGCGCCTTGTCCGCGAGCGGTACACGCCGCTCATCGGACCGCGCGGGCTTTCGATGTTCAAGCCGCCCTACGGCCGCCTGACCGCCATCGACCTCAACGCCGGCGACATCGTCTGGCAGGTGGCCAACGGGCCCGGCCCGCGCGACCACCCGGCGCTGCGCGATCTCGACCTGCCCTGGCTGGGACAGGGCGGCCGGGCCTCGGTGCTGGTCACGAAGTCGCTCGTCTTCCTGGGCGAGGGGGGCAACGTGGGCGTTGCCTCGCTGCCGCAGTGGTGGAACGGTCCCGGCGGCAAGATGTTCCGCGCCTACGACAAGGCGACCGGCGAGGCGGTCTGGGAGATCGAGCTGCCGGGCGGCACCACCGGCGCCCCGATGACCTACATGGTGAACGGCCGGCAGTACATCATCGCCACCGTCGGCTGGGACGACATGGCGAGCGAGCTCGTCGCGCTGGCCTTGCCGGAGTAGGGTAGAGCGGTAGAAGGTAGAGTGAGCAGAGCAGCAGCGCGGGATTCCGCCTTGACGTTGAACGCGCTGCCGCCGGCGACCAGCGCGTTCTCGGCGCGGGAGCGGATGCGGTAGTCGCGCACGTCGCGGACGCCGCACAGGATGACGCTCTGCGGGTAGCCGCGGGGACGGTCCGGGTAGCCGGCGCGGAGCTGCCGGAGAACGGACAGGAGGGTGTCGCCGATGAGGGCGTCGATCTCGTCGATCAGCAGCACCAGCGGCCGGGCGTCGGACTGCGCCCACCGGACCAGGACCTCCTGCAGGGCCTCGTGCGGCCCGACCTCGGCCAACGCCTCCCGCCAGACGCCGCGCAGATAGGATCCGCCGAGGCCGGTCCGCTCCTGACGCGACAACGCGCCGAGGATGGCCTGCATCGCGGCGCCGACGTCCTCTCGCGCCGACTGACCGGTCTCCACGTTGACGTACACGCAGCGGTACTGCCCGCTGCCGTTCAGGTCGTCTCGCAGCGCTCGCAGGATGGTCGTCTTCCCCGTCTGGCGGGGCGCGTGCAGCACGAAGTACTTCTTCCGCTCGATCAGGTGCAGCAGCTCGTCCCGGTCGAGCCGCGCGAGCGGCGCGATGTGGTAGTGGTCCTCCGGGATGATGGGACCCGCTGTGCTGAACTCGCGCATGTCCCGCGTCGTACTCGCGCAACCGTGCGCGCGGTCAGGCTCCCGCCCGCCGGTTGTTCCACCAGATCCCGATCAGCGCCGCCAGCGCGCCGACCCCGATCACGCGCCGCGGCCCTTCCACGAAGACCACCGCGCCGTTGAGGATCATGAACAGGAAGGCGGCGCGGACGGCCGTCGTCACGACGGGCGGGCGCCGCACGTAGTGGGCGGGCGCGAGCTGCCACCAGAGCCCCTCCGCAACCCAGATCACGGTGAAGGCGTAGTTCACCCAGAGCCCGCCGCCCCAGTTCAGGCCGAAGTACGCGTCGGTCTGCGCCGCGGTGTAGGCATACGCGGCGGCGTGGCTCCAGTCGTGGTGAACGCCGAAGGCGGCGGCGACGTGCCCGAGGTAGACGAGCGCCCCGAGCAGCCAGAGCGGGCGCGCCCAGGCTGCGGGCGGCCGAAGCGCTCGTCCGTACTCGCCCGCCGTGTAGAGGACGAGCGCCGTCCAGATGGTCAGCGCGACGATGGGGGACGTGGACATCGTCGCAGACGGCACTCAATACCCGCCGCGCCGGTCGGTGGCGGCAAGGGGCGCCGAGCTGGGCGCCCTTGCGTCGACCGACGACTTGCGGGTGAGGTGCCCGTCCAACCCCCCGCCTACCGCGCGGCCGCCTTTCGCTCGTCGGCCCGCGCGCCGGCGAGAATGCCCTCCATGCCGTAGTTGCCCTCGTGGCAGGCGAACTCGTAGAGGTCGCCGTCCATCGGCTGGAGATCGATGGACGCCGTCCAGGGGCGAGTGTAGGTCTCGGGGTCGGAAACCGTGTACTCGTAGCGGATGGCGTCGGGGGCGGTGCGGGTGAAGCGCTCCACCAGGTGCATGCCGTCGGCGGTGCCCTGGTAGGCGGCCTTGCCGTTGAAGTTGGTGGTCTCGACGACGAGGGTGTCGCCCTCCCAGCGGCCGCGCGAGTCGCCCATCCACTGGCGGATGGGGTCGGCGATCCGCGGGCGGCCGTCGAGGGGGACGATGCGCGCGTCGTGGTTCTGCTCGGTCCAGACGACGACGTAGCCGGGGGCCTGCAGCAGCCGCACGTGGTTGTTGTAGCCGCCGGCCGACATCGGCGGGCCGGCCTTGGTGTGGTGCGTGCAGCGCTCCCCGGGCGTGCGGTCCTCGGGGCCGTGGGCCGGCCGCCGCAGCAGGGCCCGGCGGGCGTCCCGCCGCGCGCTCCCCGCCGTGGTGAACGGAATCCGGCCGTCCGGCGGATCGACGATGAGGGACGTCCGCCCCGTCGACTCGCCCCGGTCGAACCAGAAGGCGTTGTAGGCGCCCGGGTCGCCGGGCGGCGGCGGCTGGTCGCCGCGCGTCAGGGCGTCCGCGTTGAGCGCCGTGACCTCCTCCGCGGTCAGGCGGTCCCGTCCCGCGTACCGCTCGGGCCGCTCCAGCGGCGTGATCGTCGCGAACGACCAGGTGCCCTCGAAGTCCGGGTCGCCCCACGCAGTGCGCGACACCGTCCAGTCTTCGGCCGCGACCTGCGACTGGCCGGCGGCCCCAGCCGGGACGAACCACGCCGCCGCGATTGCGACGCACCAACCGGCGAGAAAGCGTCGTCCCATCTCACACCTCCCGGAAATCGACCTGCGCATCCCATGCAACCTGGTCTTCCGCCGCGATCGAACCGGTCACGTCCGGCTCTCGCCGTTGCTCTCCCTGGGACGCCGACTCTACGGCTACTCGACCTCGACGTGAACGCCTCGGCCTTCCGGCCACCGCGGAGCGGCGACCCCACACGATCCCGATCCCTCAGCGGGCGCCGCCCCGCAGGTCGCGGAAGAACGCCCGGACGTCGTCGACGAACAACTCCGGCACCTCGCCGGCCGCGAAGTGGCCGCCGCTGGGCATGATGGTGTAGCGGGTGAGGTTGTAGCCGGCCTCCAGCCAGCGCTGCGGCGTGAAGATGAGCTCCTTGGGGAAGGCCGCGCAGGCCGTCGGCACCTCGACCCGCCGCGGCGCCGTGGGCGGGCCGTGCCGGCCCTCGTAGTAGTAGCGGGCCGCCGACGTCGCGGTCTGGGTCACCCAGTAGATCGTGATCGTCGTCAGCAGCTCGTCCTTGCTGAACCGCGTCTCCGGATGGCCGTCGCAGTCGCACCAGCTCCGGTACTTCTCGACGATCCACGCGGCCAGGCCCACCGGCGAGTCGTTGAGGCCGTAGCCCAGGGTCTGCGGCTTCGTCCCCTGGATATGGCTGTAGCCGCGCTCCTCGTCGGTCCAGAACGCCTGCCGGTCGCGGAGCAGCGCGAGCTCCTCCTCGGGCACCCCGGCCGTCGGGTCGTCCGGGTCCGGGGGAGCGCCACCGCACAGGTTGAGGTGCAGCCCCGCCACGTGCTCGGCGTCGTCGAGGGCCAACGAGCGGCTGATGCCGGCCCCGAGGTCGCCGCCCTGCGCGCCGTAGCGCTCGTAGCCGAGCCGCGCCATCAGCTCGGCGAACATCTCCGCCGTCCGGTCGCGGCCGTAGCCCATCGTCGGCGGGCGGTCCGAGAAGCCGTAGCCGGGGATCGACGGGACCACGACGTGGAAGGCGTCGGCGGCCTCGCCCCCGTGGGCGGCGGGGTCGGTCAGCGGCTCGATCACCTTGGCGAACGCGGCGAACGACCCCGGCCAGCCGTGGGTCAGGATGAGCGGAAAGGCGTCCGGGTCCGCCGAGCGCTGGTGGACGAAGTGGATGTCGAGCCCGTCGATGTTCGTCGTGTACTGGTCGAACCGGTTGAGCCGGCGCTCCGCGGCGCGCCAGTCGAACTCGTCGCGCCAGTACTCGATCAATTCGCGCAGGTAGGCCTGGTTGGTCCCGAGGTCCCAGCCCACGCCCTCCGGCTCGTCCGGCAGCCGGGCGCGCTCGAGCCGCTCCCGGAGGTCGGCCAGCACGTCGTCGGGCACCGCGATGCTGTAGGGCTCGATCCGGGCGTCGCCGGAGGCTTGGGCCGCGGTGGAAAGCGCCGGCGCGCGCAGCGCCGCGGCAGCGGCCGACGACGCTTCGGGCGCGGGCGACAGTGCGCCCGACGCGACAGCGAGGGCGACTCCGAGCGACAGGGCCAGGCATGCGCGCATCATGGGTAGCGTTCCCCTCTTGACGAGTTGTCGGATGTCCGGCGGCGGCGAGCGGCGCGACCAACCGCAGTGTCGTCACGATCCGGATGCCTGTCAAGCCGGCCATGCGCGCTCGTGGCGCTGGTCGGTCCCGCCGGCACCCCGTATGATGGCCGGCGATGCGGGGGCCGGCCGCGGGCGGCCGCGCCTCCTGCCTGGAGGCTGACGATGAAGCACGTAGTAGCACCCGTCCCGTCGCCTCGCCGCGCGCGGTCGCCCTGGTCCTCCCGGCGCCTGCTTCCGGCCGGGCTGCTCGTTGCCGCCCTTGGCCTGGTGCCGGCCCCGGGGCTGGCCCAGACGGCGGACGAGCTGATCAACGACGCGCAGACCCCCGAGGACGTGCTCGTCCACAGCATGGGCTACGACCGCAAGAGCTACAGCCCCCTCGACCAGATCGACAGGTCGAACATCCACCGGCTGGTGCCCATCTGGAGCACGAGCCTCATGAACCAGTCGGGCGAGCTGGCCGCGCCGGCCATCTACGACGGCGTCCTCTACGCCATCAACGGCAGCTGGACCTTCGCCATCGATCTCCGGACGGGCCGCCAGATCTGGCGCACGCCGGTCGTCCTCGAAGAAGGCTCGCGGCGGCGCAGCAGCTTCAACCGCGGCGGCCCGGTGCTCTACGAGGGGCGCCTCTTCCGGGTCACCGTCGACAACCACGTCCTCGCCCTCGACATGGAGACCGGCGAGGAGCTGTGGAACCGGAAGTTCGCCGACGCCGCGGAGGGCTACTACGCGACGGGCGCGCCGATGGTGGCCAACGGGGTGCTCATCTCGGGGATGTCCGGCGGCGAGTCCACCACCCGCGGTTTCCTCGACGGTTGGGACCCGGCCACCGGCGAGAAGCTGTGGCGGCGCTACACCATACCCGGCCCCGGGGAGCCCGGCCACGAGACGTGGCCCGCCGACAGCGACGCCTACCTGTACGGCGGAGCGCCGACGTGGCGCACCGGCTCCTACGACCCCGAGCTGGACCTCGTCTACTGGGGCACGGGCAACGCCGAGCCCTACGATCCCGCGCCGCGCGGCGGGCTCGACAGCCTCTACGCGTCCACGGTGCTCGCCATTCGCCCACAGACGGGCGAGATCCACTGCTACTACCAGTACACGCCCAACGACGTGTACGACGTGGACGGCATCGACGAGCAGGTGCTCGCGGAGATCGAGGTCGACGGCGAGACGCGCAAGGTGATGATCCAGGCCAACAAGAACGGTTTCCTGTACACGGTCGACCGCACCGACTGCTCGCTGATCGCCGCGCACCCCTACGTCTACGTCAACTGGGCCACGCACATCGACCTGGAGACGGGCCGGCCGGTGCTGACCGATCTCTACCGGGACTTCCTGGCCGGCGAGGAGGTCTACATCTGGCCGTCGCGCGGCACCAACGCGGTTCCCATCGCCTTCAACCCGGGCACGGGCCTCATCTACTCGACGACGTGGCACGTGCCGCGCATTCAGCGGCTGCTCCCCGAGCCGCAGGAGTTCGTCCTCGGGGCCAGCTCCACCGGGGTCACCAACCGCTTCCCGCCGGTCGAGCCCGGCGACCTGCTCGGCCATATCGTGGCCATCGACCCGCTGAGCGGCGCGAAGAAGTGGGAGATCCCCATGCACGACTTCCCGAGCTCGGCCGGCGTGCTGGCGACCGGGGGCGGGCTGCTCTTCAGCGGAAAGATCACCGGGGAGTTCATCGCGCTCGACGAGGAGACCGGGGAGACCCTCTGGGAGTTCCAGACCGGCTCGAGCGTCAACGCGACTGCGATCACCTACACCCTCGACGGCCGCCAGCAGGTGACCGTCGCCTCCGGGCTCGGGGGCGGGCTCGCCAACCGCTACGCGCGGGGCCTGGTCCCGGCCGGGGGCTCCATCTGGACGTTCGCGCTCATGCCCGAGCAGGGATCTGCGCCGTAGCACGGCGCGGACCCTGGCAGGTTGGCTGAGCCGGCACCGGCGACGAGGATGGAAGGGCGAGGTAGTAAGATGGCCCTCGCAACCCGGCCGCGCTCGCGCGGCCGGCGGCCGGACGGGGGAGGATCGTCATGGCAGTCCAGCGGCGCTACCGGGTCGGCGCGGTTCATGCGCTGATGAACGCCATTCCGACCACACAGATGGCGTTCGACCGCAACTGGTCGTCAGCCGACGTGGCGCACCTGCTCGACGGCTCGCTCTACCTCGATCGGAGCCGCGGCACCGCGGACGAGGCGGAGCTCGCCCACCGCGTCGACCGGCTCGTGAAGTACAGCGCGTCGACGGGGGCCGAGGGGATCATCGTGACCGGGTCGTTCTTCGGCGAGGCGGCCCGGCAGGCTCGGCAGGGGATGGAGGTCCCGGTCGCCACCTCGTTCGAGGGCATCATCGAGCGGGCGCTGGAGCTCGATCGGCCGCTCCACGTGCTGGCGACCGCACCCGATTCGGCGACCCTGCTGACGGCGGAGATCCGACAGGAAGCGGAGCGCCGGAGCCGCGCGGTCACCGTCGCCAGCGAGGCCGTCGGGGGGGCGATGGACGCCCTGGTCGGCGGCGACCCCGAGCGGCACGACGAGCTCGTCCTCGACGCGGTCCGCGCCGTCGAGACCGGCACCGCCGTGCTCTTCGCCCAGTTCTCCATGGAGCGGATCCTGCCACGCAGCGCGGCGGCCCGCCCCGACCCGGTCGTCGGCCCCGCGAGCGAGGGCGTCGCGCGGCTGCGCCGCCTGATCACGCAAGGCTGAACTCCCATTCCCCCCAATCCCGAATGAGGTGCAGGCAATGAAGATGCGAACCGTCGTGACCGTCGCCGGCGTCGCCGCCCTGGCGCTGCTGCTCTCGGGCGGCGCCGCCGCCCAGTCGGCCGGAGCGGAGGAGCCGCTTCTGACCCCGGACGGCCAGCCCGACATCAGCGGGGTCTGGGACTTCCGCACCGTCACGCCGCTCGAGCGTCCCGAGGATCTCGCCGACCAGGAGTTCCTCACCGAGGAAGAGGTCGCGGCCTACGCGGCGGAACGCGTGCGGGCGAACAACGCCGACCTCGATCGGGAGGAGAAGAAGGAGATCACGACCGACCGCGGCACGGTGAACGGCACGCGCGAGAGCCGTGATCTGGCCCTGGCCTACAACAACTTCTGGTGGGACCGCGGGACCGACGTCGTCGCCACGCGGCGGACCTCGCTGGTGGTCGATCCGCCGAACGGCCGCATCCCGGCCCTGACGGCGGAGGGCGAGGCGCGGGCCGCCGAGCGGCTGCACATCAACCAGCGGCCGACCGAGGGACCCGAGGACCGTCCCCTCGGCGAGCGTTGCATCACGGGTTTCAACTCCGGGCCGCCGATGCTGCCGGCCGCCTACAACATGAACGTGCAGATCTTCCAGACCGCCGATCACGTGGTGCTGTTCAACGAGATGGTCCACAACCCCCGCATCATCCCGCTCGACGGGAGCGACCACGGCACCATCCCGCAGTGGACGGGCGTCTCGCGCGGGCACTGGGAGGGCGACACGCTGGTCGTCGAGACGAAGAACTTCCTGCGCGAGACGAGCTTCCGGAACTCGACCCGCAATCTCCATCTCGAGGAGCGGATCCAGCGCGTCGACGAGGGCACCTTGCTCTACAGCTTCACGGTGACGGACCCGACCACCTGGACGGCGCCGTGGTCGGTCGAGCTCCCGATGCGCCTGAGCGACCTTCCCATCTACGAGTACGCCTGCCACGAGGGCAACTACGGGATGGACGGGACGCTGAGCGGGGCGCGCGCGGTCGAGCGGCGGGCGGCGGGCCAGTAGCGACGGCGGCGGCCGGCCGGAGTCGGTTCCGGTCGGCGCCCCGTCCAGCGGATGCGGGCGGAGTCGAAGCCAGGCCGGGGACGATTCCCCGGGGGAGTTGACCATGTGCGATGAGAAGACCATCGGCGACGCGAACGAGCACGTGCGCCGCTCGCGGATGACGCGGCGCGAGTTCGGGGCGCTCTCCATCGGGACGGGGCTGGCGATGCTGCTGCCGCGGCCCGCGAACGCGCAGGAGGTGACGGCGTCGAACGTCGAGGTGACGACGCCCGACGGGACGGCCGACTGCTACTTCGTGCACCCGACGACGGGCGCGCACCCCGGCGTGCTCATCTGGCCCGACGCGCTCGGCCTCCGGCCCGCGTTCGAGCAGATGGGGCGGCGCCTGGCCGAGTCGGGCTACTCGGTGCTGGTCGTCAATCCCTACTACCGCACCGAGCGGGCGCCGGTGCTGCCCGAGGGGGCGAGCTTCCAGGACGAGGACACCCGCACCACGATCTTCGCGCTGATGGGATCGCTGAACGCCGAGACCCACGTCACGGACGCCCGGGCGTTCATCGCCTGGCTCGACACGCAGGCTTCGGTCGACACGAGCCGCAAGATCGGGACGACGGGCTACTGCATGGGCGGGCCGATCACCATGCGGACGGCGGCCGCGGTGCCCGACCGCGTCGGGGCCGGCGCCTCGTTCCACGGGGGAGGGCTCGTCACCGACCAGCCCGACAGCCCGCACCTGCTGGTCGGGGACATGCAGGCGCACTACCTCTTCGCCATCGCCGAGAACGACGACGAGAGCGACCCCGAGGCGAAGAACGTGCTGCGCGAGACGTTCGACCAGGCCGGGCTGCCGGCCGAGATCGAGGTCTACGAGGGCGCCCTTCACGGCTGGTGCCCGCCCGACATGCCCGTCTACAACGAGGCGCAGGCGGAGCGGGCCTGGAGCCGGCTGCTGGTCCTGTTCGAGAACGCGCTCGGGTAGGTGTCTCGACCGGTGGGGGGCGCCACGTCACGCCCCCCACCGGATCACCTGGACGACAACGCGCGGTCGGTCTCCACACACCGGGCTGGCCACTCGCCTCTTCCCGTTCGTCCGTCTCGATCTGCACACCACCCGATCGGCCGCCCTGCGCGCTGGGTCTTGATTGCCGAGGACCCGCAGATCGTCCCGCAGCAACCTGCGGCTGCGGTAGGAGTGCAGCCCGGGCAGCGAGCTGTTCGCCGCGCCCGGCGTCAGTCACTCCTGCCGGTCGGCGCCGTTCGATTCGCTGTCGGCGTCGGGCGGCGTGAGCTCGTCGGGCGTGAGCCGGCCGTCGCCGTCGCCGTCGAGCGAGCGTAGCGACTGCGCGGCCGAGCCGATCTCGGCCGCGGAGACCTCGCCATCCTGGTCCGCGTCGAGCGCCGTCATCAGCGGGCTGCTCCGCCGCCGATCACCGCCGTCATCCGCGTCGTCCGGAGCCGCATCGTCGGCTTCCGACTCCTCCGGCTCCTCGTCCTCCGGCCCGGCCGCCTCCGCGGTCATCAGGGCCAGGACCTCCGCCGCGGTCGCCGCCCCGTCCCCGTCGGCGTCCGCGCGCGACACGAGGCTCACGAACTGCGACGGCAGCTCCGCCCCCGAGAGCGCGCCGTCCCCGTCGGCGTCGAACGCCAGGAAGGCGGCCGTCGCCTCCGCCGGCGTTCGTGCCGGACCACCGATCGGAGGGGGCGGCGGGGGCCGCAGCTCGTCACCGGTCAGCCGGCCGTCACCGTCTTCGTCGAGCGACGCCAGCGAGTCCGGCGCCGCGTCGATCTCGGCGGCGGAGATCGCGCCGTCTTCGTCCGTGTCGAGAGCCCCGAACGCGGGCAGTCTGCGCAGAGGCCCTGCCACGTCCGCAGCCTCTTCGGCCTGGGCGCCGGCCGCCTCCTGCGCCGTGGCGACACCGCCGGGCGACTCCACCGCCGCCACCGCTACCGTCGCCACCGTCGCCGTCGCCGCCACCGCCTTCGCCGCCGCCACTGCCTTCGCCGCCGCCGCCACCCAGGTCAGGATGCGTGACTGCATCGTCGACTCCCTGCCGCTCCCGCGGGCTGGGAGTCTGCGCCACGGTGCCGGCGACGCACGACTCCGTGCCCGCGCAGACTCCCAACGCGCCCGCCGGGCGCGCGTCAGCCGCTCTCCTCCGTCGTCGTCACCGGCCGGCCCAGGCCCCAGCCGAGGGACCCGTCGTCCCGCTCCTCCAGCGTCTGTCCGAGCACGATGTCGAAGTTGGCGGTCAGCTCGCCGATCCTCGACCCGGGCAGCGGGCGGAAGTCGACGAGAATCGTCTCCTTCGCCACCGGATCCTGGATCCGCGCCGTGAGCCGGTCGCGGGCGTTGTCGGGGTGCCCGTTGATCAGCATCTGCGACGTGAAGATCCGTTCCCCGCGACGGCTGATGGCGAAGTGGATGTGCGGGGTGCGGAAGATGTCGCCGACGACGTAGGGCACGGGCTTGATGGTGCGGAAGTAGTACTCGCCCTTCGCGTTCGTGAGGAAGCGGCCGTATCCCTGGAAGTTGGCGTCGGGCGGCGTGTCCTCGCGCACGCCGTCGGCGTGCCGGTAGTTCTGGTTCGCATCGCACTGCCAGATCTCGACGAACGCGTTGCGCACCGGCGTCCCGGCCCCGGTGGTGACCGTGCCGTGGAGATGCGTCACCTCGCCGACCGCCGGCGTGATCGAGTCGTTGACGATCAGCAGGTCGTTGTCGGTGTCGAGGGGCATCTCGTCCGGGTAGAACGGCCCCTCGAGCGCGTCGCTGCTCGGCGTCTCCGTCAGCTCCTGGGCGAGCGCACCCGGCGTCCAGAGGGCGGCAGCGCCGAGCGCCCCGGTCCGCAGCGCCCGGTCCAGGAAGACGCGCCGCGGAAGGCGCCGATCGGGCGTCGAGTCACCTTTCGGCAGCGGACGATCTGGCTGGGTCATGGTTACTACCTCCACGCCGTCCCGATCCCCGGTCTGGTCTCCTGCGGCTGCCCGACGGTCGATGAGCCGCCAACGCGGTACGTCCTCGGAGACCTGCCCCGTTCATTCCTTATTCCCCTGCACTGCTACGGCGCCGGCGCGAGCACCGCGAGGACCAGCAGGCGGCCCGGGCCCGTGTTGCGGATGCCGTGCGGGACGCCTTCCGGTGCGACGAGCAGGGTGCCGGCCCGCATCGGTTCCTCGCGACCCTCGAGCAGGAAGAGGCCCTCGCCCTCGATCACGTGGTAGAGCTTGTCCATCCCCGCGTGGGCGTGGAGGGCGTGCTCCTGGCCGGGCTCGAACGCATTGAGTCCTACCAGCAGGCGCTCGGAACGGAAGAGCGTCGCCTTGCCCATCCGATCCGGCGCGTAGACCGCCTCGGCACGGGGGTCGATCGGGATGGGGTGGTCCATGTTGCTTCTCGTCGTGCGATTCGCGCCCGGCCCGCGGAATTGCCGCCGGGCCAGGGCCTCCACCGCCGTCGCGCCCGTCAGGGACTGCTACCGGCCGACCGCCTGCCGCTGATCCGACGTCGGAGGCAGCCCGCCGACGCCGATGCTGACGAACATGCGGACGCCCTGCGCGTAGCGTGCCTCGAGGTCCACGGTTCCGTTGATGCCGACCGGCAGCCCGAACTCCCGGCCCGCGTCGATCACCCGGTCGAGGCCGGCCGCGACGGCCGCCTGGTCGCCGGCGTAGGAGACAGTCATGTCTCCCGAGCCGGCCCAGAGGATGGCGCCGATGTTGCGCTCGGAGAGCGCCTGCGCGATGGCGCGGGCGTTCTCGACGCCGGTGCGGTTCTCGATGATGAAGATGGGGATCAGGCTACCGCCCGGGTCCAGCCTCCAGATGTCGGCCCGCTGCTGGTACTCGCGCGACGTCAGGCCCCAGTAGCGGGCCGCGATGGCGGGGCTCGCGCCGCGGATGCCGGCCGGCTCGGCGTCGGCCACGCCGGGTGCCTGCGGGTAGCGCATCGTCCGGATCGCGTGCAGCACCTGCTCGACGGTCTCCGTGTGGGGGAAGACGAGGCCGTGCACGCCCGTGTCGAGCACGTTCTTCGTCACCCACTCGTTCGTCTCGCGGGCGTTGACCGGCATTCGCACGAACACCGTCTTCGTCGCCGTGAGGCCCGCCTCGGCGATGGCGCGCCGGTCGAGCAGCCACTGCAGGTACTCCGTCAGGCGCGGGATGTCGAAGGGCGTGTGCTCGAGGTCGTAGACCACGAAGTCGAAGTCGCGGTTGGCGGCGTGGCCGACCGCGGACTCGCGGTCGCTCCCCACGCCCAGATAGTTGACGAACTGCCCGAAGATCGGCTTGTCGGCGTCGAGCAGCGGCAGGACGTTGTTCACGGGCGCGGGCACGGCCGGAGTCGCCGGCGAGAGCTGCGACCCGGCGGGCGGGGCCTGCGCCGCGGCCGGCGCGCGGAAGAGCCCGCCGTTCACCGCCACCATCCCGGCGGTGACGAGCCCGAAGACGCCGACCCCGCGGACCAGGGTGGCGCGCAGGACAGCGGCAAGCCAACGTCGATTCGCATCGCGGCGCGAGCGTGGCGCTTCCCGCTCCGGCGGGGCAGTCGCGTGGCTCGGCGCGTCGCCTGCCGCCCGGTGGCTGCCGGTTGGGCACCGAGCGGAGCCGCAGGCGACGCGCGGCGGGCTAGCGAACACCGGCGGCCTCCTGGGCCTCGAGGTTGCGGTAGATCTCCAGGATGTGCCGGATGTCGTAGTTGCCCTCGTGGCAGGCGTACTCGTACATCGGCCCCTCTGTGCTGACCATCGGGATCTCCGCGCTCCAGGGGCGGGTCCACGTGGTCGGGTCGTCGACCGTGAACTCGTAGCGGATGGCGTCCTCGGCGACGCGCGTGAAGCGCTCCACCACGTGCAGCGCGCCGGTCGAGCCCTGGAAGCGGGTCTTGTCGTTGAAGCCGCGGGTCTCGACGACGAGGGTGTCGCCCTCCCACCGGGCGCGCGAGTCGCCCGGGAACTGGCGAATGCGCTCGGAGACGTGCGGGCCGCCGTCGAGCGGGATGATGCGCGGCATGTTGTTGGTCAGCTCGGTGAAGACGACGACGTGGTCCGGCGTCTGCAGGATCTGGTGGATGTCGTTGTAGGCCGGCGGCAGCATCGGCGGCCCGTTGTGTCCCCAGACGATGCAGCGCTCGGAGAGCGGCCGGCGCTCGTACCCGTCGAACGCGTCCGGGGCACTTCGCGCCTCGCGCTCGGCGGCCCGGCGCGCCGCCGCTTCCTCGGTCAGCGGTGGGATGCGCCCGTTCGGCGGGTCGGTAATCAGCGACGTCCGCCGCGTCGAGAGACCCTTCGGCACGGGCGTCCGCAGCCAGATCTCGTTGTCGTAGTGCACGTAGGCCGGGTTGCGGCTCTCGCGGTTCTCCTGGTACAGCCGCTGCTCGCGCTCCTCCGCGTCCGCCAGGGCGATCACGTTGCCGGCCAGCGGATCGACCCCCTCCGCGGTGAGCTCCCGCTGGAGCTCCGCCGTCTCCTCTTCCGTGAAGAACTCCTTGTCGCCCAGGTGCTCCGGCCGCTGCAGCGGCGTGAACGTCTGGGTGGTCCAGAACCCCTGCAGGTCCGGATGGCCGTCGGCGGTGCGGGGCAGCGTCCATGCGGAGTCCGCGGCGCCGCCGTCCGTCTGCGCCTGGCCGGCGGCGGGCGCCGCGCCCAGCAGGCCGATCGCCGTCGCGACTACCAGAGATGCGGGAAATCGCAGGTTCATCTGAATCCTCCCTCGCCAGGCGTTGGCGGGCGCCCGAACCGCTCGCGGGCGCCTCGAGCATGATCTCCTACTGCGGCTCTTCGTTTCAACTGCCTGCGGTGGAGTGGACGAGGGAGCGTGCTATGCTGCCAACGTGGAAGCGATCGCTCCTTGGCTCACGCTCGAGGGTGCCCTCGAAGGGTTCCTGGCCGGCCGCCGCGATCGCGACGCCGCCTGAGCGGTTCTTCCCACTGGCCACCCTCACCCCTACGAGCTGAGCGTCGAGGCGGCGGTTCGTCGCAGGGCGTCGATGCGCCGGAGCACCGGCGGGTGCGAGTACTCCAGGGCGACGGCCAGCGGGTGCGGCGTCAGGTTCGTGAGGGTGTCCGCGGAGAGCTTCTTGAGGGCCGCGATCAGCGGCTCGCTGCCGCCCGTGGTCTCGGCCGCGAAGCGGTCGGCCTCGAACTCGTGCTGCCGCGAGAACCGGTTCACGAACAGCGACAGCGCGAGGTCGATGGGCGCGAAGAGCAGGCTGAAGAAGACGAGCCCGGCGTAGACCGAAGGCTCTGACACGCCGAACGCGGCGAAGAGCGCCTCCCGCTCCAGGAAGAACGAGAGGATCCACAGCGTCGCTCCCAGGTAGCCGATGGAGAGCGCCAGCCCCTGCCAGATGTGGCCGCGGCGGTAGTGGCCGATCTCGTGGGCCACCACCGCGACCAGCTCCGGCACGCTGTAGTCGGCGACCAGCGTGTCGTAGAGGCCGATCCGCTTGTTGCGCCCGAACCCGGTGAAGAAGGCGTTCGCCTTCGACGACCGGCGCGACCCGTCGACCACGAAGATCCCGCGGAGCGGGAAGCGGGCGTCGCGCGCGCACCGCACCACCGCGTCGTGGAGCTCGCCGCTCTCGACCCGGGTGAAGGTGTTGAAGAGCGGCAGGATCCAGGTCGGGGCAACGAACTGCACGACCAGGATGGCGGCCGCGGCGGCCATCCAGCACCAGAGCCACGCCAGCGGGCCGGCCCAGGCGAAGAACGCGAGGACGACGGCCAGGAGCGGTCCGCCGAGGAGCGCCGCCAGGACCAGCCCCTTGAGGAGATCGGCGGCGAAGGTCGCCGGCGTCGTCCGGTTGAAGTCGAAGCGGGCCTCGATGACGAAGGTCGAGTAGACGCGGAACGGAAGAGCCAGCACCGCCGAAGCCAGCCCGAGGCCGCCGATGTAGAGGAGACCGGTGACGACCGGGCCGTAGCCGAGCGAGCGGACCGCCGCGTCGAGCCACGCGAATCCTCCCGCGAACCAGAAGGCGAGCAGCACGGCGAGGTCGACCGTGGTGCGCACGGCCCGGAAGCGGGCGCGCGTGACGGCGTAGCGTTGCGCCCGGGCGTACCGCTCGCCGTCGAAGACGCCGGCGAATTCGGCGGGCACGGTCGGGCTGAAGGCGCGGGCGTTGAGCAGGCCGGATGCGACGGCCAGCAGCGACTGGCCGACGACGGCCGCGAGGATGACGATGAAGAAGATATTCATGGCGCCGGGGTAGAATTCCCCCCTGAATGACGACGACCGAGTTCCATTATCAGCCACTCTTCGAGCTGGGGGCGGACGAGACCCCCTACCGCAAGCTGACCCCCGACGGCGTGTCGATCGCGCGGCTCGGCGGTCGTGACGTCCTGCAGGTGGAGCCCGAGGCACTGCGCTCGGTGGCTCGCGTGGCGTTCGACGACGTCGCCCACCTGCTGCGTCCCGGCCATCTGGCGCAGCTCCGGTCGATCATCGACGACCCCGAGGCCTCCGCGAACGACCGCTTCGTGGCCCTCGAGCTGCTGCGCAACGCGAACGTCGCCGCCGGCCGCGTGCTGCCCGGTTGTCAGGACACGGGGACGGCCATCGTCCTGGGCCACAAGGGCGAGCGCGTGCTGACCGCCGCCGACGACCGGGTGCCGCTCTCGCAGGGGATCTTCGACGCCTACGCCGAGCGGAACCTGCGCTACTCGCAGATGGCGCCGCTCGACATGTTCACCGAGAAGAACACCGGCTCGAACCTGCCGGCGCAGATCGAGATCTACACCGAGCCGGGCGACGAGTACGAGCTGCTGTTCATCGCCAAGGGGGGCGGCTCGGCCAACAAGACGTTCCTCTACCAGGAGACGAAGGCGCTGCTCAACCCGGCGTCCCTCGCCGCCTTCGTCGAGGCGAAGCTCAAGACGATCGGGACCGCGGCCTGCCCGCCCTACCACCTCGCGCTGGTCATCGGCGGGACGTCGGCCGAGTTCACGCTCAAGACCCTCAAGCTCGCAACCACGCGCTACCTGGACCGGCTCCCCACGAGCGGCAACGACCACGGCCGGGCGTTCCGCGACCTCGACATGGAGCGGCAGGTGTTCGAGATCGCGCGCCAGATCGGCGTGGGGGCGCAGTTCGGCGGCAAGTATTTCGCCCACGACGTGCGGGTCATCCGCCTTCCGCGGCACGGCGCCTCGTGCCCCGTCGGCCTCGGGGTGTCGTGCTCGGCCGACCGGCAGGCGTTGGCGAAGATCACGCGCGAGGGGGTCTTCCTGGAGCAACTCGAGGAGAACCCGGCCCGCTTCCTGCCGGACGTGAGCGACGAGGAGTTGCCGGGCGACGTCGTGCGGGTCGATCTCAACCGTCCGATGCCGGACATCCTCGGCGAGCTGACGAAGTACCCGGTGGCGACGCGGTTGTCGCTCTCGGGGCCGATGATCGTGGCCCGCGACATCGCCCATGCGAAGCTGAAGGAGCGTCTCGACGCCGGCGAGGAGCTCCCGCAGTATGCGCGGGACCACATGGTCTACTACGCCGGGCCCGCCAAGAAGCCGGAGGGCCGGCCGTCCGGATCGTTCGGCCCGACGACGGCGGGGCGGATGGACTCCTACGTCGACCTGTTCCAGTCGCACGGCGGCAGCATGGTGATGCTGGCCAAGGGCAACCGGTCGGCGCAGGTGACCGAGGCGTGCAAGCGCCACGGCGGCTTCTACCTCGGCTCGATCGGCGGTCCGGCGGCCCGGCTCGCCGACCACAGCATCCGCAAGGTCGACGTGCTCGAGTATCCGGAGCTGGGCATGGAGGCCATCTGGAAGATCGAGGTGGAGGACTTCCCCGCCTTCATCGTCGTCGACGACAAGGGGAACGATTTCTTCGCCGGCCTGTTGGCGGCGAAGCCGGTGACGCTGATTCGTTGAATCGACTCGTCGATCGGGCAAGGAGGTCCGATCCAGCTGGCGCGTGCCATGGGGTCCGCGGTCGAGGGCCCCGGGAGGGGGAAGATGCGAAGCAGAACGATCGGGACGTTGGCGGCGGCGGTGGTGGCGCTCGTGGTGGTTCCGGCCGTCGCCGGCGCGCAGGGCGTGCAGGCGGAGGGATGGGAGCATCGGCTCGACTTCGGCGGGGACGTGAACGATGTGCTGAGCTTCGACACGATGGGCACCGGCGTCCACGTGACCACGGAAGGCGCCGGGTTCGCCATCTTCTGGCAGCCGGACAGCATGGCCGAGGGCGACTTCGCGATCAGCGCCAGCTTCACGCAGATGGAGCCGTCGCCGCATCCGAACGCCTACGGGCTCTTCCTGGGCGGCGACGACCTGGCCGGCGACGGGCAGCGCTACACCTACTTCATGCTGCGGCAGGGAGGCATGTTCCTGATCAAGCAGCGGATGGGTGAGGATCTGCCGACCCTGGTCGACTGGACGGCGCACGACGCCGTGAACGATCTCAACGACCAGGGCTCGTCGATGAACAAGCTCACGGTCGAGGCGTCCGGGGACACGGTGCGCTTCCTGGTGAACGACACGGAGGTGGCGACGCAGCCGCGCTCCGCCGTCGACACCGACGGGGTGACCGGCCTGCGGGTGACGCACCTGCTGAACATGCACATCGACGAGCTGATGCTCAGCCCCGGCATGTAGACAACCAATCGGTCGACGCCCCCCTGGGGGCGGGAGGAAGGCATGCGCTGGACGAAGATTCTCGGTGGGGCCGCGGCGGTGGCCGCGGCGATGGGGATGGCGGCGGGCGAGGTGCAGGCCCAGGATCGGCCTCTGAGCCCCCGCGGACACACGGCCACGGAGCTCGGGGGAAGCTACACCGCCGAGGGCCGGTACGAGGGCGGCCGGTGGATCGACATCCACTACGGGCGCCCCATCCTGCGCGGACGCCAGGGGATCTTCGGCGCCGGCGAGGGGTACGGGCAGCGGATCTACGCCGGCGCGCCGCTGTGGCGCGTCGGCGCGGACCAGACGACCACGTTCACGACGGAAGCCGACCTGCTCATCGGGGGGCAGCGTCTCGCGGCCGGCGAGTACACGATGTTCGCCGACCTCGCCGACGCGGCCGCCTGGGAGCTGGCCTTCACGACCTGGGACGGCAAGCAGGATCCCCGCGACGACGACCCGAACAGCCTGTGGGGCGCCTACGGCTACGACACGAGCCGGGACGTCCTGCGGACGACGATGTCGGTGGAGACGGTCGACTACTCCATGGACCAGTTGCAGATCGGCTTCGTCGACATGACGTCCGAGGGCGGGACCCTGTACATCCTCTGGGACAACCAGCTCGCCAGCGTCCCGGTCGTGCTCGCCAACTAGGAGAGTTCCCTGACCGGGCCGTCAGGGACGTGCTCGCGCCCGGCCCCGTCCCGTCCGGGATGGGGCCGGGCAACATCGTTTTGCGCTAGACTCTCTAGGAGTCTGCGCAGCAGGGGTGCTTCCCGCGGGTCGATCCGAGCGCAGATCGTTCCGGCCCCGGTCCCTCGCCGCACCGTGCATTCGGGTGCCGTCGGTGCGGGCCGTCGGCCGGCCTTCTCCAAGATCGCACGCACTCGCGTTCCAGGCTCGATACCCCCGTGACTGCTCCATCCGCACGCCCGACGTTCACGCACCGGCAGATCCTCATCGTCTTCAGCGGCCTGATGACCAGCCTGTTCCTGGCCGCCCTGGACCAGACGATCGTCGCGACCGCGCTCCCGACGATCGTCGGCGAGCTCGGCGGCCTCGACTACTACGCGTGGGTCGTCACCGCCTACCTCCTCAGCTCCACCGTCTGCACGCCGCTCTACGGCAAGCTGAGCGACATCTACGGCCGGCGCCCGATGTTCCTCGCCGCAATCCTGATCTTCCTGCTCGGGTCGCTCCTGGCGGGTCTGGCGCAGGGCATGATCCAGCTCATCGCCTTCCGCGGCGTGCAGGGCCTCGGGGCCGGCGGCATGATGGCCTTGACCTTCGCGGTCATCGGCGATGTCGTCTCGCCGCGGCAGCGCGGGCGCTACATCGGCTACCTGGCCGGCGTCTGGGGATTCGCCAGCGTCGTCGGGCCGCTCATCGGCGGCTTCATCGTCGACAGCCTCTCGTGGCGCTGGGTCTTCCTGATCAACCTGCCGATCGGCGCCGCGGCGATAGCCGTGACCTCGAGCGTGCTGCGGCTGCCGGCGCCTGCCCGGCGCCACCGCATCGACGTGGAGGGAGCCGCGCTCCTGATGGCCGGCGTCGGCTGCCTGCTGCTGGCCGTCGTCTGGGGAGGAGTCGAGTACCCCTGGGGGTCGCCGGTGATCCTCGGCCTGGCCGGGGGAGGGACGGCGCTGACGCTCGGCTTCCTCGCCTGGGAGACGCGGGTGTCGGAGCCGCTGCTCCCGCTGCGGCTCTTCCGGAACTCGATCTTCTCCGTCAGCTCGGCCCTGGGGTTCCTCATCGGGTTCGCGCTGTTCGGGGGCGTCGTCTTCCTGCCGCTCTTCCTGCAGGTCGTGACCGGCGTCTCGGCCACCGCCTCCGGGCTGCTGATACTCCCGCTGACGGCCGGCATGGTCGCGGGCTCCGTCGGCTCGGGCCGGCTGACGACGGCCACCGGCCGCTACAAGGTCTACCCGGTCGCCGGCTCCGCCCTCACCGCGGCCGGCATGGCGCTGCTGAGCCTGATGACGGCGGAGACACCCTTCTGGATAAGCTCGCTCCAGATGGCGGTGCTCGGGCTCGGCGTCGGCATGGTGATGCAGGTCTCGCTGCTCGCCATCCAGAACGCGGTGGACTACCGCGACCTCGGCGTGGCGACGTCGTCGGCGCAGTTCTTCCGGTCGCTCGGCGGGTCGTTCGGGGTGGCGCTGTTCGGCGCCATCATGAACGCCCGGCTGCTGGCCGAGTTGCCCGCGCACGTGCCGGCGGAGGCGTTGGCCGCCGTCCGCGGCGAGATGTCGGCGCTCCTGAGTAGCCCCGCCGCGATCCGCGCCCTCCCGCCGCCCGTCGCAGGCGGCGTGGCGGCGTCGCTCGAGCTGGCGATCCAGGCCGTGTTCTTCTGGGCGGTGCCGATCGCGGTGCTGGGGTTCGTGCTGTCGTGGTACCTGCGGGAGATTCCCCTCCGCGACACCGTCGGGCCGGCGACGCTGGCCGAAGGCGCCGAGGAGGTGGCCCTCGCGTCCCCGGCCGGCCCAACCGACGAAGGACGCGTGCCGGCGAGCGCCCCGGCCCCGGCGGGCGGCGGTTCCGGCGGACGATGAGACGGAGAGGCCCCGGATGGAGGTCGGACAGATGACCAGGAGCTCGCGCAACGCCGCCGTCGCTCTCGTCGTCGTCGCCGTCGCCGCGCTCGCTCACGGCGCGCGGGCGCAGCCGCCGCGGGAGCTCCTCGTGCGCGGGGGCGAGATCGTCACCGTCGACGGACGCCGCCCAGCCGACGTCCGCGTGGTCGGCGAGACCGTGGCCGAGATCGGCCCCGCGCTCGTGGCCGGCCCCGATGCCGAGGTGATCGACGCCGGCGGACTCCTCGTGCTGCCCGGAGGCATCGATCCGCACGTCCACCTCGGAGGCATCGGGGTCGACGACTACACGAGCGGGTCGGCCGCGGCCCTCGCGGGTGGCATCACCACCATCTCGAACTTCGGCGGCGTCCGCGACGGGGAGACGCCGGCCGAGACGCTGGCGCGGGCCACTCCCGCCATCGAGGCCGAGACCATCGCGGACCTGATCTACCACCCGATCGTCTCCGACCCCGCGTCGGCTACGGCGGAGACGCTGGAGACGCTGGTCGCGGCGGGGCAGCCGACGATCAAGGTGTTCATGGTGCGGCCCACGTTCGACGAGCGGGCCGCCGGCTTCGTGGGGACGATGCGGGCGGTCGTGGAGTCCGGCGTCCTGCTGCTGGTGCACTGCGAGGACGCCGCCATCGTAGCCGACACCGCGGCGCGGTTCATGGCGGAGGGGCGCGGCGGGCTCGAGAACTTCGCGGATGCGCGTCCCGCGGAGGCCGAGGAGGCCGCCACGCGTCGCGCGATCGCGATGGCCGAGGTCACCGGCGCGCCGATCTACATCGTCCACCTGTCGTCGGAGCGCGCGATGCTGGCGGCGGAGGAGGCGCGGCAGCGCGGCCTCCCGGTCTACGTCGAGACGCGGCCGATCTACCTGCACCTGACGCGGGATCGCTTCGAGGGACCGACCCCCGGCCTCTACATCGGCCAGCCGCCGCTCCGGACGCAGCAGGACCAGGACGCGCTGTGGGAGGGCCTCGCGCGGGGCGCGATCGACGTCGTGGCCTCGGACCACGTCGCCTACACGCGCGAGCTGAAGCTCGACCCGGCCCAGACGGTAGCCCGCCACCGGGCCGGCATGGCCAACCTGCAGGTGATGTTGCCGATGGTCTTCTCGGACGGCGTGGGGGGCGGCCGGATCACCCTGGAGCGCTTCGTCGCCGTCACCTCGACCAACGCGGCCAAGCTCTTCGGCCTCTACCCGCGCAAGGGCACCATCGCGGTCGGATCGGACGCCGACCTCGTGCTGTGGGACCCGGACGAGACGCGGGAGATCCGCAATGCCGACATGCTCTCCAACAGCGGCTATTCCGTGCACGCGGGCCGCGAAGTGACCGGCTGGCCCGTGCTCACGATGCGCCGTGGCGAGGTGGTCTACCAGGACGGCGAGGTCCTGGGAGCGGCAGGCAGCGGCGAGCTCCTGGCGCGCGGACGCTGGCAGCGCCCGGAGCTGTAGGCGGTCACGGTCCGCCTGTCCGAGGAGGCGTCGAAGGGAGCCGAAGGGTCGGTTGCGACAGCCGGCGGCAGGATCCATAATGGCGGATTCGTGCGCAGCCGCCTTGCGCGGCGGGCCGGCGGCGATGAGGTGTGGCATGACGACCTTGAGACGCGCGCCCTCGCAGAGATTCCCGGCTGCAGTCGGGCTGGCGGCACTCGGTGCCCTGCTGGGGTTCGGTGCCATGCCGGGGTTCGCCGAGGCGCGCTCCGGCGGCGCCGGTCGCGAGGCCGCGGCGACGGCGGAGCGGGCGCTCCTCGACCGCTACTGCGTCGCCTGTCACAACGCGCGCCTGCAGACCGCGGGCCTCGAGCTCGACGCCGCGGACATCGATCAGGTGGCGGCCGATCCGGAGCTCTGGGAGAAGGTGGCCCGGAAGCTGCGCGCCGGAGCGATGCCGCCCGCGCCGCGCCCGCGCCCGGACGAGGCGACCTACGCCCGGTTCATCGACTACCTCGAGACGGATCTCGACGCGGCCGCCGCCGCCCACCCCGACCCGGGGCGGACGGAGGCGTTCCACCGGCTGAACCGGGCCGAGTACCACAACGTCGTCCGCGATCTCCTCGACCTCGAGGTCGACGTGGCGGAGCTGCTCCCGGCCGACGACGGGAGCTACGGCTTCGACAACATCGCGGGCGTGCTCGGAATGTCGCCGACGCTGCTGGAGCGGTACCTGTCGGCGGCGAAGAAGGTGAGCCGGCTCGCGGTCGGCAACCCCAATCTGCCGCCGACGGCGGAGACGTTCCACCTGGCGGCGGACTACTCGCAGGACGACCGGATCGACGGCATGCCGTTCGGCACGCGCGGCGGCATCGCGATCCCCTACACGTTCCCGGTCGATGCGGTCTACGTCATCCGCCTGCGGCTGGGCCGGGACACGCTGGACTCACTGGCCGCGTTCGAGTTGCCGCACGAGCTCGAGGTGAGCCTCGACGGCGATCCGCTGCAGACGTTTCACGTCGGCGAGCCGCCCCCCGACGCCGACCGCGGCAGCGACGAGTACCGCGCGTGGCGCGACCGGCAGCGACAGGCGGACGAGAACTGGGTGCTGCGCGTACCGGTGCTCGCGGGGCCGCGCACGCTGCGCGCGACGTTCCGGAAGAAGACCTCCGCGTATCCGGAGACGCTGCGGCAGCCGTATCTCCGCCCCTACACGAACACGACGGGCGGCGACACGCGCTACCAGCCGTACCTTGCCAGCGTGGTGATCACCGGTCCCTACGAGGCGAACGACGGCCCGCCGGCCGAGGAGACGCCGAGCCGCGCCCGCATTTTCACCTGCCGGCCGGCAGCGGGCGATGCGGCTGAGGCGCGGGCTTGTGCCCACGAGATCCTCTCCACGGTGGCCCGCCGCGCCTACCGGCGGCCGGTGACCGCGCGCGACCTCGAGGTGCTGCTCGGCTTCTACGACCGGGGCAGCGCGGAGGGCTTCGAGGCGGGCGTCGAGCTGGCGCTCCGGCGGCTGCTCGTCAGCCCGGAGTTCCTCTTCCGCGTGGTCCGCGACCCGGTCGGCCTGGCGCCCGAGAGCGTCTACCGGCTCAGCGACCTGGAGCTGGCGTCGCGCCTGTCGTTCTTCCTCTGGAGCAGCGTTCCGGACGACGAGCTGATCGATCTCGCCGCGGCGCGGCGGCTGCGCGAGCCGGCGGTGCTCGAGGCGCAGGTCCGGCGGATGCTGGCCGACGAGCGTGCCGCGGCGCTGGTCGAGAACTTCGCCGGGCAGTGGCTCTACCTGCGCAACATCCCCGCCCTCGTCCCCGACGAGAACCGCTTCCCCGACTTCGGGGAGGCGTTGCGGCGGGCGATGCGCCGGGAGACCGAGCTCTTCGTCACCAGCGTGATGCGCGAGGACCGGAACGTCCTCGACCTGCTGACCGCCGACTACACGTTCGTGAACGAGCGGCTCGCGCGCCACTACGGCATCCCCAACGTCTACGGCAGCCACTTCCGGCGCGTGGAGCTTCCCGGCGAGGCGCGCCGCGGCCTGCTCGGCCACGGCAGCATCCTGGCCGCCACCGCCTACCCGACCCGGACGTCGCCCGTGCTGCGCGGCAAGTGGGTGCTGGAGAACCTGCTCGGCACCCCGCCGCCGCTCCCGCCGCCCGACGTCCCGTCGCTCGAGGAGACGAGCGACGGCCGAGCGCTCTCGATGCGGGAGGCGATGGAGCAGCACCGGGCCAACCCGGTCTGCGCGAGTTGTCACCGGCTGATGGACCCGCCCGGCTTCGCCCTCGAGCAGTTCGACGCGTCGGGCCGCTACCGGACGCACAACGAGGCCAACGCGCCGATCGACGCGTCGGGCGTGCTGCCCGACGGGACGGAGTTCGCGGGCGCCGCGGGGCTCCGAGACGCCCTCATGCAGAGGCCGGATCTTTTCGTCACCACCCTGACCGAGAAGCTGATGACGTACGCGCTCGGGCGCGGCGTCGAGGCCCCCGACGCACCGGCCGTCCGGACCATCACGCGCGAGGCCGCGCGCGACGGCCACCGGTTCTCGGCCCTCGTCCTCGGCATCGTCCGCAGCGCGCCGTTCCAGATGAGGAGAACGCCATCATGATGATCAGGAAGCTCTCGCTGCCGCGCCGCACGTTCCTGCGCGGGATGGGCGCGGCGGTGGCGTTGCCGCTGCTCGATGCCATGGTGCCGGCGCTGACCGCGCAGGCCGCGACCGCGGCGAAGCCGGTCAAGCGGCTCGGCTTCATCTACCTGCCGAACGGGGCGGTGATGCAGTCGTGGACGCCGAAGCGCGAGGGCCCGCTGGAGCTCTCCCCGTCCCTGAGCCCGCTCGCGGCGCACCGCGACCAGACTGTCGTCCTGTCGCGCCTCGCCCACGGACAGGCGGAGCCGCTCGGCGACGGCAACGGCGAGCACTCGCGAGCGACCGCGACCTGGCTGAACGGCGTGCACCCCAAGCACACGGAGGGGGCGGACGTCCGCGCCGGCATCACGGCCGACCAGGTGGCCGCCTCCACCATCGGCCGCGAGACGCCGCTTCCGTCGCTGGAGCTCGCCATCGACCTCGACTTCCTGGTCGGCAACTGCGAGAACGGCTACAGCTGCGTCTACATGAACACCCTGTCGTGGCGCACGGCGACGACGCCGCTGCCGGTGGAGAACAACCCGCGGGTCGTCTTCGAGCGCCTGTTCGGCGACGGCGGCACCCGCGCCGAGCGACTGGCCGAGATGCGCACGGACCGCAGCATCCTCGACTCGGTGGGCGACGACCTCGCGCACCTCGAGCGCGACCTCGGGGCCGCCGACCGGCATCGCCTCGACCAGTACCTCGACGCCGTGCGGGCGATCGAACGGCGCATCCAGCTCGCCGAGGTGCAGGGCGAGGACGCCGAGCTGCCGGAGAACCTGCTGCGGCCGGCCGGCATCCCCGACTCGTACGAGGAGCACGTCGGTCTGATGTACGACCTGCTGGCCCTGGCGTTCCAGACCGATCTGACGCGCGTGTTCACGTTCATGGTCGGCCGCGAGCTCGGGGGACGTCCCTACCCGCAGATCGGCGTGCCGGATCCGCACCACGGGCTCTCGCACCACCGGAACGATCCGGAGAAGCTGGCCAAGCTGACCCGCATCAACACGCACCACGCGACGCTCTTCTCGCACTTCCTGGACCGCCTGCAGGCGACGCCGGACGGCTCGGGGTCGCTGCTCGACACCTCGCTCGTGCTCTACGGCGCCGGGCTCGGCGACAGCAACGATCACCTGCACTACGACCTGCCGGTGGCCGTCGTCGGCGGCGAGGGCGCGGGCTGGCGGGGCGGCCGGCACCTGCGCTACCCGAAGGACACGCCGATGACCAACCTGCTGATCAGCATGCTGGGCAAGGCGGGCGTGCCGATGGAGCAGCTCGGCGACAGCACCGGGCGGCTGAAGGCGCTGACCGACGTGTAGCGGGGCGGGGCGTGCGCGAGCGATCCAGACTCCGAGCCGGGAATCGAAACGGAGAGCCGATGCGCAATCTGGCAAAGCAGCTGGTGCTCGCTGCGGCGGCGGTGGCCGTCGCCTCGACGGGGACCGCGCCGGTCGTGACAGCCGCTGCAGTGGACGCGCCCCTCGTCGAGGCCGCGCGGAACGGCAACGCCGAGCACGTCCGCGCGTTGCTGGCGCGGGAGCTCGACGCGAATGCCACCGATGCCGACGGCACGACGGCGCTGCACTGGGCCGCGCTGAACGACGACCTGCCGGTTGCGGAGGCCCTGTTGGCAGCCGGGGCGCGCGCGGACGCCGCCAATCGCTTCGATGCGACGCCTCTCGCCGTCGCCGCCGAGAACGGGAGCGCGGAGTTCATCGAGCTTCTGCTCGATGGGGGCGCGGATCCGAACTGGGCGACCCCGGAGGGCGAGACGGCGCTGATGACCGCGGCCCGCACCGGCCGCGCCGACGCGGTGCGGGTGCTCCTCGACCGCGGGGCGGACCCGAACCGGCGCGAGGGGTGGCGCGGTCAGACGGCCCTGATGTGGGCCGCGGCCGAGAACCACCTCGCCGCCGCCGACGCGCTGATCGACGGGGGAGCGGACGTGTCCGCAGGCTCGGACGGCGGCTTCACGCCGCTCCTGTTCGCGGTGCGGGCAGGCTACCTCGAGATGACCCGCAAGCTGCTGGCCGCCGGCGCCGGCGCCGACGAGACGCTGCCGGACGGAACCAGTGCCCTCGTCCTCGCGACCAAGAACGCCCACTACGAGCTGGGCGCCCTGCTGCTCGACGCCGGCGCCGACCCGAACGCCGACGCCCAGGGCTGGACCGCGCTCCACGAGATCAAGTGGACGCGGCGCCCGAACCTCGGCTTCAACAACCCGCCGCCCATCGTCACCGGCTCGCTCACCGATCTCGACTTCATCCGCCTGCTCGCCACTCACGGGGCGGACCTCGACGCCCGGATGACGAAGGAGCCGAACAACCGTTACCGCAACGTCCTGAACCGCATCGGCTCGACGCCCTTCCTGCTCGCGGCCAAGGCGGCCGACGTGGAGATGATGCGCCTGCTCGTCGAGCTCGGCGCCGACCCCCTGCTGCCGAACGAGGACGGCACCACGCCGCTGATGGTGGCGGCCGGCGTCGGCATCTGGGCGGTGGGCGAGAGCCCCGGCACGAACGAAGAGGCGCTGGCCGCGACCGAGTACGCGCTGGCCCTGGGCGGGGACGTCACCACCATCGACGACAACGGCGACACCGCGCTCCACGGCGCCATCATCCGCGGCTCCGAGCCGCTCGTCCTCTACCTCCTCGACCACGGCGCCGACATCGAGGCGACCAACGAGAAGGGCTGGACCCCGCTGCGCATCGCCAAGGGCGTCTTCTACTCCAACACCGGCAAGCGCTGGCCCGAGATGGAGACCCTCCTCCTCGCGCTCGGCGCCGATCCGACGAGCGCCACCGGCGCCGACAACACCATCTCCGACTGGACGGTCGACGGCGCCCCGCCGGGCGTTCGGTAGCGGCGATCGGCACTTGCCGAGTCTGGTTCCTGACGCTCTCGGGTTCCAGGTTGAGCCTCGCTGCCATCACCGCGACTGGCGGCTCAGTCGTGGCGCGTCGCCGTCGCGATGGAATCGAACGCGGGCAACAGGTCACCCTGGCCAAGGGCCTCCTCGAGCGACCGCAGCAGTCGCCGGATTCGTCGACGATCCACGCGGGGCCCGTGCAGGCGCCACAGAGTGCGCGCGTCTTCGATGTCCTTCGGGCGGCCCGCGAGGATCTTGGCGATGAGGAGATCGTCGAGCGCGATCAGTGGGATCGTCGTGCCGGCGATCTCCGTGGCCTTGGCGCGCGCGAGGAACTCGTCTTCGAGCCCGGATCCGGCCAGCACGACGTCGAGCGGCATGCCGGTCGCGACGTGAACGAACGGCAACACGCGCGTTCGCCGCGCGAACTCGGGATCGCGGATGCGGAGCTCGAAGCCGCCGGCCTCCATGTCCCGGACGAAGGGCTCCGGGTCTTCGGGCTCGAGCTTGACGGTGACGTCGACGTCGGCGCTGAAGCGAGGGACGCCGTACGCAACGACAGCCTGCGCCCCGAACAGGTACCAGCGCCCCCAGCCGTCGAGCACCGCCGACAGCGCCTGAAGGAGTTCAATCGCGGCGGGCTGCATCGACACGTGCGAACAACTCCGTCATGCGCACATGCTGACGCAGGTCGTTCTGCCGGCTTGCGGCATCCGGCCAATCCGGACGCTGCAGCAGCGCCTGCCGCCGCAGCTCGTCGGCGACCCGCAGTGCTTCCGACGGCCCGAGGCGTCTGACTCGCTCGGCCCAGTAGGTGTCCTTGGCGTCGCGCGCAGCCTGCCAGTCGCGCGACATGTACTCGCGAACTCCGCGGGTGATCCTCGGTTCCATCGGGTGGTCTCCGGCAGCCGCCCGGTGTCGGGCAGCCGCCGGCCGGCTTACCGCGCCTGGCAGACGAAGCTCGCGGCGTCGTCCGTGCTGCCCGTGCCGCTGTAGACCGCCTGCTCCGGGTAGGGGCAGAGCGGCCGCGTCCGGTCCACCTCGCCGTCCCGCACGCGGGAGGCGATGATCCGGTCGGGGGCCTCGCCCTGCTCGACCCACTGCTCGAGGGCCGCCAGCATGTCGAAGCGGCTCGGTCCGGCGCCGCCGCCGCAGTGGCCCATCCCCGGCGCCATGAAGAGGCGGAACGACTCGTGGACCTCGTCCCGGCTGCCGATCGCGTCGACGACACGCCCGTAGTACTGCGTGACGTTGGCGGGGGAGATCTGCGGGTCGGCCCAGCCGTGGTAGGAGAGGAGCTTGCCGCCGCCCTCGAAGAACGGCTGCAGGTTAGGGTCGAGGGCGTTCAGGGTGTCGTTGTCCCGCTCCTCGGCGAGCACGATGTCGGTCTCGAAGTTGAAGCGGTCGATGGTCCACTCCGGATCTGCGAACGTCAGGTAGCGGAACTGCTCCAGCCCCGTCGCCCGCGCCGAGCGGGTCCACCCGAGGTCGGTCCAGCCGAGCTCGCTGCCGGGCAGGAGGCCGGTGATGGGACGGCCCGTCTTCGGATTCTCGGGGGATGCGTAGAGCATGCGGACCGAGCGCACTTGGGCGGCACTGAGACAGCCGTCGCCGCCGTTGCCGTCGCACTCGAGCCCGGCGGGGTCGAAGGCGCAGCGTTCCGGGTCCCCGATCACGCCGTCGGTCACGCCGTCGGCGGAGTCGCAGGCGGCCAGCACCGCTTCGTGCACGAGTTGCCGCGCCTCCGCCGGGAGCTGCATCGCCTCGTCGGCCTCGAGGGGCTTCGCCACTCGCAGCGAGCCTCCCGCGCGCCCCGTCCAGTCGAGGCCGGGGGCCCCGGCGATGATGCCGTCGAAGTCCTCCGGGAAGCGCTGTGCCGCCTTCATCGCCTGCCGCCCGCCGGCCGAGCAGCCGTTCCAGTAGGAGTAGCGCGGCGCGTCGCCGTAGTGCGCCTCGATGGCCTGCTTGGCGAAGACGGTCATCTCGTGCAGCGAGCGGTAGCCGAAGTCGATCACCTTCTCGGGGTGGCCGAGCCCGAAGCTGGCCGTGTTGCCGACGTGGCCGGTGTCGGTCGAGCTGCTCGCGTAGCCGCGCGCAACCGCCGCGGCCATCGAGTTGTGCCGGATCGACCCCGTGAAGGCGCCGTTCCCGACCGCCTGGTACTTCCCGTTCCACCCCTCGGCCGGCAGCCAGACCTCGACCTTGATGTCGGAGTCGTCCGTGGGCGTCAGCGTCGCCGACACGCGGCAGAACGCCGGCAGCCCGGCGTAGGGGCGGAGCTGCGCCGCGTTGGGCGCCCGCCCGCCGGCGGGCGGCGTGAACGCGCCCGCCGCGACGACCTCGGCGCCCGTGACCTCCGTGTTCGGCAGCGAGAGATCCGCCAGCCGGCTGCAGGCATCGGACTGCGCCGCGGCGAGGACCGCCGGGCCGGCCCCGCCCGTGGCAGTGGTGACGCCGGCCGCGGCGCCCAGGACGATGGCGGCGGCAGTGGCACAGGCAGCGGCGAGCACACGCGTCATTTCCGGCCTTCCTTTCCTCACGGGTCTCTTCGGTTCACGGTCTCTTCGCGACATCTCTACCGGTTGCGTCGGCGTGTCGGCAAGCACTCTTGCCACTCGCGCGGGAACCCGCCGTCCGGCCCGGCGCGAGACCGGGCGCCGACCGCAGTGGCAGGCTCCCGGCGGCGAGGAGACGCCTCGCCGCGTCAGACCTCCGGGTGGCGAAGGTGCCACTCCGTCGCCTGCTCGTACGCGTGGCCGAGGCGGCAGAGCGTCGCCTCGCTGCGGTCGCGCCCGACGAGCTGCAGGCTGAGCGGGGCCCCGGCCGCGTTGAAGCCGCACGGTACGGACAGGGTCGGGGTTCCCGCGAAGTCGGCCGGTGCGGTGAACTGCTGGATGCCGGTGAGCGGCGGATCGAAGCGCCGGGCAATCGAGGCCAGCGCCTCGTCGAACGCCCCCATCGTGTCGTAGGCCATGCCGTCCAGCATCGGGAACGACGTGGTCGTCGATGGGCAGACGAGAGCATCGACCGTCGCCAGCATCGCCTCGAAGCGCGCCGTGAAGTCGGCCCGCCGCTCCATCGCGGCGGCGTACTCGGCGTCCGTGACCGCCGCCCCGCTCGCCAGGAACTCGCCGAAGTAGGGCCCGTACTCGGATGCGCGGAGGGGGTAGTGGTCCGCGTGGGCGCGGACCGCTTCGTAGTAGCAGATGGTGCCCCAGTCGGCGAACGGCGCCTCCGGCACCTCGACCTCGACCATGACCGCCCCGAGCCCGACGAGGACGTCGAGGGCTTCCTCGACCGCTGCGGACACCGCCGGATCGACGCCGTTCGCCGCGTACTGCCGGTCGTAACCGAGCCGCAGCCCGGCGACGCCCCCGTCGAGCCCGTCGAGCAGGCGCGGGGCCGGTCCCGGCAGCGAGGTAGGGTCGTTGGGGTCCTCGCCGGCTATCGCCTCCAGCATGATCGCGGCGTCGGCGACGGTGCGCGTCATCGGACCGACGTGATCCAGCGAGCCGGCGAGCTCCAGGACGCCGTAGCGGCTGACGAGTCCCCAGGTCGGCTTGATGCCCACGGTGCCGCACTGCGCCGACGGGAAGCGGATGGAGCCGCCGGTGTCGGAGCCGAGCGAGCCGAAGCAGAGGCCGGCCGCCGTGGCGACGCCGGAGCCGCTCGACGAGGCGCCTGCCCACAAGTCCGGGTCCCACGGGTTGACCGGGACGTCGAAGTCGGGGTGATAGGCGGCCATCGCGCCCTCGGTCAGATTCAGCTTGCCGAGCGTCACCGCCCCTGCGGCGTGGAACCGCGCCACGACGGTCGCGTCGTAGTCGGGCACGAAGTCGGCCAGGACCGGCGTGGCGCCCATCGTCCGGACGCCGCGCGTGTAGCAGAGGTCCTTGACCGCGATCGGCACGCCGTGCAGCGGTCCCCGGTAGTTCCCGGCCGCGATCTCGCGGTCCGCTTCCGCGGCCGCGGCGCGCGCCTGCTCGGCCATCACCGTCGCGTAGCTCTTCAGGCGCCCGTCGACCGCCGCGATGCGGTCGAGCAGGGCCTCGGTGAGCTCCGCCGACGAGATCTGGCGCGCCTCGATCCGGCTCGCGACCTCGCGCAGACTCAGGTAGTGAAGGGGCACGTCCTCCGCGGCGGCCCCTGCCGCGCGCGTTTGCGCGAAGCCCCGGCGCGACCGTCCCGCGGCGGCGCGCGGGCCCAGGAACGGAGCCGCGGCCCCGGCGCCGAGCGCCGCCAGCGCAGCTCGTCTCGTCATCGCCATCTTCATCGATACCTCAGAACACCGCGATCGGGTTCACCGGGCTGCCGGTGCCGCGCGCGACCTTCAGCGGCAGCCCCAGGAACAGGAATTCGTAGCGGCCCTCCTCGGCGCAGGCATCGGCCAGCGGCTCGAGCAGGGCGTTGTCGAGCAGCGCCACCCCGTAGTTGAAGAGGACGCCGTGCACGGGGAACGCCAGGCCGTAAGGGTCGGGGCGCGCGTCCATCATGTCCCAACCGAGCAGGGAGACGTCGTGGTCGCGGATGAACTTCGCGCACGTCACCCCCAGCCCCGGCCGGTCGCCTCCCCCGTACTGGCCGCCGGCGGCGAGGAAGCGCTCGCGTCCGCTGTAGACGAGCAAGGCGTCGCCGGGCCCCACCGCGACCCCCTGCGCCTCCGCCGCCTCCTCGAGTTCCCAGCCCTGGACCGGGTTGCCGGGCGTCACGTGCGACTCGCCGCGATGCCGCGGGACGTCGATCAGCACGCCGCGAGTGATGATCCCGTCGCTCCAGGCGTCGATGGCGCCGAACGCCGCGCCCTGCGTCGTGAGCTCGACGTCGGGGTCGCGTCCCTGCCACATGCCGTCCACGTCCCACATGTGGCACAGCGCGTCGATGTGCGTGATGGTCTGGCCGTGATAGATGAAGCCGTAGTAGTCGACGACCGCGCCCGAGCCGCCGGGGCGGTCGCTCTTGCGGAGGAACTGCTGAGGCGGCTGGAACACGCGGCTCATCGAGACCCGGCGCCCGTTTCGGACCAGCGCGGCGGCGGCGGCGGTCTTCTCGGGGGTGATGAGGTTGACGGCGCCCTTCTGATCGTCGTCGCCCCAGCGGCCCCAGTTGCGACGGTCGGTATACCACGACCGCACCTCGGCCGCGGAGGGCATCCGCGGGTCCTGTCCCGCCGCCGCGGGCGCCGCCGCGCGCGCCGCCGGCGCGTGATGGGTCTCGTGCCGGGCCAGCAGCTCGGACGGCGAGATGCTGTCGGCGGGTGCCGCCGGCGTTCCCGCCTTTCGGTTCCAGGCGGTCGCCTGGCTGCCGAGCACCGCCGCCCCACCCATGGCCGCCGCGCTCGTCAGGAACCTTCGTCGTGAAGAGGCCATGTCTCCCATCCTTTCGTCGCGCTGCTCCGCAGATGTCCGTGCGGCTCAGCCTAACACGCGCCAACCCGCGCGGCGATTGACACCTTCGTGGCCGTTCGGAGAGACTAGGAGCCCTCGCTGTAGAGAGCGGTGCGGGCTCCTGAAGGATTGGGTCGGGCGCCGAGCGGAGGCCGCAGGGCGACCTTGCGGTCGCGGCGACGAACGGCGGGCTAGGCGGCTGGTCAGTTCGGCGAAAGTCTGTCCCCGCTCGCCGAGCGCCGGGACGCACGGCGCGGGCGAGCGCGAGAGCGCGATGAACAGCATGGGGCTTCGGATCCAGACCGGCGTGCTGGCCGGTTTCCTCGTGGGCGCGGGGGGGCTGGTCGACGGCGTGGCCGGTGCGGCCCCGCAGGCCGAGGCTCCCACTGCGTCGGCGGTCGAGGCATCGGGCGCGGAGGCCGGAGGCGGGCAGCGCGCCCTGCTGGACCGCTACTGCGTCACGTGCCACAACGACCGGCTGCGAACGGGCGGCCTGACGCTG
>JAPOVI010000299.1 GCA_026708265.1 Acidobacteriota bacterium
GTCGGCGTAAGTGATTGATTTCAAAGGCTTCGCCTGAACCGTTGTTAAACTTGGGTTAGCGGTGTGGCGCTCCTCGTGGCGGCGCCGGCCGCCGTTGGGGCGTATGTCGATGGGAGTTTCCACAGAACAATCTACTCGGGCACGCGAACGGTCCAACTCTCGCCTACAGTGACGCGGGGAGGAGTCGGTGCTCGACTGTCGGTGGGCTGGTGAAGTCGCACCTGCGAGGCCTCCGTCGCAGCGCGGCGCCCGGAGGACTTGCCGCGGTCGTCACGCCGAGCCGTCGAGAGAGCCGGGTGCCACGACGGCGGCCGGCGCGTCAAACCGCTGGCCGCGGTTCCTCCGCTTCGCTCCGGCCGTTCCGGTGACGCACCGGCCGGCCGCCGTCGCGGACGGGGCTGGTTGTGACGGACGCTGGCGTCCGTCCCGTTGTCCAACGGGACCAGCAGCCGACCACGATCCGCGCCCCCCGGACCGGAACCGCCGCCGCACCGTCATCCGAGACCATCGGCCATCGGTCCGCCGTACCGGGGGAACGCGCGCGTCGGGAAGGTGAACCGCAGCGGACGATACCGGGCGGAACACGGCGCGGAAAGATGGCAGCGGACCGAACCGGCTCGATAGGGACACAGCTACCGGTGCACGAGATCGGCAGCGCAGGACAAGGAGGCGAGGAGCACGGACCTGGATAGGGCCAGGGCGGCGAGGGTGAGCGTGTGATCCAACCTTCCGCCCGATCACAACGAGCGGCGGTCTGAACTTACACCAGAGATGCCGCAGCAAGGGTGTAAGGAGACCCAGCGGCCGAAATTACATCCCCAGTCACACCTGACTTACTTCCCCGGGACCCGCCGAGTCCTTTCATATCAACCCCGATCCCGACACAGCACCTCTCCCAAGCGCCGCAATAGTGACGCGGGAGAGGTAGGGGAGCGACCCACCGGAAACCTGGCGGTTTCCGGTCCCGGCACGTGTTCCTCCGTCACACCTGCCGGGCCGGGTCGCTCCCTCCCTGATTCTTCCTGCGGAAGGCTGCGTCACGTGCCGTTGTCGACGGCGCTCGCGCCAAGATTGCGCCGGGTACAGCTCAAGGGGATGCGCCAACGGCGGCGATCGCCGCCTCGTCGAGCTCCGGCACCCAACAGAACACCTCGACGTCGACCACGTCGCCGGTCGGACCAATGGTCGCTTCGAGGATGACCAGGCCTTGGACCCCGGAGCGTCCGCGTCGCCGACGGATAGACCGGGGGGCACGCCGTCGATCTTGCGGGCCAGAGGCACCCCGGCGTTTCCTCGTACGGCGCGTTCCGTTGGCGGCTAGCCCTATCACCTGGGGTCTTCCTCCACGCGGCGGTACTCCACCATCGCCACCCCGCCGGCGTCGGTCGGGGCCGCGACCACGTTCACGTGGGTCGTCGTGCTGCCCGTGTAGCGGTGGCCGACGACCGGGAAGCCTGGGCTCGCGATGAGCACGGGCTCGCGCGGCTCGGGCTCGGCGTCCTCTCCGTCTCGGCCCGCCACCAAGATCAGGCCCGCTGCGAGCAGGGCCCCTATCACCAGCGCCGCCCTTGGGGTCTTCATCCCTCAGAGACCGTGATCGTCGCTGTCGCGGCCGGCTCGTCGAAGGGGTCGGCTGGGCAGTCGCCGAGAGAGACCCGGCACCACGTCCAGGACGCCTTGATGCTCCAGGTCGTGCTGGTGGGCCTGAGGCCGAACATGCATTCGGCCCACGGTGGGTTCCGGCCGTCCTCGCCGCAGATCCAGATCGCTTGCCCGGACTCCAGGATGATCGGGAAGACTACCCGGTACTCCTTCCGCGCGCGCGTTCTGCCGTTCACGATCAGCTCGCCCCCGAAGCGCACCCGCACCGGGTCGCCGCCTTGGTTGTTCCCCGGCCCGCCGACGCACGTGAGGCGGGCGTTCCAGAGGACTCGGTGCGGGTTGGTGGTGCCCCGGCTGGCTCGCAGTTTCGCGGTGACTGCGCACGGCGCTACGAGGGACGGCTCCCGATCTTCTGGGTCGTCCAGGAAGGATGTCGGCCCCACGGGAGTGGCGGCGCACCCGGCAGCCAGCACGACGGCTGCTGCCGCGATCAGGACGTTGGCGACCGTGGTGATCAACCGCGCCCTCCGCCCCTAAGTTTACCGCTCTCGACGGCGAAGGACGACAGTGACCGCCACGTCCCGGCGCACCCGACGCCGGCCCACACGGCCGATCCTGCTCGGTCCGAGGGCGGTGTTCGAGGTGCAATGCCATGCCGTTCCCATTATGGGGTACGGCATGGGGACCAGGAGCGGGAAGTATGACCTAAATCGTTTGTAAGGAGTCGGTTACAAGGATAGTATGGTGGTCGTCTGCGTACCGTCCGGGCGGAGCGGAACGGACGAAGGCGGCCGAGAGCGCCTTATCGGGATGGCGTCCCCGGCGCTTGGTTCTGCGGGGCGAGGGGTCGGTCGTGGATACAACATCCATTCCCCCATTATATGCGGGATGGAGCCGGATTCTGCAACACGCCCCGAGCCGGCCGGCCCGCGACGACGAATCATAAACGATTACTAATCAGTGACTTATGGTCCTTCCTGCACGCGGCTGGACCCTATCGGAATGCCGTTGGTTGTCAAGGCAGGGCAAAGACGAACAGGTTGTTGCCGCTGCTCGGGCGCAGCTCCGGCGTCAGGTCCAGGAAGCGGCCGTAGCCGACGCTGACGGCCACGTACTGCCGGCCGTCCACCGCGTAGGTGATGGGGAAGCCGGAGACCGGCGAGCCGAGGTTGATCTCCCAGAGGATCTCCCCCGTCCGGTCGTCGAAGGCGCGGAAGCGCCCGTTGACGTCGCCGCCGAACACCAGTCCGCCGCCGGTGGCGGCCAGCGCCATGGTGGCAGCTCGCTGCTGGTGGTTCCAGAGCACCTCGCCGGTCTCGGCCGAGATGGCCTGCACGCTCCCGACGTCGTCGTAGCCGGGCGCAATCTCGGGTCGCCACGCGATGGCGTAGAGCCGGCGCGCCTCGTCCTGCTCGTCGGGCGCCGCCATGGCCCGCATCCGCGAGCAGACGTTGCGCAGCGGCATGTACATCGTGTTGGTGCGCGGCGAGTAGGCGCCCGCCTCCCAGTCCTTGCCGCCGCTCGCGTGCGGACACGCCAGCACCGTCTGCCCTGCCGCGGTGAAGATGAGCTCCGCGTTCTCGGTCACCGCGCCGGTGGCCCCGTCGATGCCGCTCACCACGTTCTGGACGATGGTGGGCGTGGCCCACAGGAACTCCCCGGTCTCCCGGTCGAGGGTGTAGACGATGCCCGTCTTGCCCGGGATGCCGGTCACCACCCGGCGCTCCTCGCCGGGGTTCAGCCGCGGGTTGATCCAGCTCACCGCCGACGGGTCCGGCCGCACCGCGGTATCGACCAGCAGGCGCTCGAACGGGTGGTCGAGGTCCCAGTGGTCGTTCATGTGCTGGTAGT
>JAPOVI010000404.1 GCA_026708265.1 Acidobacteriota bacterium
CTGCCGCCGCCGCGCCGCCGGCCGCCGCCGCCGTTCCCGGCGCGCCGCCGTCCGCGACCAGGGCACGGAGGTCGCCCACCGTGCGCGCCTCGGCGAAGGTCGCCTCGTCGAGCGTGCGGTCGAAGGCCCGCTCCAGGGCCACCATCAGCTCGATGCGCTCCAGCGACGCGAGCCCCAGCTCGTCCAGCGTCGTCGCGTCGGTCACCGGTCGGCCGTGCGCGAACTCCGCGATCGCCGCGCCGAGCCGGTCGCCGGCTCCGCGTTCCGCCGGCGCGGCCCGGCGGCCGCCGGCGACCCAGCCCGCCAGCTCGCGCCGGCGCAGCTTCCGGGTCCCTTCCGTGCGCGGCAGCGCCGCCTCCGGCCACACCGAGCGGCCCCGGATGCGCTGGTGCTCCTCCAGCCGGAGGTTGGCGTCGCGCACGACGGCGTCGGCATCGATGCCCGCCTCGAGGACGAGCACCGCGTGCACGTGCTCGCGGCCGTCGCGGGACGCGCCGACCACCGCCGCCTCCCGCACCCCGGCCACCTCCCCGAGCGCGCGCTCGACGTCCTCCGGAAAGACGTTGAGGCCGTCGGGCGTGACGATCATCTCCTTCTTGCGCCCCCGCACCGTCAGGTGACCGCTCGCATCGAGCGACCCGACGTCGCCGGTGCGGAGCCACCCGTCGTGGAACGCTTCCGCCGTCGCGTCCGGGGCGTCGTAGTAGCCGCGGGTCACGTTCCCGCCGCGGACCAGGATCTCGCCGTCGTCGGCGATGGCCACCTCGACGCCGCCGATCGGCTTGCCGACCGAGCCGCGCCGGGTGCGGAACGGGTGGTTGACGGTGACCATCGGCGCGGTCTCCGTGAGCCCGTAGCCCTGGACGACGAGGAAGCCGAGGCGCGACCAGAAGTCCTGCAGCTCCGGGTCGAGCGGCGCCCCGCCGACGACGAACGCCCAGAACTTCATTCCGAAGAGCCGGTGCGTCCGGCGGTGCCGCCACCAGCGGACGGCGACGTGCCGCTTCCGGCCGCCCGCGGTCGCCTCTGCCGTCTCCGGCGCCACCCGCAGGAGCTCCTCGCGCAGCACCTCCAGGATGCGCGGGACGCAGACCAGGACCGACACCCGCCGCGTCCGGATCTGGCGCAGGATCTCGGCCGGGTTGTAGCCCCGCATGAAGACGGTGACGCCGGCGAGCATCGGCGGGACGAAGGTGGCCATCGCCTGCCCGAAGAGATGGCTGAGCGGCAGCAGGTTCAGGAACCGCAGCGGGTAGAAGGGCCGGCCGTACCTGGCGTACTTCCGCACCTCGCGCTCCACCGGCACGATGTTCGCCAGCAGGTTCGCGTGCGTGATCTCGACGCCCTTCGGGTCGGCGGTCGCGCCCGACGTGAAGATGATCTCCGCCAGGTCGCCGCCGGCCGGAGCCGCCCGCGGCGGCGCCGCATGGGCCCCTCCCGGCGCGAGCACGTCGGCGAGCCGCCAGTGGACCGTGCCGGGAGCCGCGTCCACCGCCGGGGCCTCGTCGCCGACGACCACGATACGAGCCCGGACGCGCGCCGCGACCCGCGCCATGAGGTCCGCCGACATCCGCACGTCGAGCGGCACCACGACGGCGCGGACCAGCAGGCAGCCCCAGAAGGCGGCGATCCACTCCGGCCGGTTCTCGCCCCAGAGGACGACCTTGTCGTCGGGGCGGCAGCCGGCGGCCGCCAGCCGCCCCGCGAAGCGCTCCGCGCCGGCCCGGACGTCGGCGTAGCTCCGGGTCTCGGCGCGGTAGCCGTCGTCGTAGACGAGGAAGGGCGCCGCGGAGCGGATGCGGTCGTCGAAGAAGTCGAGCAGCGACTCGCGAGTGTTCACTTGAACGACGCGCCGATGCTGATGACCGCGATCGTCATGCGCGGCGAGCGGAGCGCGTAGAGGCGGAGGTCGAGCGAGAGGGCCAGGTGCGGCCGCTCGAACCAGCGGGCGCCGCCGCCGTAGCTCAGGGTGTGCACGCCCGCGAGCGGCTCCGCAACGCCGTCCAGCGCCCGGAGCCCGAGCTGCGAGCGGCCGAGTCCGACGGTCACGTAGCTCCAGCCCTCGCGGTGACCGAAGTTTAGCGAGACCTGGGAGGAGAGCGAGGTGAAGCGCTTGCGTACGCTCGGGAGCGCGACCTGCTCGGCCTCGGCTCCCGGCGAGAGCTCGAAGCGGCTCTGGTCGGCGAAGGACGAGTGGTATCCGGCGCCGATCCCGAAGGTGATGCCCCGCCACCGCAGCGGGTAGAGGTGGGCGCCCGCGTCGATGCCCCAACCCGGTCCGGGGGTCTCCGGCGGCGTGAACCCGAACCGGCCGGCCAGCTCGGAGTTGCGGCTGAACGGCACGAACGAGCCGCGGAAGTCGACCACGTAGAGCCCGATCGGCTCGTCCTGAAGCTGGGCGGCGGCGACCGTCGGCGCCGCGCCGGCGGCGAGCACCAGCAGTCCCAGGACGAGCGCCCGGCGGGCGGCGATCGGTGCGGGCACGGAGAATCCAAGTATACGATGGGCGGGTTGCCCGCCCGTCGGGCCGCCCGGGAGCTCATGCCAGCGCTCGTCTCGCTTGCCGACATCCAGGAAGCCGCGGCCCGGATCCGGGGCGTCGCCGTCCGTACGCCGCTCGTGCCGGTTGCCGCCCCGCCGTCGCCGCCGGCTGCGGGCGGGCCGCCGCCCCTCGTCCTCAAGTGCGAGAACCTGCAGCGGGCGGGCTCGTTCAAGCTGCGCGGGGCGTACAACTTCATCGTCCAGGTGCCGGCGGAACGGCGCGCGCGCGGCCTCATCACGTATTCGTCCGGCAACCACGCCCAGGCCGTGGCCCTGGCGGCGCGCACCGTGGGCGCCCCGGCCGTGGTCGTCATGCCCGAGACCGCGCCCGCCGTCAAGGTGGACGGGGCCCGCGCGCTCGGCGCGGAGGTCCTCTTCGAGGGGACGACGTCGGTCGAGCGCCGGGTGCGCGCGGAGGCGGAGGCGGCGCGGCGCGGGCTCACCATCGTTCCGCCCTTCGACCACCCGCGGATCATCGCCGGCCAGGGGACGGTCGGCCTGGAGATCCTGGACGACTGCCCGGCCCCCGCCGCCGTCTACGTGCCGATCGGCGGGGGCGGCCTCGCGGCCGGCGTCGCCGCGGCCGTCAAGGCACTTCGCCCTGCGGTCCGCGTCGTGGGCGTCGAGCCGGTGGGCGCGGACGCGATGGCGCGCTCGCGCGAGGCCGGCGCTCCGGTGACCCTCGACCACGCGGAGAGCCTCGCCGACGGCCTGCTGCCGGTCCGCCCCGGCGACCTGACGTTCGCCCACGCCGCGGCCCTGATCGACGAGATCGTGACGGTGGACGATGCCGCCATCGCCGCCGCCGTCCGCTGGCTCGCGGAGCGGGCGAAGATCGTCGCCGAGCCGAGCGGCGCGGCCAGCGTCGCGGCGGCGCTGGGCCGCGCCGACGCCGGGCCGCGCCGGG
>JAPOVI010000180.1 GCA_026708265.1 Acidobacteriota bacterium
CGCTCGGCCGCTTCGAGGAGCTCGTCGTCGGGGATGCTGCTCCAGAGGAAGAACGACAGCCGCGAGGCGAGCTCGAGGTCGCCGAGGCGGTACGGAGCGCCCGGCGCGGCGTCCTCCGGATCGCGCTCGATGCGGAACAGGAACTCGGGGCTGACGAGGACCGCGGCGAGCGCCATCTCGATGCCCGCCTCGAAGCCGTCGGCCTCGCGCGCGGGGCGGTAGAGCGCGAGCGGGCCCTCGAGGTCCGCTTCGGTCACGGGCCGGCGGTAGGCACGCCGCAGCAGCGTCCGCAGGATCTCGCGCGCGCAGGCGTCGTCCTCGCCGGGATGCGCCGGCCGGCAGGTGAAGATGCGTTCCCGGCTCGGGGTGTCGCCCGGCCCGGTGACGTCGTAGGGGCCGGTGATGGAGACCTCGTACACGGCAGGCTGCAGCCGGGGGTGCCGGTAGTAGTTGAAGTGGGCCTCGTACGGCTGCCGCGCCGTCTCGGGAAGGAGCGAGGGACTCTTCGGGAACGTGACGCCGACCAGGTGCGGGCCGGCGGTGACGGCCGTGCGCAGCTTCAGGTGCGCGTCGAGGTTGTCGTGCGACGGCTGGTAGTTCAGCGCCTGGTCCTCGCGGTACGGCGCCGGCTCCACCGTGAAGAGCGCGAGCCGCTCGCGGTCGAGCAGCAGCTCCACGTCCTGGGGGCGGCTCAGGCCCTCGACGTGCTCGTTGCGGTCGCGGGCAAGCCGGACCGCCACCTCGTACACGCCGTCGACCGGGAAGGTGTGCGGCACCAGCGCGCCGCCCCGCGTACCGATCGGCAGGCCCTCGAGGTGCTTCTCCTGGGTCAGGTCGGGACGCACGCGGACCGTCGTGCCGCCGGGCGCGAGCCCCGCGCGCCCGACCGCGAGCTGGCTGATCTTCTCGGCGGCCGAGACGTAGCGCTCGAGCAGGGTCGGCGACAGATCGCCGACCGTGATGTTGTCGAACCCGAAGCTCGACGCGTCGCCCGGCAGCAGGTCGGCGACGTCCACCTCGAGCGCGAGCAGGTCGCGGACGGCGTTGTGGTACTCGGTCCGGTTGAGCCGCCGGAACGTGTCGGTGCGCCCGGGCTTCGGGCGCGCCGAAGCCAGCTCGTCGAGCTCGCTCTCGAGGGAGGCGAGGGCGGTCCGGTAGGCGGTCTCGTCGGGCCGCCGGCCCCCGACGGGCGGCATCTGGCGCGCGCGGAGCTTGCGGGCCACCTTCTCCCACGTCTCCGAGTGGGCCTCGAGCGGCTGCGCGTTGATGGCCTCCAGGGAGAGGTCCGCCGTACGGCGCCGGTCGCTGTGACAGGCCAGGCAGTAGCGGCCGACCAGGGCCCGGTGGGGCTCGTCCACCGCCGCGGCCGCCGGCGCCGCCGCGCCCTGGGCCCCCGCGGCGGCCGGGAGGGCCGCGCTGCCCAGTGCGAGCAGGCCCGCGGTGAGCCAGATGCGCGCGCCACCTCCGAGGGAGTTCAACATGAGATGTCTCCTCGCCCGGATGTCGATGTCCGCGTCGCCGACATCCACGAACCTCCACGCGGGTGGACGTTGCGTGCGGGCATTATGACATCTTCGCTGCGCGGCATCCGACATCGTTGCGCGGTAGCCGAACCGCCAGGGCGTCATTCGGCGGAACGCTCCCCGACGGCGCCGCAGGCTCACGCGCCGTCGACGGCCGCCCGGGCCAGACCCGGGAGCACGAAATCGCGCCAACCGACGGTCAATTGCTGGTGGATGGCGCGCACGTCGTCCGCCTCGAACTGGTCCCACCCGGTGTGGACCAGCGTCACCTGGGTGACGCCGCCATCCCGCGCTTCGAGAGTCAGCGTCACGGTGGTCCTGGGCGTCCCCGGCAGGAACCAACTGAAGGCCAGGCGGGTCGGCGCCGCGATCTCCAGAATCTCGCAGTGGGTGGCGCCGTCGAGGTCTCCCGCGGCCCGCTTGGCCGGGTCGGGTTGCATGTAGAACAGGTGACCCACTTCCGCCCTGTACTGCAGGCATCCGAGCCAGGCGGCGACGCGGGCCGGGTCGGTCAGGCAAGTCCAGACGCGATCGGCGCTCGCCTCGATCGTGATGCGATGCTCGATGTCGGCAAGGGCTGTCGACGTCATCGGTGTTCCTCCTCGGCAAGGCGCTTGAGACCCGACAGCCGGGCCGTCCAGAACTGATCGAGCCAGCGCTGGACGAGCGTCATCGGTGCCTCGTTCAGCGCGTAGTAGGTCTCGCGGCCCGTCGACCTCGCCCGAACGAGCGACGCGACCTTCAGGACGCGCAGATGACGGGAGATCGCCGGCCGGCTGATGGCGAATCTCGCCGCGAGGTCATGGACGGGAAGAGGCTCGCGCCGGAGCGATTCCAGAATCTGCCGGCGCGTCGGGTCGGCCAGGGCGCGAAACACGGGCGCGGCCTGATAATCGGTAACCATCTGGTTTCCGATTATAGGTAGCCGTACGGTTACGTGTCAACGCCCGAACTCGCCGATTGCCGTCGACGTCGATTCGGAGCGAGGGAGCGACAGTGGCCGGCTGCAACCCGCGGGTCAGCGGGATTGGTCCCGGAGACTCGACTCCTCCGCGCGCGCGCCGGCGAGGATGTTCTGCATCCCGTAGTTGCCCTCGTGGCACGCGTACTCGTAGATCAGGCCGTCGGAGAGTCGCATGGGAATGGCGGCCGAGAACGGGCTCGTGAACGTGGTCGGGTCGTCCACGGTGTACTCGTAGAGCAGGGTGTCGCCATCGAGGCGGCTGAAACGCTCGGTGAGCGTCAGGTGCGTCCCGGTGCCGACGCTGCCCGTGATCGTCGGGTTGAAGCTCGGCATCAGGGAGCTGAAGTTCGTGGTCTCCACGACCAGCGTGTCGCCCTCCCAGTAGCCGCGCGCATCGCCCATCCACTGCCGGACGCCGCCCGGCAGGTGCGGCCTGCCGTCGAGCGGCACGATCCGGGAGTCGTGCACCATCTCGTTCAGGATGACGACGTGGGACTCCGTCTGGAAGAGCTGCATGTTGTTGTTGTAGACGCTCGGGATCATCGGCGGACCGCTGTTGAACCCCAGCAGGCAGCGCTCCCCGAGGCCGCGGTCCTCCGGTCCGTCCGCGCCGATGCCGCCGGCCCGGTAGCGCACCGGCCGGTCCCCGGGCAGGTCCTCCGTCCCGGAGCCGATCTGCTCGACCGCCCCCGGCACCAGGGCCGGCAGCCGCCCGTCGGGCGGGTCGACAATCAACGATGTCCGCCGGTCCTCGATGACGTTCGTGCCCCGGTCGAACCAGAAGTCGTTGTAGGCGCCGACCGCGCGCCCGCCTCCGCCGGCCGGCAGCGGCTCGGTCCGCACCTCGCTCGGTGCGTTGAGCTCCGCGAAGCGCTCTTCCGCCGCCTGCTCGAGGCCGGCCGCCTCCTCGTCGGTCAGGAACGCCCGATCGGCCTGATCCTCGGGCCGCTGGAGCGGCGTGATCGTCCGGAAGTCCCAGACTCCCTGCAGATCCGGTGCCCCCCACGGCAGGCGCGGTGGCTCGGTTTCGGTCTGGGCGTCCGAGGCGGCCGGGGCCAGCGCGACGAGTGCGAGGACGGCGAGCGCCGCCCCGGCGGACGAGAGCTTTCGGCGGTTCATCTGCGATCTCCTTTGGCTGCGCGCCCCGCGCCGGACTCCGTTCGGCCCGCCGAGAGTTACGAGGCGTCGCGGGCTCATGGACGTGTCGCTCGCACCCCGATTCGATGGCGGCTCACGCGCCCGGCTGCGCCTGCCGCGCCCGCCACTGGGCCACCGCATAGGCCCCGAGCAGAGTGCACGGGACGTAGGTCAGCGTGGTCAGGACCGCGAACCAGGCCGGATGGGGGATGGCGGCGAGGTTCGCAAAGCCGGCGATGGTGAGCAGTCCGCCGAGGACGGCCGCCAGCCCGTAGGCCGCCTGCCGCGCGACGAGCCCGACGCCGACGCCTCCGCCCACGCTCCCGACGGCGTACGAGAGCGCCACCAGCAGGAGCGCGCCCAGCGGCAACTGCTGCATGAAGCGGGCGAGCGCGGCCGGATCGTTCGGATCCATGCCGGGCGGCGGCGGGAAGATTCGGACGCTGAGCGCCTGAACCAGCGTGATCAGCACGAAGCTGACGACCAGCCCGGCGCCGATCGCCCCAAGCCGCACGAGCCAGATCCGCATCCGGTCCTCCTTGCCGTTCGTCGGACGCGGCCGTGGAGCGGCGGCCTGCCCGCCGCCTGCCGCTTCCCGCATCATAGCCGACGCTCCGGGAGTCTGGGCCGTGGACGTGCGTCGCAGGAGTCTGGCGACGGGGCGGTCTCCGGAAGCGCCCGTTCAGGGTGCGGGGTCGCCGGACGCACGCCCCTGCAACACCTGGTCGAGCGCCAGGACGCGGCGGACGGCGTTGCTGATCGCCCGTCCGGTGAACGAGGCGCCGGCGATGGGACGGATGCCGCGACGCACGGCCAGCTTCTCGTGCAGCACCTGCCCGTCGAACTGCCGGAGCCACTCCGACGGGGCCATGTACTGCGCCGGCTCGAAGAAGACGGTCACGTCGACGCGCTTGACCCGCCCGTCGGCCTCGAGCGAGATCAACAGGCTCTGCCGCTCCGTCTTCGCGATGTGCGTGTCGATGTAGGCGCGGCCGACGACCGCGCCGTCGCGGCGGGCGATGTAGCGGGGAAAGATCCTGCCCTGCATGCCGACGCGGGCTCGCGCGGCGACGGCGACCATCTGCTCCGAGGTCAGGATGACGCGGTCGCGCGTCACCCGGGCGTCAGGGTAGGCGAGGGCGAGGGCCTCGGCGCGGGTGATGACGCCCTCCTGCGCGTCGGGGGCGCCGCCCGCGGCGAGGACGCCAAGCGCCACGAGCGCCGCAAGCTTGGGCCCGCGAACGCCTCTTGCCAGGCGCGCGCGCTCCCGAGCGCGTCGGGAGGCTGCGCTGGCCGGTGCGTGCTCCACCTGTCGCGGTGCGCCGCAGACTCGTGGCGCAGGCTCGCCGGTTCCTCGGGAGTCTCCGCTCGCGGGGGCGTGCAGCATGGCATGTCTCGCGGTCCGGCGCAGACGGCTGGCGGCGCAAGCTGCTAGCCGCGGTCTCCCGCCGCCCGGAGCTGGAAGCAGTGCCGGCCGGCCTCGTGGCGGGAGAACGGTCGTCCCGGTCGAAGCTCGCTCTCCGTCGTGGACGACTCGAAGACCGCGCAGAGCTCGTAGGCCGTATCCTCTCCGGCCTCGTAGCCGTACGTCTCCCGCGTCACGGGGTCCGCGATGGTGACCTGCGTGTCGGAGCCGCGCCGCAGCTCGTCGAGGGAGGCGGGCAGCCGCTCGTGCGTCGCCTCGTAGCGGTCGATGGCCTGCGAGATGGCATCGAGGTCCTGGGCGCGGCGGGCGTCGAGCCGCTCGCGGCGCTGGCCGGCGGGAGAGCCGAGGGCAACGAGACCCGCGACCACCGCCACCGCGACCGCCACGGCGGCCACCACCGGCAGAGGATCGCCCCGCCGCGGGGCCCGCGCCGTGCGCGGATCGCGCTCCGCGGACCGGAGGTCCCGGAGGTAGTAGCCGAACGCGCCTCCCGCGATTGCAGTGACGGTCAGGGCCTTCAGGACGAAACGCGCCGTGAGCTGGCCGCCGAGGAAGCTGTAGAGGATTGCCGTGACGGCGCCCACCAGCACGCAGGAGGCGATGAACAGCGTCAGGTAGGTGAGCTGCTGCCGGAGGCGCGACGCGCGCGCGCCCGGCTGGGGCTCGACGCCCCGCCGCACGACCCGGGTCACGAACGCGAACACCGGGCTCGCCACCAGGAGCGCCGACACCGAGAAGCGGAGCATTTCGCGGATCACCACCGGAGGCAGGCCGGCGGGGTCGGGCAGAGCCAGATCGATCAACGCGAACAGCACGGCCCCGAGGTTGAAGGCGCTGACGAACAGCGCCATGAACAGCACGACGTAGAGGAACGCCTCGCGCGGGCGGGTCGAGACGGCGGGGCGCGGCACGGGTAGCGGGAACTCGACGTCGGCGAAGCCGGCCAGCGCCCGCCGGACCTGGTCCGCCGGCCAGCCGGCGCGGACCAGAACGTCCTGCATCTGCTCGCGCGCGAGCCCGCGCTCGAGGCCCTCCCGGACGAACCCGACCAGCTCCGGACTGAGTGCCATCCCGCCCCCGCCTGGCATCGTAGCACGCGCTTCCGTCGCTACCGGAACGGCTTGGCCCTCCCCGCGACGGCAGGCACCGGGGGGCGAAACGACGGGCACTCCCACCCGCGGCGTCGCCGATGCGGCAAGGCCGGAGTGCGTCGCCCGGCGCGTTGCCGAGGCGGTGCGGCCTGCCTCGCGGGCGGGCGAATGCGCCGACGAGCGCTTCGACCCGCCTCCATCGGAAGCCCCCGGCGGGCGTTATGCTCTACGGAGCACACCGTCGGCGGCACCGTCGCGCTTCGCGCAGCCTGCGGCGGCCCCGGCGGACGGAGAGGTGCTCCATGCAGCAGACGGCTCTCGTCGGCCTCCTGGTCCTGACTCCGGCCGCGTTCGCGATGGCGCAGACGGCGGAGGCCCCGCGCACGCCGTGGGGCGCGCCGGACCTCAGCGGCTACTGGGAGTACCGCAGCACCACGCCGCTCGAGCGCCCGGCGGAGCTGGCCGGCCGGGCGACGCTGTCGCCCGAGGAGGAAGCCGCCTACCTCGTCGAGCGGCACGCCGCCATCGGGCGCGAGCGCGACCTGCAACTGAACGCGGACTGGTGGCAGCCCGGCGGGCTGACCGACGGTCGGACGGCGCTGATCGTCGATCCGCCCGACGGCCGGCTGCCCGCCCGCACGCCAGCCGGACGGGAGCGCGTGCGCACGCTGGACGTCGGCTTCCGGGCGCGGACCGCGGACGGGCCGGAGGACCGCGAGCGCTACGAGCGCTGCATCATGGGGCGAACGGTGCCGCTCATGGCCGTCTCTCCCAACCGACTGGCGCAGATCTTCCAGACCCCGGACTACGTGGCCATCCTGCACGAGCAGAACTCCGACCTGCGCATCGTCCCGCTCGACGGCCGGAAGAGGCCCGCGGAGGTTGTCCGCCAGTGGCAGGGGACCTCGCGCGGCCGCTGGGAGGGCGACACGCTGGTCGTGGAGACGGTCGGCTTCAACGGGAAGTGGACGCTGCGGGGGGCCGGCCCGAACGTGCGCTACGTCGAGCGCTTCCGGCGCGCCGACGCCCGCTCGCTGGACTACCAGTTCACCGCGCACGACGCCGAGTCGTTCGCCCGCTCCTGGACGGTGGCGTTCCCGATTACGCGCGCCACCGGCCCGCTATTCGAGAACGCGTGCCACGAAGGCAACTACAGCATGCCGCTCATCCTGCGCGGCGCCCGCGCGCAGGAGCGCGAACGGCGCTAGAGCCTGCGCCGCGGAGCGCGGGTCAGGGGCGCTTCGCGTGAGCGCAGACTCCCAACGCGCCCGCAACGGAGCGCCGGGTTGCGGGTCGGCCGGCGGCCGCGTCGTTCCCGCGCAATCGCCCCGCCCGCCCCGCAACGCAAGCGAAGGCAGTCGACACATGACCAGTCCCGCTGAAGGCCCGAACGCCGGGCCTGTTGTCCAGACCCAGCGCATCGACGCGATCGACGTCCTGCGCGGCTTCGCCCTGCTCGGCATCCTGCTGATGAACGTCCAGTCATTCGCGATGCCCCAGGCGGCCTACTTCAACCCGACCGCCTACGGCGACCTGGAGGGCGCCAACCTGAACGTCTGGGTGGCGGTCCGGATGCTGGCCGACCAGAAGTTCATGACGATCTTCTCGATGCTCTTCGGCGCCGGCATCGTCCTGATGGCGGGTCGGGCCGAGGCGCGCGGCGACGCCCGCCGGGTGCACTATCGCCGCATGGGCTGGCTGCTGGTGATCGGGCTGCTCCACGCCCACCTACTCTGGGCCGGCGACATCCTCTTCCTCTACGCGGTCTGCGGCATGCTCGTCTACCCCCTGCGGAACCAGCCGCCGGGACGGCTGATCGCGATGGGGGTGGGGCTGCTGGCGGTCGCCTCGGCCTACTCCATCGGGTCGGGGCTCTCGCTCCCGTACTGGCCGGAAGAGGCGCGCGAGGCGTTCGCCTCCAATGCCTGGCGCCCGTCGCCGGAGATCATCGAAGCGGAGCTCGCCGCGATGCGGGGCGGCTGGCTCGACCAGCAGCTCACCCGGTCGGCCGGAGCTCTCGCGTTCGAGACTTTCCTGCTGCTCACCTGGGGCGTCTGGCGCGCCGGCGGACTGATGCTGATCGGGATGGCGCTCTTCAAGCGCGAGGTCTTCAGCGCGCTGCGGACGCCCCGCTTCTACGCGGTCCTGATCGCGGTGGCCGTCGCGGTCGGCCTGCCGCTCCAGGCCTACGGCATCGCGCTGGACTTCGACCGCGGATGGCCGTTCTGGTCGTTCTTCATCGGCGTGCAGTTCAACTACTGGCCGAGCATCCTGGTCAGCCTGGGCTACGTCGGCGCGGTGATGCTGGCGTGCCGGACGGAGGCGCTGCGCGGCCTGACCCGTCCCTTTGCGGCCGTCGGGCAGACCGCGCTGACCAACTACCTGCTGCAGACGGTGCTCTGCACGACCATCTTCTACGGCCACGGCCTCGGCTGGTTCGGCTCCGTGGACCGCGTCGGGCAGATCGGCGTGGTGGCTTTCGTGTGGGCCGTGCAGCTCGTCGCGTCGCCGCTCTGGCTGCGCCGCTTCCGCTTCGGCCCCGCCGAGTGGGTGTGGCGCTCGCTCACCTACCGCACGCGCCCGCCGCTCCGGCGGCCTCCGGTGCCTGCGTCGGCGCACTGAACCCGGCTCGGGGCCGGCGGCGGGCCGCAGTTGCGCCGCCCCGGGGCGCTGAGACCGGCGGAGTGTGCCCCGGCCTAGCGGGAAGCCGGGTCTAATGGCACTGAGCGCCTTCCCGCGCAGAGCCCGGCGGGGAAGAGTCCGGGTGAGCGTCGCAGGGGAACCCGCAGCCGTCGCTCATGGCCGGCGGTCGCCGGCCGCCCGCCTGCCCCGGCGTCCGGCGCTACGGCCGGGAGCACTCCACGATCGTCCAAGCTGGTAGCGTTGGCGCTCCCGCCGGGAGCGAGGGCGCCGCGTCGTATGATGGAAGCTCGGGCCGAAGAGCGATCCGGGCGGGAGGGCGGACGGATGATTGACGCGCAACGGTATGGCGGCGGGCCAGCGACCGGCCCGCGGGGCATCGCCGCGATTCTCCTTCTCCTGGCGCTGGCCGGCGCCGCCTGCACGCCGGTCGCCCCGCCGCCCGCGGCCCAGGCGCAGGTCCGCGAAGCGCCGCCCATGCCGGCCTCGCTCCGGCCGGACGAGCTGGCGATGGTCGAGCTCTTCGAGCGGACCAGCCCGTCGGTCGTCTATCTCACCAGCCTGGCCCGCCGGGTCGACTGGTTCGGGCGCACCACGGCCGAGGTGCCGCAGGGGACCGGCACGGGCTTCGTCTGGGACGACGCCGGCCACGTGATCACGAACTACCACGTCATCGGCGGGGCCAGCGCGGTCGAGGTCGTGCTGCACGACCAGATGACCTACGAGGCGACGTTCGTCGGCGCGTCGCCCTCGCACGACCTGGCCGTCCTGCGCATCTCGGCGCCGCCCGGCACCCTGCGGCCGGTCGAGATCGACGACAGCGAGGCGCTCCGGGTGGGGCAGAGCGTCTACGCCATCGGCAATCCGTTCGGCCTCAGCGCGACGCTCACGACCGGCATCGTCTCGGCGCTCGGAAGGCGCATCGAGGGCACGGACGGGACGCCCATCGAGAACGTGATCCAGACGGACGCCGCCATCAACCGCGGCAACTCCGGGGGGCCGCTGCTGAACAGCGCGGGCCGCGTGATCGGAGTCAACACGCAGATTGCGAGCCCGTCCGGCGCGTCGCACGGCGTCGGCTTCGCCGTGCCCGTCAACACCGTGCTGCGTGTCGTGCCGGAGCTGATAGAGAACGGTGAGTACGTCCCGCCGCAGCTCGGGATCGAGATCGACCCCTACCTGAACCGCCGCCTTCTTCGGCGGGGCACCACTGGCGTCCTCGTCAGGGACGTTACCCCTGGGACGGGGGCGGCCGAGGCCGGTCTGCGCGGCATCCAGGTCGAGGGCAACCAGCTCCTGCGCCTCGGCGACATCATCCAGGGCATCAACGGCGAGCGAGTCCGGTCGCCAGCCGAGATGCGAGGCGTGCTCGACCGCTATCAGGTGGGCGACGAGGTGACGGTCATGTTCCTGCGCGACGGCCAGGAGCGCGAGGTCGTCGTCCGGCTGTCCTAGGAGCTTGCGCCGCAGAACGCCAACGGAGTGCGTGCCGCGGCGCAAGCTCCTGGGCCGGTGGGGGCTGGGGCCGACCCGGAGCCTGCGACGGGTTGGCGGCGCTAGGAGCTTGCGCCGTAGAACGGCGCGGACTCCTGAAGGGCATGGCCGACTTGACACCCGTCGCCGGCCGGCGCTATTGATCGAGCCCCCCGGGGACGGCGAGCGACCCGCTCGCGCACGGCCATGACGCAGGGGTGGAGACATGTTCCGAACCGATGAGACGTGGAGGGGCGCTCGAGTGGCGGCCCTGGGTATCACCATCGTCGTTGCGGCCACCGCCGCCGCGGCCCAGCCACCGCCGCCCCCGGAGACCTTCACGGGCACCACGGCCAACATGAGCGCCCCGGGCGTCCTGCTGCGGATCAACGTGCTGCGCTGGTCGGAGGAGGCGGATCGCGAGGCCGTGCTGGCGGAGATCGAGCCCGCGCTCGATGGAGCCGTGCCGTACGACGACGGCGCCGAGACGATCAGCGACGCCCTTCAGGACCTCCAGACCGTCGGCTACATCTGGACCGGCGGCGCCCTCGGCTACGCCCTGAAGTACACCCACCGCACGGAGCTGCCGGACGGCGGCGAGCACATCGTCCTGGTGACGGACCGGCCCCTCGGCCGCTGGGACCGGAACGGCCCCTGGCGCGACCGCGACACCGAGCCGCGCGACTTCACCGTCGTCGAGATCCGTCTCGATGCCGAAGGCGACGGCGAGGGCCGGATGTCGCTGGCGGCCCCGCTCGTCATCGACGCCGAACAGCAGACGGTCAGTCTCGGCGGCGACGACGCGGGTCCGGCGCACCTGGAGAACGCCGAGCGGGAGCCGCTCCCGTACTGGGCGCGCTGAGGCTGGGCGCCGGTCCCACCGCCCGGACGTCGGTTCCGAGCGGGTCGGGTCACCGTCCTGGCGCGAGTCGGGCTTCCAGAGCGGCAATCTCGGCGTGGAGGTCGGCACGAGCGACCAGGTCCGCCGGGCCAATCCGGGCGTCCCGCACCGCGGTCGGGGCGGCCCCGCGCTACGAGCCGATCGAGTAGCGGAACAGCAACCGCTGGGCCACCTGGTTCCTCTCGCTCACCCGCGGCAGCCGCAGCAGGTCGACCTTGTAGTCCAGCGACAGCTCGGGCGTCAGCCGCCAGCTCAGCGTGCTGCGCCAATCGACCGCCGGCTCGGGCGCCGCGATGTTGCTGAACAGATCGAGGCTCGTGTTGTAGAGCAGGAATCGGTACCGAGCGGTCGCGACCACGGTCGTCTCCAACCCTGTCTCGTGGAAGTTGGTGGCCTCCACGTACTCCAGCGCCGGAGTCGTTTCGTCGTCGTCGAGGAAGAAGGCACCCGCGAACCGGCTCTGCCGAAAGCCGGCGCCCACGCGCCAGTCGAGGCGTACGGTCCGCCCCTGCAACAGGCGGGTGTTCAGCCCGAACCCCTCGCGAACCTCGGGCGGGCTGAACGCGTCCCCCGTCGGGAACGTGCTGTTGGCCGGCACGAGGGCCAGCTCGCGCCGCCCGTCGACGAACTGCCGCGAGATCAGCGTGTCTTCGGTGACCAGCGTGTTCGACTCGAACAGGGCCGTTCGCAGGCCGAAGCGGGCGTAGGGTCCAGCGCGCGCGTTGAGGAAGCGCGAGTACAGCACGTCGCTCCGGAATCGGTCGTGCGTCTTCTGCCACGGCCTCGCAGCCGACGCCTCCGGCGTGACCTTCACGAAGCCGGACTCCAGCTCCACGACGGTGCTGAACAGGTCGCGGTCGCGCTGATAGGTGACGTAGTGGTCGAAGAACAGGTCCGCGCCGAACGAGGTCTCGTTGCTCGCGCCGATCACGTTGCGGGTCGACGTCCAGGGCGACGACAGGCCGATCGCGTAGCGCTGGTTCCAGGGGGCGACCTCCGGCGCTTCCCACGAGGAGACGTCAGGTGCAGCCCCGAGCTCATCGGGCGTCACCACCCCGGCGCCTCGGAACTGGCCGCTGGTGGGATTGATGACCAGCCGGTAGCGGACGAGCCCGCCCTCGGGCACCAGCACGGTCGCAAAGTCCGTGCGCGCGCGGTAGGTCGAACCGGACTGCACGATGCGATACAGCCCCGGTGCCATCAACAGGGTCAGCAGCCGCTCGCCCTGCAGCGTGTCGGCGCCGAAGCCGACCGTGTAGGGTTGGCGGTCCACCACCCGGATCACCTCGTAGACGCTGCGATGCGGCAGGTTGCTCTCGTCGACGACCTCGACGCGCAACCCGCCCCACCGAACGGGCACGACGGTCGTTGCGCCGGCCCGTACGTCGACGGGGACGGACACCATCTGGGAGATTGCCCCGCTGCCCACCCGCACGAGGTAGGCTCCCGGCTCCACGAGGATCCGGGCGCCGGTGGCGCCGCTCGCGACCTGCTCGCCACCGCGGAACACCAGCGCCTGCGGCTCGCTGTCCGGCCCGGACATCGAGGGCACCAGGATGGCACCCAGTCCCGGCGGGATCGCGGCCGTGGCGGATGCGGCCTGGACGGCCGCATCCGGCGCCAGCCACCGATAGATGTCCGACGGCGCCGTGGTCTGAGCCGCCGTTTCGCCCGGGAAGCCACGAGGACAGGGCGACCGCAAGAACGAGGGCTCGCGGCCCGCGACGCGCGGATCGGAGACCTGAACGGCGCGCATCGGCCGATCAAGGAGCGGCTTGCACGGAGCCGGTGCTTCGGCAGTCTCGTTCGTCGCGTTCACGGTCGTCGCAGCGACGGCGACCAGCAGCAGAAGGTCGCCGAGCCTCACGGATCGCAATGCAAGCCTTCCAGACCACCGCGTCGTGCGGCGTCCGTCGGGGTGACTGCTGGGAGCCACGCTGGTGCCCCTCCTCGAATCCGAGCGCGGCGAGGATGGAGCTTTCGGGCGTCTCCCCCTGGCTGTGCGCTCCCAGCCGTCGCGACAGTTGGGTCGGCAGACTCCTCGGACGGCGCGCTACGCATCGCATCCGGTGGAGATCGCCAGCGCCCGGCACAGCTCGCGCATCTTGACCGGGCCAAGGACGCCGACGAAGCCCTTGAGTTGACTCCGGGGCACCGTGAAGAGATGGCACAGGTTGACGCACGACGCCTGCTTCAGACCTTCCTCCAGGCCGACGGATACCTCGGTTGGCGCCCCACGCGAGGTGGACGTCACCGCCGCTACGATGACGGTGTGCAGGAGAGGTATCAGCGAGGGCCGGCTAATGACCACGACCGGCCGACGCTTGTCTGGATGCGCCCGGTGCAGACGCCAGATCTCGCCGCGATTCACTCTGGCGGCCATTCCTGAACGTCCACCAGATCGCTGATTTCATCGATCAGCTCGTCGGCGTGTCCGGCGTAGGCGTTCCTGAGCTGCTCATCGATCTCCCGTTGCTGTCGCGCGCGCAGGTACATCTCGATCGCCGAGCGGACGAAGACGGACCTGCCCCGTTGGCGAACCTCGGGATCCGCGTCGATGCGGCGCAGCAACTCCGCATCCATGGAGATTTGGACTGGTCGAGCCGGCATGTTGCGATCCTACTACATATTCTTGGTGGGTTGACGATTGGCCAGTTTGAGGGTCTGGCGGGGGGGCTATCGTGGGCTCACCCGCGACAAGGCGGGGCAGCAGGTGACTGCCCTGCCGTGGGTGCGCCGAGACTGCCTCGGCCCTTCTGACTGGAGTCGAACACACTGATCACGCGGCCTTCGTAGAGCGGCAGCGCCCGGCCTCTGAACGAAGGCAGGCCTCTCGGCCGGGAGCGCCGTCAGCCGGCGGGAACCCGGTACGGCGCTTCCTCGTCGCGGACGCGCTCGCTGGCGCGCCGGCGGCGGCGCACGATGCGGGCCACCGCTTCCGTCCGCTCGGCGCGCGTCACGCACAGGCGCAGGCGGTCGGCGGCCTCGCAGACGTCCTCGGGCGTCAGGCCGCCGAGGACGCCGGAAGCGGCGAGCGGGCGTGGCCGCGTCCCCGGCTGCAGCGCGAAGAACTCCGCCCGCAGGTCTCGCGTCCCCTTGCGGCCGTGCAGCCGCCAGAGCTCACGCACGCCGATGTCGCCGTAGCGCTCGATCTTGCCGGCGTCGGCGTGGGTGATCTCGACCTCCACCACCAGGTCGAGCGGCGTGCGTTCGAAGAACGCCTCGGCCGCGGCTTCACCCTCGACCACCGCGGCGCGATACGCCTCGGCCCGCTCGTCGAGGTAGAAGCCGCAGTCCGGCTCCATTCCCGTCCCCGGCGGCTCGTGCGGTGCGCGGAGGCGCGCGCTCCCCAGCCGCTTCGAGGCGCGCGCCGCGGCGGCATCCACGACGTCGTCGAAGATCTCGGAGAGGTCGTCGTGCAGGTGCGAGGGGGACATCAGGACGACCAGCCCGCGCACGGCGTCGAGACACACGCGGCCGAACCACCGGTTCCAGTCGATCCGGGCGAGATCGGCGATGGTCCCGGCGTCGGCGCGCAGGACGTGGACCACGGAGCCCAGCGGCCCGGTGTGCATCGTCGCCGGGCTGCCGATCCCGGTCGTGGCGTCGTGCGCGGGCATCGGGTTCACTGTAGCACGGTGTGTCGTGGGCCTCGCGGGCCGCGGCAGGGCGCCACGACCGTGCCACGGGGCGCATCGACCGGTGCGCGGTCGGCAGGCCCTCGCGGGCGGGTCGCCGGCAGAGCTCGCGGATGGGGCGACATCGGCCCGTGCGCGAGGCCGGCGCCGGGAGCTCAGCCGGACCGGACCGCGTAGGGCTGCTCCTCCTCGCGGACCCGCACGCTGGCGCGCCGGCGGCGGCGCACGACGCGGGCCACGGCCTCCGTTCGCTCTTCGATATTCACGGCCAGTCGCACGCTGGCGGCGGCTTCGCGCACGTCGTCGGGCGTCAGGCCGTCCAGGACCCGCGAGGCGGACAGTGGGCGCGGGGGAGCCCCCGGCTGCAGGGCAAGGAACTCCACCCGCAGTTCCCGCGTGCCCTTGCGGCCGTGCAGCCGCCACAGCTCGCCCACGCCCATCTCGGCGTAGCGCGCGATCTTCCCCTGGTCGAAGCTCGTGATCTCGGCCTCGACCACGAGATCGAGAGGCGTCCGCTCCAGGAAGGCGTCCGCTGCGGCCTCGCCCTCGGCGAGGGCGGCGCAGTAGTCCCTGGCGCGCGCACCGAGATAGAACGCGCAGTCCGGCTCCATGCCGGTGCCCGGCGGATCGTTCCGGCCGCGCAGGCGGGTATGGCGGAGGTCCTTGCTGGCGCCGGTGAACGCGCTCGCTGCCCCGTGCACGATGTGGGCGAAGATCTCCCCGAGGTCCTCGTGGAGCCGGGAGGGGGTCATCAGGGTGACCAGCCCCAGCACGGGGTCGAGGCACACGCGGGGGAACCACCGGTTCCAGTCGATGGCGGCGAGCTCGGTGATGGTGCCGGCGTCGGCGTGCAGGACGTGGATCGTGGACCCGAGCGGTCCCGTGTGCATCGTGGCCGCGGGGCCTGCCGCTATGCGCGCTTCTCGCTCGGCCATGTGTTCACCATAGCACGCCCGGTCCGCCTGTCCCCCGGTGGCGAGCCCTGGCCGGCGCTCGGAGTCTGCGCCGGCTCGATGCTCCTGCACCGCACGTTCTGCACCGCGGGCGGCGGCTCCTGTCGACTGCTGCCGGGGCGCACCAAGGCCCGGCCTGCACGCAGTTCTGCGGCGCAGGCGGCGGAGTTCATGTATCCGCGAGCGCGACGCAGTCGAAGTCGTGCGCGGCGGCTACCGCGGGGTGGGTCACCTTCCCCTCGACGACGTTCACTCCCTTGGCCAGCGCCGGATCGCGCTCCGTCGCGGCGCGCCACCCGTGGTCGGCGACCGCCAGGGCGTAGGCCATCGTGGCGTTGGTCAGCGCGTAGGTCGACGTGTGGGGGACGGCGCCCGGCATGTTCGAGACGCAGTAGTGGACCACGTCCTCCTCGACGTAGCGCGGGTCGTGGTGCGTGGTGGGCCGGCTCGTCTCGGCACAGCCGCCCTGATCGACGGCGACGTCGACGATGGCCGAGCCCGGCTCCATCTGCGAAAGGTGCGCGCGGGTGACGAGCTGCGGCGTCCGGGCGCCCGGGATGAGCACGGAGCAGACGACGAGGTCCGCGGAGGCGACGGCGCCCTCGATGTTCGCGGCGTTCGACATCAGCGTGGTGACGTGGCCCTGGACGACATCGCGGACATAGGCAAGCCGGAGCGGATTGATGTCGACGATCGTGACGTCGGCCCCGAAGCCGACGCCGACGACGCAGGCGTTCAGGCCGACGACGCCGGCGCCGAGGATCGTCACCCGGCCGCGCCGGACGCCCGACACGCCGGGCAGCAGCAGCCCCTTGCCGCCCGAGCGCATCTCGAGCGAAGTCGCTCCCGCCTGGATCGACAGCCTTCCTGCGACCTCCGACATCGGCACGAGCAACGGCAGCGTCCCGTCCGCGAGCTGCACGGTCTCGTAGCCGATGCCGACTACTCGGCGCTCGAGGAGCTGCGCCGTGAGCTCCCGCGAGGCCGCAAGGTGGAGGTAGGTGAAGACGATCTGCCCCGGCCGCATCCGGTCGAACTCGGGCTCGAGGGGCTCCTTCACCTTCAGGATCAGCTCGGCGCGCTCCCAGACCGCGTCAGCTCCCTCGACCACCGTCGCGCCGGCGGCGCGGTAGGCGCGATCCGGGATCGCGCTGCACAGTCCGGCGCCCGCCTCCAGGACCACTTCGTGACCGCGGGCGGCGAATGCTGCGACGCCCGAGGGGGTGATGGCGACGCGGTTCTCGTCCGCCTTGATCTCGGTGGGGATGCCGATGCGCATGCTGCGATGCTCGCCCGCCCTTCGCCGCACCCTTCCGCTCGGCGCTCGACCGGCCTCGAGGGTGTCCTCGCCGGTCTACGGCGCAGACTCTTGGAGCGGCGCGCCCCAGTCGGCGCCCTCCTCGCGCACGCGGATTCCCGCGCGCCTGCGGCGTACGACCCGAGCGACAGCCTCCTTCCGCTCGTCCGCCGTCAAGCTGAGCCGCACCCGGTCCACCGCCTCGCGAACGTCGCCGGCCGTGAGGCCGCCGAGAACGCGCGAGGCGGCGAGACTGCGGGGAGGCGTCCCGGGGCCGAGGGCGAGAAACTCCACCCGCAAGTCCCGCGTTCCCTTCCGCCCGTGCAGGCGCCAGAGCTCCCGCACGCCGATGTCGCGGTAGCGTTCGACCTTGCCGGCGTCGGCGTTCGTGATCTCGACCTCGACCACCAGGTCGGGCGGGGTCCGCTCGAAGAAGGCGTCGGCCGCCGCCTCGCCGTCGACGAGGGCCGCGCGATAGGCCCTGGCGTTGTCGCCGACGTAGAACGCGCAGTCCGGTTCCAGCCCCGTGCCGGGAGGATCGGCCGGCCGGCGGAGGCGAGTGTCACGGAGGCCCTTCGAGGCGCCGGTGATGACGCTACCCGCCGCATCCACGATTTGGCCCAGGATCTCGGCCAGATCGCCGTGAAGGCGCGAGGGGGTCATCAGGGTGATGATCCCGCGCACCGGATCCAGGCACACCTGCCGGAAGCGCCGGTTCCAGTCGATGGCGGCGAGCTCGGCTACCGTTCCCGCATCGGCGCGGAGAACGTGGATCGTGGAGCCCAGCGGCCCGGTGTGCATCGTGGCCGGGAAGCTCCCGACGACGGGACCGCCGTACGCTTCCACGTCGCCCACTGTAGCACGCAGGCGTCCGCGCACGCCTACGGCCGCAGCTCGTCGATGTCCAGCGTGTTCGCCTGGTCGATGATCCGGGCGAACGACCGCGCCACCGCCTCGATGCCGGCCGCCGGGACGAGCTCCGGGATGTCCCAGTCGGTGTGCTTGTGCTCGGGGGAGCGAATGAGCTGCACCGAGGGGGCCTCCTTGTCGATGGCCATCATCTCGCCGGTCGCCCGCCCGTCCATGGCGCCGATGAGGGTGACGCCGAACGTGTCGTAGGCGTCGAGGGCGATGTCGAGCAGGGCCTGGCTGCCGTGGACCCACCAGCGGCGGGGCGACACGGTGGTCGTGAGCCGCAGCTCGTTGTTGAACGCCACGAACTGGGTCGGGGCGACGTGCTCGCAGTTGACCATCAGGGCCGCGTTCTCCAGCATTCCCTGGTCGCGCAGGTAGGGCGCGTTCGGCGACCCGACGTGGTGGCCGGCGGTGCCGATGAACGTGATGCTGCGGCGACGCTCCTCCGGCGGGATGGCGGCGAAGTAGTCGGCGAGGCCGATCATCACCGCCATGCCGGAGGCGTTGTCGAGGGCGGCGTCGTAGTAGCCGTCCATGTGCGCCATCACGAGGATCGTCTCGTCGGTGGTGCCGGGCAGGGTGCCGAAGACGCTCGGGCTGCTCAGGCCCTCGCGGATCTCGGTGTCGAGGGTTGCGGTGACCCGCACCGCCTCGCCCGTCGCCACCATGTCGCGCAACCGTCGCCCGTCCTCGAAGCCCATGAAGAAGCCGGGCGTGGCCACCTGGGCACGCGCGTAGCGCGCCGTCCCGTCGGGATTGCGGAGCATCTGGAACGAGCTGAGGCTCTGCCAGATGGCCATGTTGCCGGCGTAGCCCCAGATGCCGACGATGAGGGCCGCTCCGCCCTCCTCGGCGCGCTTCGTGGCGCCCTCCCAGGAGGCGGAGTTTCCCATCTGGCCCGGGGCGAGGATGGTCTGGATGATGACCGCCTTGCCGGCGACGTCGCGCCCCGCGAAGTCGGCCTCGGTCCCGAGCCCGACCCAGACCGCCTCGGCCGCGATCGGCTCCGGGATGGAATCCGAGCGGGTCGCGGGGTTGGCCGATCCGAAGCTGACGCGCTCGTCGCCGCTCTCGGCCCGGAGCGTCCAGTCCGTGGGGAACCACTGCGGCCCGAGCTCGAACTCCACCTGGTGGATGTCCTCCATGCCGAGCTCGCGGAAGCGCTTCTCCGTCCAGTCCGCCGTCATCCGCTCGTACGGCGTGCCGGAGATGCGCCCCCAATAGCGGTTCCCGTCGTCGCGGCTGCGGCGGGAGAAGGCCACCACGTCGTTCAGCCATCCCTTGAGACGCCGGCCGTCGATGCGCTCGTAGACCCGGTCCGGGCCCGTCAGCGCGCGCCGCAGGTGGTCGTACGCTTCCTCCCGCACCTCGCCCGCCGGGTTCACCAGCGGTGCTTCCTGCGCCTGGGGCAGGGCGGCCGTGGCGACCGCCAGACCGAGGGCGACCAGTGTGCACGCCGCTCCCCGCCGGGCCGCCCGCGACTTCCGCGACGCCGAACCGCTACGCGACACCGAACTGTCACGCGACACCGAACTGTTGGTCGTCCGCATGATGGCTCCCCTCGTGCGCGCCCGCTGTGGCCCGGCTGCCGCCACCGGACTGCCTTCTTCTGCGCCGCGCCGTGGCGCAGACCTGCTACCGGGACGACGCCGGGAAGCGCGCGATGCGCTGGCCCCCGCCGACTCCGCCGACCCAGATCTCGTCGCCCACCTGGATGCCGACCGTGCCGAGAATCACGAGGTCGTTCGAGGGATAGTGGACGATCTCCTCGGCGGTCAGGCTCTCCGGGTCGATGCGCGCCACCCGCGACGTCACGCCGTCGCAGGTGCCCTGCCCGAGGCAGGCGAAGATCGAATCCGGTCCGCTTCCGGCGTGTCCCGCGGCGAGCAGCGAGCCGTCCGGCGCGTAGTGGACGTTGTCGATGTGGAAGCCGACATCGACGGATTCCGCCTCGACCGGCGTCCGGCCCCGCGAGAGTCGGATGAGTGACTGTGTGCCCCAGCCGCCGATGAAGAGCCAGCGGCCGTCGGGCGAGGCCTCGATGCCGTTCGGGCCGGCCGTCGCGCTGCCGGGCACTTCGCTCCAGCCGGCGCCCGGCTGCCACTCCCAGAGCTCTCCCTCGTCGCGCTGGAAGTTCGTGGCGACGAAGCCGCCGCCGGGGAGGGCCGCCACCGAGTTCAGGCCGACGCCCTGCGGGGCGACGGCGCAGCCGACCCAGGTAGCCGTCGGCGAGGCGCCGCTGGCGTCCAGCTCGAACACCTCGACCGCCTCGCGGGCCCCGTGGCGGACGACGTACAGCGTGTGCATCCCGTCCGCCCCGGCGCGCAGCCCGAGGCCATGGGGCTGGAAGCCCGTCGTGTCGGGGCCGGGGCACGACCCGTAGGTCGCCGTGTCGTGCCGCGGGGCCGACGTGTCGAGCGGGAAGATCGGCCGCGACGAGTGGTCGCGGCTGTCGGTCGCGTAGAGCCGCCCCGGGTTCGCCATGCTCGAGACGATGACCCAGGGCGATTCCGGCACCGCGGCGAGATCCTCGGGGTCGGCCGGGCCGCAGACGAACTGCACGTCTCCGTCCGGATCGCATTGCGCCGCGACCGGAGCGGGCAATGCCGCCAAGAACAACGCGGCCGCCAGCGACGCCAGGAACGCGCGGATCTTCATGAGCTACCTCCCACTCGACGGGGATTCGCGAACGCTATCGGACCGAGTCCATCGCGAGTACTCGCAACAGGAGCGCCACGACGGCCATGGACAAAGCTCAGGTTGAAGCCGAGCATCCACTTGAGTAGCTTGACGTCCGATTCAATACGGGCGAGACGGTCCAACGCCATGCCTTGATGCTACGGTATGGGGCCGAGCGCCGCAAAGGGCGGCGCCGTCGGCAAGGGAGGTGCACGATGCGCAGGATTGGCCTGGCCGTCGCGGTCGTCTTCGTCGGCGGAGCCCTCGCGGTCGGCGCGACCGTCGCCTCGGCGCAGGAGCCGGGCGCGAGCCGCGTTGCGCCGTTCCACCATCTCGACGCTCCCCGCATCACGCTCCCCGACGACGTGGGGGAGGGCCCGATGCGGGAGCTCTGCCCCGATGGCACCGAGATGTGCCGGCGGTACTGGGACTACACGGGCTACTTCGTGCGCAACGCCACGATTCCGACCCGCGACCGGGAGCTGCTCATCCTGCGGACTGCGTGGCTGTCGCGCGGCGACTACATCTGGGGCCGGCACGACGTCATCGGGCAGGAGGCCGGGTTGACTCCGGAGGAGATCCAGTGGGTGACGGCCGGCGCGGACGCGCCCGGGTGGGGCGACTTCGACCGCACGCTGCTCGAGGCGGCGGACGAGCTGCACACCAGCCGCTTCGTCTCGCACCCGACCTGGGCGGCGCTGGCCGAGCGCTACACGGAGGAGCAGCTCGTCGAGGTCGTGCTCATCGTGGGCAACTACACCCAGCTCGCGATGTTCCAGAACTCGCTGGGGGCTCAGCTCCCGCCGGGCTTCGAGGGGCTGCCGGCGGAAGGCGGCCACTGAAGCTGGCCGCGCGCGGGCGAGTCGTCGCCTGACGGCGGGGGCTGGGGCCGAACGCGGAGCCTGGCGACGGGTTGGCGGCGCTAGTCCGCTTCGGGCGCGGACCGGACACGCGGGAAGAAGCGGCCGGTCCGCGCCATGTAGCGGCGGTAGTCGTCGCCGAAGCGCTTGACGAGCTTCGCCTCCTCGGTCGTCGTCCGGACGACCATGAGGGCCAGCGCGGCGGCGCCCGTGAGCGCGATGAACCAGTTGGCCGTGGTGAGGCTGTTGGCGACGAGCGCGAGACCGGTCGTGACGTAGAACGGGTGACGCACGAAGCGGTACGGACCGTGGGTCACGAGCGTGTGCTCGCGCCTCGTGACGACGGTGTCGGTGATGTTCCGGCCGATGCTCCGGAACGTCCATACGCCGAGCGCCACCGTGGGCACGCCGACCGCCACGCCCGCCCAGCGCAGGGCGACCGGCAGCGGGGCGGACGCCCACGCCATCCAGGCCGGGTCGAGGACGAAGGCGACGAGGCCGCCCATCGTCGCCAGGCCGAGCGGACGCAGCGTCAGCAGGATGAAGAGCCCCTCCTGACGCCGGTCGAGCGTCTCGCCGCTCGACTGCGAGCGGACGCGGTGGTAGAGCGCGACCGGCAGGAAAGCCGCCATCCCGACGACGAGGATCAGCCGGAACGTCTGGTCGTCAGCCATCGCCGCTCGTCGCGCCGGGCACCTGTCGCCGAGGGCCGCCACCCCGCGCCGGCGCGTGCCGGCGTCGCGACATCGGCGGCGACCTCTCCGGGTGGCCTGCGGGTTCGGCGCCGCGGGGCCCCGCAAGTCGACAGGAGCATCAGCGCCACAGCCCCAGCACGATCGACATGAGCGCCAGCGTGCCGATCTGATAGCCGGCGTCGATGATCCAGGCCCGGAGCGGCCGGTCCGAGAAGAGGTTGTTCGTGAGGCCGGTCGTCGCCGCGAAGCCGAACCACAGCAGCACCGCCATGTGGAACGTCGCACCGACGCCTTCCCCGAAGTGCGGCGCCACCAGCGCGAGCACGGTGGCCATCACGAACCAGCAGACGGCCGAGACACCGTAGAGCTTGCCGGCGCCCTGCTGCATCTCCTGCAACTTGTCCGCGGTGTAGCCGTTCGCCTCCATCCACTGGCGGCCGAACAGGATCGGCGAGTACCACGCCGCCCCGAGAACGAACGCGAGAACCGTGGCCAGAGCCACGGCGAGGAAGTTGACCTCGTCCAGGTGCATCGGCGTCCCTCCGGCCGGCAGTCTAGCCGGCGGCCTGCAGATAGAGTCCCGCGCCCGGCCCCACCGGCACGCCGAGCAGCATCCAGATCACGAGCATCACCGACCAGCAGGCGAGGAAGACGACCGTGTAGGGGAGCATGGTCGCGACCACCGTGCCGATGCCGGACTTCTTGTCGTAGCGCTCGAAGAAGGCCACGATGAGTGCGAAGTAGGACATCATCGGGGCGATGACGTTCGAGGTGCTGTCTCCGATGCGGTAGGCGGTCTGCGTCAGCTCGGGCGTGTAGCCGAGCAGCATGAACATCGGCACGAAGACCGGGGCCATGACCGCCCACTTGGCGGAGGCGCTGCCCATCAGCAGATTGAGGGCCGACGACAGGAGCACGAAGCTGAGCATCAGGGGTACCCCGCCGAGACCCGATGCCCGCAGCGACTCGGCGCCCTTGATCGCCATGATCAGTCCGAGGTTGGTCCAGTTGAAGTAGGCGACGAACTGCGCCGCGAAGAAGACGAGCACGAGGTACGTGCCCAGCGTACCGATCGTCTTCCCCATGCCGTTCATGACGTCGGTGTCGCTCTTGAAGCGACCCGCGCCTACGCCGTAGGCGATGCCGACCCAGGTGCCGCCGAGGAAGATGAACGCCACGATGCCGGACAGGAAGGGTGACCGGAGCAGGCTGCCCGTCGCGGGGTCGCGCAGAAAACCAGCGGCGGGCACCGTGCCCCAGAGCAGCACCGCGCCGAAGATCGCGAACGCCACGGCGGCGAACCGCAGTCCACGCCGCTCCTCGGCGGAGAGGGCGTCGACGTCGGTCGAGCGTTCCTCGCCGGTGTACTCGCCGAGACGCGGAACGACGATCCGCTCCGTCACCCAGGTGCCGGCGGCGGCGATGACGAACGTCGACACCACCATGAAGAAGTAGTTGGCGGCCGCGTTCACCTCGTAGCCCGGCTGAACGATCTGCGCTGCTTCCTCCGACAGCCCCGCCAGCAGCGGATCGATGGTGCCGAGCAGCAGGTTCGCGCTGTAGCCGCCCGAGACGCCCGCGAACGCCGCCGCGAGGCCCGCGATGGGGTGGCGCCCCGCGCCCAGGAAGATGATGCCGCCGAGCGGCACCAGCAGCACGTAGCCGATCTCGCTGGCGGTGTTCGACAGCACGCCCGCCAGGACGATCACGAACGTCAGGAGCCGCTTGGGGGCGGAGAGCACCAGCAGCCGGAGCGCCGCCGCGATCAGTCCGCTCGCTTCCATCACGCCGATGCCGAGCATCGAGACCAGCACCGTCCCGAGCGGGGCGAAGTTGGTGAAGTTCCGCACCATCTCGATGAGGATGCGGTGGAGACCCTCGAGCGTCATCAGGCTCACCGGATGGATCGTCGCGCCGGTGCCGGGGTGGACCGCCTCGATCCCCATCCGGGTAGCGATGCCGGAGACGACGATGATCACGCCGGCCAGGATGGCGAAGAGCGTCGCCGGGTGGGGCAACGCGTTCCCGCCGCGCTCGACCGCGGCCAGGAACACCGACGTCCAGTCGTTGAGGAACGAGAGCCGGGCGCGCTTGGGCATCGGGGTCTGATTCCGAGGTGGCGGGCGCTCCGGGGCGCCGGCGGTGAGCGCGGGAAGCCGCGACCCTGCATGCTATCGTATGCGATTCGGGCGCCGCTCGCGCCTCGGCATGAGCGGACCCGCAAGCGGCGGACGTGCCTGCATGCCCGACTCTCACCCCGCGCCCGCCACCCTCGCGAGCCAGCGCCGCGTCGCCGCGTCGGTCGGCGTCGACGTCGCCCGCCGCCACGTCTTCCTTTGTTGCGACCAGACGGTGCCGAAGTGCTGCGACAAGGCGCGCAGCCTCGAGGCCTGGGCGTACCTCAAGCGCCGCCTGAAGGAGCTCGGCCTGTCGGAGAGGGGCGGCGTCCTGCGGACGAAGGCCAACTGCCTGCGCGTCTGCGAGGGCGGGCCGGTAGCGGTCATCTATCCGGAGGGCACCTGGTACGGCGGTTGCGACCCCGAGGTCCTGGACCGGATCATCCGCGAGCACGTCATCGGCGGCCGGCCGCTGGCGGACCACGTCATCGAGCAGAACCCGCTCGCGCGGCCGTTGGACGACGTGCCGCGGCCATGAGTGGATCCCGACAGATGCACGCACGACCAACGCGCCTCGTCCCAGCCCCGTTCCTGCTCGTCCCGTTCCTGCTCGGCCTGGCCGCCGGGGCAGGAGCCGAGCAGGCCGAGCCTCAGCGGCCCAGCTTCGACGCGCTCGCGGCGCGTGAGGTGACCGCCACCGGCGCGCCGCTGACACGCCCGGCGCGCGTCGTCGAGGGGCCGGAGATCGACGGAGACGTGCTCGGCGACCCGGTCTACGCCGCCGCCGTCACCGCCTCGGGGTTCGTCCAGAGCCGTCCGTTCGAGGGCCGGCCGGCGTCGGAGCGGACCGAGGTGCGCATCGTGTACACCGACGACACGCTCTACTTCGGCGTCGTCTGCTACACCGAGGACCCGACGACGATCATCGCCGCGGACAGCCGGCGGGACTCCGACCTCACCGAGACCGACAGCTTCCAGATCATCCTCGACACCTACCACGACGGGCTCAACGGGTTCGTCTTCGGCACCAACCCGGCCGGCGTGGAGTACGACGGGCAGGTGACGAACGAGGGGCAGGGGACGGGCCGCTTCGGCGGGGGCGGGAGCGGACGGCCCTCGAACAGCATGCAGCAGCGGGGCTCCGGCGGCGGCCTCAACATCAACTGGGACGGCGCCTGGCAGGTGAGCACGCGCGTGTCGGACGTCGGCTGGAGCGCCGAGATTGCCATCCCGTTCCGCACGCTCCGCTATCCGACGGCCGAGGTCCAGACCTGGGGGATGAACTTCCAGCGCAACATTCGGGCCCGCAACGAGCAGGCGTACTGGTCGCCGATGCCGCGGCAGTTCAACCTCAACCGGCTCTCGCTGGCGGGGGAGCTCCGCGGGCTGCGCGTGCCGCCCCAACGCAACCTGCAGTTCATCCCCTACTCGCTCGGCTCGGCGACCCGCCGGACGGCGGACGGCCGCACGGCCGGTGACGGCAATGCCGGAGCCGACCTGAAGTACAGCCTGACGCCCAGCCTGACCCTCGACGGAACGTTCCGCACCGACTTCGCGCAGGTCGAGGTGGACGACGAGCAGATCAACCTCGACCGCTTCACGCTCTTCTTCCCGGAGAAGCGGCCCTTCTTCCTGGAGAACGCGGGCCTGTTCTCGGTGGGGCAGTCCGGGGCCGTGGACGTCTTCTTCAGCCGGCGGATAGGCCTCGGCGGAAGGGGCGAGCAGATCCCGATCATCGGCGGCGGGCGCCTGTCGGGGAAGATCGGCACCGATACCAACGTCGGGTTCCTCAACATGCAGACGGCGGAGGTCGGGGGAAACGAGTCCGCGCCGGGGACGGCGAGCCAGAACTTCACCGTGGGGCGCGTGCGCCACGACCTGCCGAACCGCACCAACATCGGCGCGATGTTCGTGAATCGGCAGGCGAGCGGCAACCTGGCCGGCGACCGGGACTACAACCGCACGTACGCCCTCGACGGGCGCTGGGGGATCGGCCAGGGCGGCACCGTGTCCGGGTTCGCGGCGGCCACCGAGACGCCGGGGATGCCGGGCGGGGACGTGCACGCGTACGCCCTGAGCGCCCAGCACCAGTCGGAGGTGGCCCGGCTGAGCCTCGGCTACACGGAGGTGGCGCCGAACTTCAACCCCGAGGTCGGCTTCCTGGCGCGGCGCAGCTACCGGCGGATGAACGGCAGCGTCTTCACCACGCTTCGCCCCGACGACTTCTGGGGGGTGCACGAGTTCCGGCCCCACATCAACCACTTCACGATCTTCGATTTCGAGACCGGCTGGCAGGAGACGCAGTTCACGCACATCGACAACCACATCGAGTGGCGCAACGGCTACGAGGTCCACACCGGCGTGAACATCACGCGGGAGGGGGTCTTCGAGCCGTTCGAGATCTTCCCGGGCGTCGTCGTCCCGCCGAGCCGCTACGACCACGCGGAGGCGCAGCTCGCCGCCAACACGAATCTCGGCGCTCCGGTGAGCGCGAACGTCAACGCCATCATCGGAGGCCTGTTCGGCGGGAGCCGCGTGACGATCACGCCCTCGGTCGCGGCCCGCGTCGGCGAGACGCTGAACGCGATGCTCGAGTGGAGCTACAACGAGCTCGACCTTCCGAGCGGCTACTTCACGACGAATCTTGCCCGCCTCCGCGTGTCGTACTCGTTCACGACGCGGATGTTCCTGCAGGCCCTCGTGCAGTACAACGACCGGGCCGACCTCTGGTCGTCGAACCTGCGCTTCGGACTGCTCTCGGACGCCAATACCGGACTGTTCATCGTGTACAACGACATCGAGTGGCTGGGCCTGCGGCCGGAGCGGCCGCTCGGCTCCGGGCGCACGCTGGCCGTCAAGTACAGCTACCTGTTCGACCTGTTCCGGTGAGGATGCGGACGATGCGCCTCGAGGGAGTGCTGCCGCCGATTCCGACCCCCTTCGCCGACGATCGCGTCGACGAAGCCGCCATGCGCGCCAACGTCGCGCGCTGGATGCGCACGCGGATACGCGGCGTCGTCGTGCTCGGGTCCAACGGCGAGGCGCCGCTCCTGGCCGAGGACGAGTCGGACGCCGCCATCGCGGCGGCGCGCGACGCGGTCCCGGCGGATCGGCTCTGCCTCGCCGGGACCGGACGCGAGTCGACGGTGGCGGCGGTGCGCGCGGCGAAGCGGGCGGCGGAGCTCGGAGCGGACGCGGTGCTGGTTCGGACGCCGGCCTACTTCCGGACCCTGCTCACCGCCCGGGCCCTGACCGATCACTACCGGGCCGTTGCCGATGCCGCCCCGGTCCCCGTCATCCTCTACAACTTCACCGCCCTGACGGGAGTGACGCTGCCCGTCGAGTCGGTGGCGAGCCTCGCCGAGCACCCCAACGTGGTCGGGATGAAGGAGTCGGGCAGCGACCTCCGGTTCCTGTCGGCCCTGATCGACTCGACGCCGGACGACTTCGCGGTCATGGCGGGCTCCGCGCCGGTGTTCTTCGCCAGCCTGCTGGTCGGCGCGGCGGGCGGCATCCTCGCCCTCGCCTCGGCCGTGCCCGACCTCTGCGTCGAGCTCTACCATCGGGTCCGGGCCGGAAGGCTCGACGAGGCGCGCGCGCTGCAACGGCGGCTCACCCCCCTGGCCGGCCTCGTGACCTCGACCCACGGCGTTCCGGGACTCAAGGCCGCGCTCGCGCTCCTCGGCTACGCGGCCGGCGATCCCCGGCCGCCGTTGCGCCCCGTCGGCCCGGCGGCGGTCGACGACATTCGCCGGGCCCTCGCTGAGCTCGCGCGCCTCGGCGGGCGGGTGGGGAGTCCGCGCGGGGCGTGACTGCCGGGTCGCTGGCTGTACGCCGCAGGCTCCTCGCGCGCCCCGTCGCCTGACGCCGCGCGCGGGTCGGCGCTACGATGGAGGTATGGCGCTACGGCCAACGGCACACCTCGCTCGCCCGCGTGGCGGACGACGCGGGCCGCACCCGGTCCTGTCGATGGGGCTGGCGGGCGCGACGATCGCCGCCGCGTGCGCTACGAACCCGGTCACCGGCGACCGCGAGTTCGTGGCGATCAGCGAGGCGCAGGAGCTCTCCATAGGTCGCGAGGCGGACGTCGAGATTCGGAGCCAGATGGGCGTCTACGCGGACGAGAGCCTGCAGGCCTTCGTCGAGGAGATGGGGCACGCGCTGGCCGCGGTCTCCCACCGGCCCGATCTCGACTGGCACTTCGCCGTCGTCGACTCGCCGGCCGTCAACGCCTTCGCCCTTCCCGGCGGCTACATCTACCTGACGCGCGGCATCATGGCCCACCTGAACGACGAGGCCGAGCTGGCCGGCGTGCTCGGGCACGAGATTGCCCACGTCACGGCGCGGCACTCGGTGCAGGCCTACAGCCGCGCGTTCGGCGCGAACCTCGGCCTGCTCGCGGCGCAGATCTTCGTCCCCGCGATGCGCTCGCCGTACGGCGGCCCCGGCCTCGGAGACGCCGCGGGCAACGGGCTCGGGCTGCTGATGCTCAGGTTCGGACGCGACGACGAGCGCCAGGCCGACCGGCTGGGCGCGGAGTACGCCGTCGCGTCGGGCTGGGATCCGCACGGCGTCGGCGACATGCTCGCCACGCTGGCGCGCATCGCCGAGACCAGCGACCGGCGGGGCGTTCCCAACTGGCTCTCGACCCACCCGGAGCCCGCGGATCGGGTGGTGGAGGCCGCCGCCACCGTGGACCGCCTGCTGGCGGACGTCGATCCGGCGGCGCTCCGCGTCGCCCGGGCCGCCTATCTGGATCGCGTCGACGGCCTGGTCTACGGCGACAACCCGGAGGACGGAATCGTGCGCGGCCGCGATTTCCTGCATCCGGAGCTGCTGTTCGCGGTCAGGTTCCCGGAGGGCTGGGAGGTGAGCAACAGCCCGGCCGCCGTGGTCGCCCGCCAGCCGGGACGCGACAACTACCTGCTGTTGACGCTGGCGGAGGACCCGGCCGGGGAGCTGCCGCGGGTCGCGGAGCGGGAGATGCTGGCGGCCGGCTACCGCATGCAGCAGGGGACCCCGACGTCGATCAACGGCCTGGACGCCTACGTCGGCACCTGGACCGGCACGGGTCGCGGGCGCGAGCCGGTGATCGCGCACGTCGCCTACATCCGCTCGGGGCGCTCCGTCTACGTGCTCGGGGGCTTCGCCCCGGCCGACGAGTTCAGCTACATCGACCGCGAGGTGGACGAGAGCATCCGCACCTTCCGCGCCCTCGGCCGGGATGAAGCGGAGGCGATCCGGCCGAACCGAATCGCGATCTACGAGGTACGGGACGGCGACACGTGGCAGCGCATCGCCCTGCGGGCCGGGGAGGAGACGGTGCTCGCGTCGACGCTGGCCATCCTGAACGGCTATCCGGTCTACGAGCAGCCGACGGCCGGCGACATCATCAAGATCGTCGTCCCCGGCTGAGCTTCACTCGGCCAGGGCCGCTTCGCCTCCGAGCACCCGTCTCGCGCCGACCCACCGCCGCGACCAGTACGACCCGGTGAGCCGCTCCACGCGCACGACGCCCCGCTCCGAGGGCGCGTGCACGAACTGGTCGTCTCCGAGCGCCAACCCCACATGGGATGCCCCGGAGGCAATCGTCGTGAAGAAGACGAGGTCGCCGGCTCGGACGTCGTCGCGGTGGACCCGGGCGCCGACCTGGTACTGGTCCGCGGCCTGGCGCGGCAGCCGGATTCCGTGCCGCGCGTACACGTACTGCGTGAAGCCGCTGCAGTCGAACCCGTCCGGGCTGTCGCCGCCCCAGACGTACGGCACGCCGCGCAGCGAGAGCGCGGTTCCGGTGACGCGGTACGGATTGGCCCACCCGAGGGCGGCGCCGGCGTCCCCCACCTGCGGGAAGGGCTGCGGCGTGTGCCGGCCGGCGGTGGCGCACCCCCCGGCCAGGAGCGCGCCCGAGAGGACGAGCGCCGCGCCGCCCCGGCTCTTCCCAAGCCCCATGCCCGAGGTATCGGCCGCAGGAGGCCGCCGCCACAGGGCGCCGGCGAGGCCGTTAACCTGCTTGATCGAAAGGCTTTACACGCTTGTCGAGTTGACATGACCGGCCCGTCGCGCAAGAATGGACCGTTCAGCCATGGAGCAGACGCTGCTTCTCAACGCGACCTACGAACCCCTCAAGGTCGTCGACTGGCGCAAGGCGATCACTCTGCTCTGGCAGGGCAAGGTGGAGGTGATCTCCGAGTACGACCGGGAGATCCGGTCGGTGTCGGTCACCTTCCGCCTGCCGTCGGTCATCCGCCTGCTTCATTACATCCGGATCACCCGGCGCATGGACTACGTGCCGTTCTCGCGCGCCAACATCTACGCGCGCGACGGCCACCGCTGCCAGTACTGCGGCGTCGGGTTCCCGGTGAGCGAGCTGACGTTCGATCACGTCGTGCCGGTCTCGCAGGGGGGGCGCAAGGACTGGGAGAACATCGTGACGTCGTGCGTGCGATGCAACCGGAGAAAGGGGGGCCGGACCCCCGCGGAGGCCGGGATGCGGGTCATCCGGGCGCCGGCCCGCCCGACGCGGTCTCCCGTCCTGCGCCTGACCTTCGGCCTGCACAACGCTCCGGACAGCTGGCGCGACTACCTGTACTGGAATGTCGAGCTCGACGAGACCTAACCTGCCCCGCCCCGACCCTCCGGGTCGGGGCACCGAGCGCACCGCCGTCCGACGGGACGCCGGGGTCGCCGAGCCGGCCTGACCCGTGGCCCGACCACGGATCACGGCGCTCCATCCGACCGCGGCCGTCGAGGGCGGCCGCATCACGATCGAGGGAGCCGACCTCGTCCCGGACGAATCCCGTCTGCCCGAGGTGCGGATCGGCTCGGTGCCCGCCCAGGTGGTGCGCGCTTCCCGGGCGGCCCTCTCGGTGATCGTGCCGAACGGCGCCGAGGGCGGACGCACCCCGGTCCGCGTGGGGGAGGCCGCCGGGGAGACCGCGTTCCTGCAGGTCGGCCGCCCCGTGGCGACCGGGCTGCACCAGGTCGACAACCCGGCCGTTGATGCCGAGGGCTCCATCTACGTCACGTACAGCGGCACCCGCGGCGAGCGGTCGCCCGTCTCGGTCTTTCGCGTGCGCCGCGACGGGTTCCGGGAGCCGTTCGTCACCGGCATCACCAACGCGACGTCGCTGGCGTTCGCGCCGGACGGCCGTCTCCACGTTTCCAGCCGGTTCGAGGGCACCGTCTATCGCGTGGCGGAGGACGGCAGCTTCGAGGTGGCCGTCACGGAGCTGGGCGTCGCGTGCGGAGTTGCATTCAGCCCGGACGGCACGCTCTACGTCGGCGACCGGTCGGGCACGGTCTTCCGGGTGGCCTCGAGCGGGCGGGCGGTCGCGTTCGCCACGCTGCCGTCGAGCGTGGCCGCATATCACCTCGCGTGGGGGCCGGACGACGGGCTGTACCTGACCGGGCCGACCCTCGCGTCGTACGACACGGTCTACCGCATCGATCGGACCGGCAAGGTCGACCGGATGGCCGTGCGCTTCGGCCGGCCGCAGGGGCTTGCGTTCGACCCGCACGGCTCGTTGCACGTCGTCGAGGCCCTGGCCGGGATGAGCGGACTCTACCGCCTCGACCCCGCCGGCACCGCGGCCACTGAAGTCCTCTCCGCCCGCGACCTGGTCGGCGTCGCTTTCGACCCGACCGGCGGCCTGGTCGTCGCCTCCGGCGAGACCGTCTACCGCCTCGACGGCGTCGTGCCATGACACGAGCGCAGCCTCCCCCTCCCTCCGCCGCTTCCCTGCCGCACGGGTCGATAGACGTGCGCGGCGCTCGCGTCCACAACCTGAAGAACATCGACGTGCGGATCCCCCGCGACCGGCTCGTGGTCGTAACCGGGCTGTCCGGCTCGGGCAAGTCGTCCCTGGCGTTCGACACCGTCTACGCGGAGGGCCAGCGGCGCTACGTCGAATCCCTGTCCGCCTACGCTCGGCAGTTCCTGGAGCAGGTCGAGAAGCCCGACGTCGATCAGGTCGACGGGCTGTCGCCCGCCATCTCCATCGAACAGCGCACGACGGGCTCGAATCCCCGCTCGACGGTCGGCACGGTGACGGAGATCTACGACTACCTGCGCCTGCTGTTCGCCAACATCGGCCAGCCGCACTGTCCGTCGTGCGGGCGCGAGATCGCGTCGCAGTCGGTGGAGCGCATGGTGGAGAGCGTCTTCGCCGACCCGCCGGGTCCGCGCGTCAACGTGCTGGCGCCCATCGTGCGAGGCCGGAAGGGCGAGTTCAAGCGCGAGCTGGCGGACATCCGCGGGCGCGGCTTCACCCGGGTCCGCGTCGACGGCGAGGTGCGATCGACCGAGGACGACATCAAGCTCGACCGGCGACGGAACCACTGGCTGGAGGTGGTCGTCGATCGGCTTCTCGTGCGGTCCGGGGCCGAGCGGCGGCTCACCGAATCGCTCGAGCTGGCGCTGCGGCTCGCGAACGACGTCGTGGTCATCAACACGGAGGAGGGTGGGGATCGGCTGCTGTCCCGGCGACTGGCCTGCGTCCACTGCGACATCAACGTGCCCGAGATGACGCCGCGCGCGTTCTCGTTCAACTCCCCGCACGGCGCCTGCGGGGCATGCCAGGGGCTCGGAGCGATCGAGGACTTCGATCCGGAGCGGATCGTGCCGGACGACTCGCTGCCGCTCGCCGGCGGTGCCATCCACCCCTGGGCGCGCGGCGACCGGGCGCTCGTGCGCGAGGCACTGGGACGACTGTCACGGTACTTCGACATCGATCTCGATGCGGCGTACCGCGACCTCCCGCGACGGCAGCGCGAACTCCTGATGGCGGGGCCGGTCGGCTCCGCCCGCGGCTCGGGCCCCGCCCGCGGCTCCGGCTCCGCGCGCGGCTCCGGCCGCGCGGGCGGCGCGCCCGCGAAACGGGATCCGTTCGGCAAGGACTTCGAGGGCGTCCTGTCGAACCTGCGCCGGCGCTACGAGAGCGGCACCGCCCGCCAGCGCGAGGAGCTCGAGCCGTACCGGGCTCTCCGGCCGTGCGCCGCGTGCGGCGGTGAGCGCCTGCGGAGGGAGAGCCGGGCGGTGCGGGTGAAGGGGCGCACGCTGGCCGACTATGTCGGCGTACCGGTCACCACGGCCCTCGCGATGTTCGACGAGCTCGTTCTCGACGAGCGGGAGGCGATTGTCGCCGACCGCGTGCTGCGCGAGATTCGCGATCGCCTGCGCTTCCTCTGCGACGTCGGCGTGGGGTATCTGTCGCTGGCGCGCGGCGCGGCCACCCTGTCGGGCGGCGAAGCCCAGCGCATCCGCCTCGCGACGCAGATCGGGGCCAGCCTGACGGGGGTGCTGTACGTCCTCGACGAGCCGTCCATCGGCCTCCACCAGCGTGACAACCGCCTGCTGCTGGCCACCCTCACGCGCCTGCGCGACCTCGGCAACACCGTCGTCGTGGTGGAGCACGACGAAGAGACCATTCGGGCCGCCGACTACGTCGTCGACCTCGGGAGCGGCGCCGGGGAGCACGGAGGGAACGTCGTCTTCCAGGGGACGCCGGCGGAGCTCCTGGGGGACGGGGACGCCTCGCTCACCGGGATGTACCTGCGCGGAGACCGCTTCATAGCAACTCCGAAGGCACGCCGCCCTCCCTTGCACGGGCAGTTGACCATCCGCGAGGCCAACGCGAACAACCTGAAGGGGATCGACGTCGCCATCCCGCTCGGCGTGCTGACCGCGGTGACCGGGGTGAGCGGCTCCGGGAAGTCGACCCTGGTGAACGACATCCTGTACCGCTCCCTGGCGCGGACCTTGCACAAAGCCACCCAGGAGCCGGGAGCCCATGCGGGCATCGACGGCATCGAGCTGGTGGACAAGGTGATCCAGATCGACCAGTCGGCCATCGGCCGCACGCCGCGCTCCAATCCGGCGACCTACACGGGGATGTTCACCTTCGTGCGCGAGCTCTACTCGATGCTCCCGGAGGCACGGGCCCGCGGGTACCGGCCCGGCCGCTTCTCGTTCAACGTCAAGGGCGGCCGGTGCGAGGCGTGTCAGGGCGACGGGTTGATCGCGGTCGAGATGCACTTCCTGCCCGACGTCTACGTGACCTGCGAACAGTGCAAGGGGCGGCGCTACAACCGTGAGACCCTCGAGATCAAGTACCGGGGCGTGTCGGTCGCGGAGATGCTCGACCTGACGGTCGACCAGGCGCTGCCGCTGCTCGAGAACTTCCCGTCCATCGCGACGAAGCTCCGAACGCTGCAGGACGTCGGCCTCGGCTACGTGACGCTCGGCCAACCGGCCACCACGCTGAGCGGCGGCGAGGCCCAGCGCGTGAAGCTGGCCAAGGAGTTGTCTCGCCGAAGCACGGGGCGCACGCTGTACATCCTCGACGAGCCGACCACGGGGCTCCACCTCGAGGACACGCGACACCTCCTCGAAGTGCTCGACAAGCTGGTCGAGCAAGGGAATTCCGTCGTCGTCATCGAGCACCAGCTCGACGTGATCAAGGCCGCCGACCACGTGATCGACCTGGGGCCGGGCGGCGGCGAGGAGGGGGGGAGCATCGTCGCCGAAGGAACGCCGGAGGAGGTTGCCCGCGACGCTGGTTCCGCCACCGGCGCGTTCCTGCGACCCCTGTTGGCCCCGGAGGGGGCTGGCGGCAGAGCGTAGGATGTGGTACAAGAGCCACAGTCTGCGGTGCGCCAAGTGTGGTCAGAAGGCCACAGTCGGGATCCCACCGGTCCGGCCCGCGCGCTGGAAAATCCCCGCAAATGTATGTAAAATATAGCTATTGTACGGACAGCGCGAGGCCGCGCGCGGCGGGGCATTCGATTTGCTAGCAAGAGAAGACAAGAGCGGGAAGACACAGCGCGATTCCGCGTCGCGAGGAGGGCAGACTCCGTGATGGCCGCGCAGCAGACGCTTCGGCGCTCGGTTCCATGCACCGGCATCGGGTTGCATTCGGGTCGCAGGGTCACCATGCGGCTGCGGCCGGCCCCGGCGAACCACGGCATTCGTTTCCGGAGGCTGGATCTCGACGGCTTGGAGGTGCCGGCCGTCGCGGCCCGCGTGGCGAGCATGGACTACGCGACCGGCCTCGCCCAGGATGCGGCCTCGGTCGACACGGTCGAGCACCTGCTGGCGGCGCTCGTCGGCCTCGGGATCGACAACGTCACCGTGGAGCTGAACCAGGCCGAGGTGCCGATCATGGACGGCAGCGCGGCCTCCTTCGTCTACCTGGTCCACGAGGCGCAGGTGAAGCGGCTCAAGGCCCGGCGCCGGTTCCTCCGCGTCGCGCGCACGATCTCCCTGTCGTACGGAGACAAGAGCATTGCCCTCTATCCGGCCGACGACTTCCGGGTGACCTACAGCATCAGCTTCGACCATCCCCTCCTGCGGCACCAGACCCGCAGTCAGCGCGTCACCGAGGAGACGTTCATCGAGGAGATAGCGCCCGCTCGGACGTTCGGCTTCCTCAAGGAGATCGAGCAGCTCCGACAGCGCGGGCTGGCGTTGGGCGGCTCGCTCGACAACGCGGTCGTCCTCGGCGAGACCGGGGTGCTGAACAGCTCCCTGCGCTTCGAGGACGAGTTCGTGCGGCACAAGATCCTCGACGTCATCGGGGACCTGGCGCTCGTCGGCTACCCTCTGATCGGCCACCTCGTCGTCCATCGCGGCGGACACGCGCTGCACGCCGCCTTCGCCCGCAGGATCCTCGACGAGACGGACGCCTGGTACCTCGACGACGCGCCGGAGGCCGCTACGGCGAAGACGGCCGCCGCGGCCGTGGCCGGCCCCGCCCTCTCCACCTGACTTCCGCCGCGTCCGCCAGGAGTCTGCGCCGCAGAACGGGCGATGCGGCACGTTGCGCCCGCGCAGACTCCCAACGCGCCCGTGAGGGCGCGCCTACTCCCCGCGGGTGATCTTGCGCATGTAGGCGCCGAGCTTCTCGTTCTCGTACGTCACGGAGTTGAGAAACAGGCTCTCGATGAGGTAGGCGCTGCGATCCTCCTCGCCCATCTGATCGACGAGGTGGCGGATTTCGCGCATCGTGTCCTCGAAGCGGTAGTCGAGGCCGTGGCGCGCGTGCAGCGTCAGGGAGAGGGCTTCGAGCACCGCCAGCAGGTCCCCGTCGAGTCCGATCTCGGTGCCGGAACTCGTCTTGATGGTCCGCATGCTAGTCCTCGAAGCTCCGGATGGCGCTCGACTCGTCCGGATGGAGCTCGATGAAGTGATGGGCGCCGGTCATCGTCAGCATCGTCTCCACCCTGCGCTGCACGCCGGACAGCTTGACCTTGGCCCCGAGCTTGTCGGCCTGCCTGTACAGGTCCATCAGGCAGCCGATGCACGCGCTGTCGAGGTAGACGACGCGCGACAGGTCGATGATCACGCGCCGGTCGCCGCCCGCGAGGAGGTCGGAGACGGAGCCCGCGAACGTCGCCAGCAGGGGATGGACCAGCTTCGCCTCGTCCACTCGCACGATGACGGTCCCGCCGGTGCGATCGGTCGATAGGTTCATTCGGACACTCCAGGCACCGGGGTGGCGGCGCGTGCGGCCACCGGCGCCTCCCGTTCCCGCTCGATGCGGCGGATCTGACGGGCGAGCTCATGGCGGCCCCGGTTGATCCGCGACTTCACGGTCCCCTCCGGAAGTCCGAGACGGGATGCGATTTCCTGATAGGACAGTTCCTGGAGATCCCGCAGGGCGACGGCGGCCCGCAGCGTGGACGGAAGCGCCTTGAACGCCTGCCGCAGCAACTCGCGGCGATCGAACTGATCGAGCTGCTTGAATGCGTCGGGCCCCCGCGCGACCGGGTTCAGGTCGGCCGTGTCCACGTGGCGATCGACCGTCTCCCGCTCCTTGCGTACGCTGCGGTAGTGGTCGATGCAGAGGTTGCGGCTGATGCTGATGAGCCACGTCTGGAAGTTCGCCCGGCGGTCGAAGGTGTGCAGCGCGCGGAAGATCTTGACGAAGATGTCCTGCGTCAGATCCTCCGCTTCGTCGTGACGGCCCACGAACTGATAGGCGACGTTGAACACCTTGCGGCGATAGCGCGTGACGACCGCTTCCCATGCCTGCTGGTCTCCGCGCAGACACGCCTCGATGAGCGTGTCGATCGGCACCGACGGCGCGGGCGCTGAGCCGGCGGACATACTGCGACGCGGATCTTCGCATGCCGGAGCCCCAAAGGGAAACGCGGCCCGCGCCGTCTGGATCGGCCCGCGGGCTTGCGCGTACAATGCCGGCTCCGTCCGGGAGCCCGCGCCCGGGAGCCTGCTCCGGGGAACGGCGCGGACTCCTGCAGCTCGGTTGGACACCGAGCGGAGCCGTCAGACTCCCGACGCGCCCGTCCGGGCGCTGGACCGGGCGGCGCGTGGCGATGGTTGGCTTCTCGTTCACGGCAACGGCGGCAACGTGCGACGGGACCGACCTGGCGACGCTCGCGCGCGCGGAAGGGACGCCCCTCTACGTCTACAGCCGTACCCTGATCGAGCGGCGCTACCGCGCGCTCGACACGGCGCTGACCGGCCACCCGCACCGCGTCCACTACGCGCTGAAGGCCAACTCGACGCGCGGCCTGCTGGAGGTCCTGCGCGCCGCGGGGGCCGGCGTCGATGCCAACTCGGGCGGCGAGATCGCGGTCGCGCTCTGCGCCGGGTTCGAGCCGGACGACATCGTGTTCACGGGGGTCGGCAAGTCCGGGGCGGAGCTCGAAGCCGCGGTGGCCGCCGACCTGCACGCGATCAACGCCGAGTCCGCCGGGGAGCTCGAGCGCGTCGATCGCATCGCCCGGGCGCGCGGGGAGCGGGCGCGCGTCGCGGTGCGCATCAACCCGGACATCGACGCCGCGAGCCACCCGGGAATCTCCACCGGCAGCCGGGCGCACAAGTTCGGCGTGCCGATCGGCGACGCCCGCCGCGTGTGTCGGGAAGCCGCCGCCCGCCGGGGGCTGCACCTGGTCGGCGTCCACGCGCACATCGGCTCGCAGATGACGACGCTGGACCCGGTGCGCCGCGCGGCGTCGACGGTGGCGGCCTTCGCCGGGGAGCTCCGAGACGACGGCATCGCGCTGGAGCACCTCGACCTGGGCGGTGGCCTGGGGATTTCCTACGACGGCGCACCGGCCCTCGACGTGGGCGAGTACGCGCGCACTCTCCTCGCGGCCGTGGCCCCGACCGGACTCCGGTTGCTGGTCGAGCCGGGCAGGTGGATCGTCGGGCCGACCGCGGTGCTGCTCACGACCGTGGTCGACGTCAAGCCGCAAGGCGGCGACCGGCACTTCGTCGTCGTGGACGCCGGCATGAGCGAGCTGCTGCGTCCCGCCCTCTACGACGCCTACCACCGGATCGCGCCGGTCGCACCGCGTTCCGGACCGCAGGCGACCTGCGACGTCGTCGGACCTCTCTGCGAGACGACCGACGTCGTCGGTCTCGACCGGCGGATGGTCCTGCCGGAGGTGGGTGACGTGCTGGCCGTGCTCGATGCCGGGGCGTACGGGTCCGCGATGGCCTCGAACTACAACCGCCATCCCCTGCCGGCCGAAGTCCTGGTCGGCGGCGGGGGCTGGCGCCTCGTCCGGCGCCGCCAGACCGTCGACGATCTCCTGGCCTGCGAGCCGGCGGCGGGGGACGGCGGCGCCGTTCCCGCGGCCCGCCTCGCGTGAGTCATTGATGCTGATAGCCTTCGAAGGTCTCGATCAGTCCGGCAAGGAGACGCAGGCGCGGCGCCTGCGGGACCGCCTGCGGGCCGGCGGCACCCGCTCGCGGGTGGTCTCGTTCCCCGATTACGGCACGACCATCGGCGAGGAGATCGCTCGCGCCCTGCAGGGCGAGCGCGACTACAGCGCGGAGGTGATGCAACTGCTCCACGTCGCCAACCGCTACGAGCGAAAGGCCGACGTCGAGCGGTGGCACGAGGCGGGCATCGTCGTGCTCTTCGACCGCTACGTGGCGTCGGGCGTCGCCTACGGGCAGGCCCAGGGCCTGGACGCGGCGTGGCTGGCGTCGCTCCAGCGCTTTCTGCCGCAACCGCAGTTGACGGTGCTGCTCGACGTCGGGCCGGCGACGGCGGTCGAGCGCAAGGCGACGGGCCGCGACCGTTACGAGCGCGACCTGCAATTGTTGTCGCTCGTCAGGGAGAGCTACCTCCGGCAGGCGGCCGATCCGAGCTGGATCCGTATCGACGGCGAGCATCCCGAGGACGTCGTGGCGGAGGCGATTGCCCAAGCGGTGGTGCCGCGGCTCGCGCCACCGTGAGCGCTCGCACGCGGCACGCCCCGGCCGCGCGCAGCACGGCCGCGCAGGTGTCGACGGTCGCACCGGTCGTCAGGACGTCGTCGACGAGGAGGATCGAGCGTCCGCGGACCGGCGAGCCTGCGCGCACCGGTGAGCTTCCCCGGCGGAGCGAAGGTCCGGGGACGAGCGCGATGGCGCCCCGCACGCTGCGCGCGCGTTCGGACCGCGACAGCCCCACCTGGGACGGCGTCGCGCGCGTGCGGCGCAACACGTCCGCCACGGGCACTCCGAGGTGCGCGGCGAGCTCGCCGGCCTGATTGAACCCTCGGCGCCGGCGCCGCCGCCAGTGGAGCGGCACCGGCACGACGAGGTCCGCCTGCACGAGCAGGTCGGCGCCGGCCCGGCGCATGAGCCGGGCGAGGGGACGCGCCAGAGAGCGGTGCCCGTCGTACTTGAAGGCATGCAGGATGGCCCGCAATCGGCCCTCGTAGGGTCCGACCGCCCGCGCTGCCGTTCGCGGCTCGCCGTCCGGGGTGCCGGTCGCGACGGCGATGCGGCGCCGCGCCCCGCCTCCGGCCAACCCTCCCCCGGGCGGGGCCACGGCATCCCAGCAGCCCCCGCAGACGATGCCGCGGGTCGGTTCCGTCAGGGGCGCCGCGCACCCGGCGCAGGCGGGCGACCAGACCACGGCCAGCACCGCGTC
>JAPOVI010000194.1 GCA_026708265.1 Acidobacteriota bacterium
TCGGACGGCCGCTTCCCAGCGACCGTGCGACCGGCGGGGCAGCCGCGGCCGCCTGGGCGGTCGCCGTTGCGGCCGGGGGCGCCTGCCTGCACGCGGCCGGCGCGGCGACGGCCGTGCCGGTCACCCTGGCCCGGCTGGGGCTCTTCTTCCTCAAGGTGGGGTCGGTCCTCTTCGGCAGCGGCTACGTGCTGCTCGCGTTCCTGCGCGCGGACCTCACCGAGCGCTGGGGCTGGCTGACCGACCAGCAGTTGATCGACGCGGTGACCGTCGGACAGGTCACGCCGGGTCCCGTGTTCACGACGGCGACGTTCATCGGCTACCTCCTCGGCGGGGTGCCGGGCGCGGTGCTGGCCACGGTGGCCATCTTCCTGCCGGGCTTCGTGTTCGTGGCCGTCACGCAGCCGATCATTCCGAGGCTCCGCGCCTCGGCCCTGATGGGCGGAGCGCTCGATGGCGTGGTCGCGGCGTCGCTGGGGCTGATGCTCGCCGTGACGTGGCAGTTGGCGCAGGCCGCGATCACCGATGCCGCAACGGCCGGCGTGGCGGCTTCCGCGGCGGTGATCCTGGTTGTGTGGAAGCCGAACTCGACCTGGCTGATTCTCGCAGGCGCGGTCGCCGGCTGGCTCCTGCACGGGACCGGATGACCCGTTACCCCGCGGGCTCCGGATCGCCTCCGGCCGCCTCCCGGGGCGGCTCCGCCTCCAGCGACATCTTCAGCATCCGCTCGTCGTTGCCGTCGTCACCGGATGCGGGCTCGAGCCGCGCGGCGACCTCCTCCGCGCTCCCGCACAGCTCGAGGAGCGCAGGCTGTGCCGCCACGAAGTCCGCGTGCAGGCGGCAGCAGTCGGCACCCAGGTCCGCGCGGAGCCGGTCGAGTTGCGTTGCCCACTCCGGCGGGCGACCGTGCGGGATCGGCATCTCCCGGACGAGGTCCTGCAGCACCTCGCGGTCGTGCAGTCGGCCCAGCGTGTCCTGCACGGCCTTGAGACGGGCGGTCGCGGCCCCCGTCTCGATATCGGCGGCCCCGCCGGCTATCTCCAGCGCGTAGCGGAGCCTCTTGGCGGCGATCCGGACCTCGTGGACGCGCTCGGAGACATAGAGCGATCCCGCCTCGGCGACCGCCCCCCGCACGCGCTCCGCGTGGCGCCGGGTCCGGGCCGCGAGCGCGTGCGCCCAGGCGCCGGTCCCCGGGCGCGCGTCGAGGGACCCGACCACCTCCGACACCGCACGGGGGAGCTTCCGGAGCTCGGCCCCGGTCACCCTGGCGCGGAGGCGCCGACGCCGGCGCGCGCGTTCCTCGGTCAGGTGGTGGCGCAGCCGGCCGGCGCCGGCCGCGGGCAGCCTCTCGTCCGGCATCGACGCGACGAGCTCGAGAGCGACGTCGATCTCGCGCACCCCGCCGAGAGCGCGCCCGATCCGGCGCGCGCGGCGGCGTGCGCGCGTCACCGCGCGGCCCGGCACCTCGCCGGCGCAGAGCGGGAGCAGCTCGCGCAGCCGTCGCGTCGCCACGCGGGCGTCATGCAACGGGTCGGCCTTGCCCGCGAGGGCGGCGGCCGCATGCCGGCTGAACACCGACACCTGCTGCTCCAGGGGTCGCCGCAACGGGTGTGCAAGGGCCATGCTACGATGCGTGACGGGAGCGAGCCGTCTCCATAGCTTAGATCGAGGCGAGCGCGCCCCCACGCTCATCCCCGCGCCCACCGGTCCCTGCATGCGCATCGCCGCCATCGACATCGGCACGAACTCCGTCCACGTCATCATCGTGCAGGTGCGCGCGGACCGGTCGTTCGAGATCATCGACCGCGAGAAGGAGATGGTCCGGCTGGGCTCGGGCGGCCTCGGCGGGCGCTCGCTCACAGAACCGGCGATGCTCGCGGCGCTCCAGGCACTGGGCAAGTTCACGCGCCTCGCGGAGTCGCACGACGTCGACGAGATCGTCGCGGCGGCGACGAGCGCCGTCCGGGAGGCGGACAACGGTCGCGAATTCCTGGGCGCCATCCGCCAGCGGACCGGCATCCAGGTCCGCGTCATCTCCGGCACCGAGGAGGCGCGCCTCATCCACCGCGCCGCCGTCTACGGGGTCGACGTCTCCGGGGGCGCCGCGGTCGTAATCGACGTCGGGGGCGGCAGCGTGGAGCTCACGCAGGGTACGGGGGCCCGCGCCCACGTGGCGCAGAGCCTGAAGCTCGGCGTCATCCGACTGACCGAGCAGTTCATCCGCTCCGACCCGCTCAGCCGCCGGGACGAGCGGCAGATGGTGTCCCACATCACGGAGACCATCGCGCCGACGGTGGAGAAGATCGTCAGCCGCGGCTTCGACCGGGTCATCGGCACGTCCGGCACGATCCTCAGCCTCGGGAGCCTGGCGGTCGGAGAGGGACGGGCCGTCGGCTCCGACGACCTCCGGAGCCGCCGCGTGAGCGCCAAGCAGATCCGGCGCCTGCGCCGCGACCTCTGCGCCCTGGACCTGCCCGGCCGGCTCCGCCTCCCCGGCCTCGACCCGCGGCGCGCCGACCTCGCGGTGGCCGGATCGATACTGCTCGACACCGTCCTGAGGCAGATCGGCGCGGTCGAGCTCACGCTGTGCGACCTGGCTCTCCGCGAGGGCCTGGCGCTCGACTACCTGAGCCGCAACCGAGCCCATATCGCCAAGGTCGAGCAGTTCCCGGACGTGCGGCGGCGCAGCGTCGTCGAGCTCGCCGAACGATGCAACTACGCCTCCGAGCACGCCGAGCAGGTCCGCCGGTTGTCGCTCTCGCTCTTCGATCAGACGCAGCCCGCGCACGGGCTCGGCGCCCGCGAGCGCGAATGGCTGGACCACGCCGCCCTGCTGCACGACATCGGCGTGCACATCAGCTACGGGCGCCACCACAAGCACTCCTACTACCTGATCAAGAACGGCGACCTGCGCGGGTTCGAGCCCGAGGAGGTGGAGGCGATCGCGCTCGTCGCGCGCCACCACCGGCGCGGCCTGCCGAAGAAGTCCCGCGGCGGCTACGCCAGCCTTCCGGCGCGGCATCGCCGCACCGTGCGCACGCTGGCCGCGATGCTGCGGCTCGCGGAGGGGCTCGATCGCAGCCACGCGCAGAGCGTCGGCTCGGTCGAGATCGTGCCGGGGCTGCGCGACTACCTGCTGCGGCTGACGCCCGCCGGCGACACGGAGCTCGAGCTCTGGGCGGCCCAGCGCAGCGTTGCCCCGCTCGAGGCGATTCTCGGCCGCATCATCCGCTTCGAGGTCGACTCCGACGCGACCCGGGCGTCGCTCCGCTCCTCCCGACAGCGCCGCCGGCCGGCCGCCGGGAGCGGGGAGTCCGGGTCCCGGCCGGCGCGGCGCGCCCCCCGCTGACGGCCGCATCGGCCAGGAGCGTGCGCCGCAGAACGCCAACGGAGTGCGTGCCGCGGCGCAAGCTCCTGGGACGGT
>JAPOVI010000034.1 GCA_026708265.1 Acidobacteriota bacterium
TGCCGTTCGTCACCGGCCCCATCGTCGCCGACCTCGTCACGCGTTACCGCGCGAGCACGGCCCCGCTCGTCATCTCCGCCCACGGGGAGGTCAACGCGCCGCCGATGCTGTACGACCGCGCGCTGTTCTCCGAGCTGCAGCAAATGAAAGGAGAAGGCTGCGGGCGGCAGGTCGTGCGGCGACATCGCGACGAGGCGGTCGCGGTCTCCTGGCCGGAAGCGGCGCTGCAGGACATCGACGTTCCCGAAGACTACGAACGGATCAAGGCCGAGCTGGGGGTCTGACATCGATGCGCACTGACACCTTGCAGCTTGCGTCCGAGCTTGCCGGTCGCAGCGAGGCGTTCGCGCTGGCCACGGTCGTCCGCCGCGAGCCGCCGAGCTCGGCGCGGGTCGGCGACAGCGCCGTCGTGACCCCGGACGGCGAATTCCACGGCTGGCTGGGCGGAAGCTGCACCCGGCCGACCGTGATCCGCGAAGCGCTCGCGGCCCTTGCCGACGGCGCGCCGCGGTTGATCGGGATCGTCCGCGACCCCGGCTCGGCGTCCGGCGCCCGACCCGGGCTGACGGTGTTCCCCATGGCCTGCCACAGCGGGGGAAGCGTGGAGATCTACATCGAGCCGCTGCTGCCGGCGCGCCGGCTGCTGATCTTCGGAGTGTCGCCGACGGCGCGCGCGCTGGCGCGCCTGGCCGCCGTCCTCGACTACCGGGTGGAAGCGGTCGATCCGGAAGCCAGCGAGACGCTGTTCCCGGACGCGAGCCGTCTGGTGACCAGCGATGACTTCGTCGAGCCTCCCGGCTCCGGACGGGACGCGGCCCGTTGCTTCGCGGTTGTCGCCACGCTCGGCCAGCGGGACGAGGAGGCGGCCTGGGCGGCCAGTCGGTTGGTGCCGGCCTACGTCGGCGTGGTGGCCAGCCGCAAGCGCTTCGGAAAGATACGCGAGACCCTGGCCGCGCGCGGCGCGACGGCGGAACAGCTCGACCGGATCGCCAATCCGGCCGGCCTCGACATCGGCGCACAGACGCCCGAGGAGATCGCCCTGAGCATCCTCGCCGAGATCACCAGGCGCGCCCGCGCCGGGCGTCGCCGGCGAGAGGGCGATCGCCGTCCCGCCCACGATTCTGCTCCCCCCGTACCGGCCACGCGGACCGAGCAGGCTCCGGCTCCGGCCGCGGCCGGAGCCGCCATCGCGCGCGAACCCGGTCCCGCCGGCGCTCCGGCATCCCCGGCGCCGGCCACGCGGATCGAGAAGGCTCCGGCTCCCGCCGCGGCAATCACGGAGACGACGCGGGATCCGGCTCCCCCCGCGGCCATCCCGGAGACCGCGCGTGACCCGGTGTGCGGCATGTCCGTTGCCGCGACGGCGGCCGGTCACCAGGCCGACTTCGGGGGGACCACCTACCACTTCTGCTGCGCGCACTGCCGCGAGCAGTTCGTGGCCGAGCCGCGCAAGTACGCCGCGGCGGCGCAGGAGGGGTAGCGTGAGGCCGGAGGTGCGGGAGACACAGGCGGCGATGGAGCGCGAGGGGTACATCGCCGAGCCCGCCATCGCCACCGCGGTCTACCTGGCTCGCACGCTGCGCAAGCCGCTCCTCATCGAGGGAGACGCCGGCGTCGGCAAGACCGAGATCGCCAAGGTGCTGGCCCGAATTCTGGACACCGAGCTGATCCGGCTGCAGTGCTACGAGGGGATCGACGTCAACACGGCCCTGTACGAGTGGAACTACCAGCGGCAACTGCTGCGCCTGCGCATCGCGGGAACGGAGGGCAGGGAACCGGCACAGACCGAGCAGATGATCTTCAGCCGCGACTGCCTCCTCGAACGCCCGCTGCTGCGGGCCATCACCCGCGGCGACGGCCCGCCGGTCCTGTTGATCGACGAGATCGATCGGGCCGATGACGGCTTCGAGGCCTTCCTCCTGGAAGTCCTCTCCGACTTCCAGGTGACGATTCCCGAGCTTGGCCCCATCGCCGCCACGCATGTGCCGTACGTCGTGCTGACGTCGAACCGCACGCGCGAGATCGGCGACGCGCTGCGCCGCCGGTGCTTCTACCTCTACGTCGAGCACCCGTCCCTGGAAAAGGAGGTGCGCATCATCCGCGCCAGGGTGCCGGAGGTCATGGACGCGTTGGCCAACGAGATAGCGGCGGTGGTGCAAGCTCTTCGCGGGCGCCGTCTCCACAAGGCGCCGGGCGTCGCCGAGACGCTGGACTGGACCCGCGCGTTGCTGGCCCTGCGGCAGGATCGGCTCGCTGTCGACACGGTGGAGGAGACGCTGGGGTGCGTCTTGAAGGACCACCACGACGTGCGGGACCTGACCACACAAGACGTCGAGTCGCTGCTTGCCGGCGCGCGACCATCGAGCAGCGCCGATGCATGACCCCGACCTCGTCGAACGGCTGGCCCGCTTCGCGGGTCGGCTGCGGGAACGGGGCGTCGGCGTATGCGTGAGCGACGAGATCGACGGCGCGGCCGCGCTTCTGCTGGTGGATCTCGACGATCGTGACGAGGTCCGCCATGCGCTGCGGATCGCCCTGAAGGTCCGCCGATCCGATTGGGGCACGTTCGACGAGTTGTTTCACGGCTTCTGGGCCGCCGAGGATCGGCCGGCCCGAGCGCCGGACCGGCCGGCCACACCACCGGAACGGTCGCGGCCACGCTCGGATCGGACCGGCCCGACCCCCCATTGGCGCTGGATGCAGGCGACCGGGCAGCTTCCCGGTGAACCTGGACGCGAAACGATCAGCGGCGATACGCCCGGCTACTCCTCCGACGTGCTCCTGCGCCGCAAGCCGTTCGACGACTGGAGCCCGGACGACCTGCCCGCCATGGAGCGGCTGCTGGCCCGGGCGGCGCGCCGTCTGCGATGCCGGCCGAGCCGCCGCCTGGTGCCGGTCCGCGCCCGGGGCCGGGTGGACCCGAGGCGCAGCTTCCGCCGCGCGGTCGGAACCGGCGGGGAGTTCCTCTCGCTCGCGCGGCGGGACCGCGCCGTGGAGAAGCCGGACGTGGTGCTGCTGTGCGACACCAGCGGCTCGATGGACCCGCACACCCGTTTCCTGCTGACCTTCGCACTGTCCCTCAAGCGCGTGGTGCGACGCTGCGAGGTCTTCGCGTTCAACACGTCGCTGACCCGGTTGACGCCGTGGCTGACACCGGACAAGATCGCTCCTACCCTGGACCGTCTGGCCGCCGGCGTGCCCGACTGGTCCGGCGGGACGCGTATCGGCGCGAGTCTGGACGAGTTCGTCACGCGGTACCTGGATACGCTGGTGAGCGCGAAGACTGTCGTCGTGGTGCTCAGCGACGGGCTGGACATGGATGGTCCCGGGGTGCTCGCCGCGGCGATGCGCGCCATCGGGGAGAAGGCGCGGAAGATGATCTGGCTCAACCCGCTGCTCGGCGACCC
>JAPOVI010000218.1 GCA_026708265.1 Acidobacteriota bacterium
GCGCGGACTCCTGAAGGATTGGGTTGGGCGCCGAGCGGAGGCCGCAGCGCGACCTGCGGTCGCGGCGACGAACGGTGGGCTGGGACCCCGGTCGTGAGAGAGGCGGCATCGGAGCTGCTCGTCGAGCGTGCGCGGGAGAGCGACGGGCTGCGCCGGACGCTGCTCGGTTCAAGCGCCGCGCACCTGCTCGCAATCGTGGTTATGCTCCTGGCTCCGGCGGACTGGTTCTCGCGGCCCGCCGAGGAAGCCCTCGACGTGATGACGTTGCGGCTCGGCGGTCCAGAGGGGCCGGGTGTCGGCGGCCAGACGGCGCTTGGAGGCCGCCCCGTGCAGGAGGTCGTCACGCTCCCGGAGGCGCGCCGGCCGCAGTGGATCCAGCCACCGGCACCAGCGCCGCCGAGGATGGTGCTACCCGTGCCGGAGGAGGTCACGCGCCGCCGGCCCGAGCCCGAGACCGAGGTGCCGACGGTTCCCGAGGAAGCCCGCGGTCGCCGCCTGACGACGGGTTCCGAAGAAGTGCTCGGGTCGACGATGGCCGACACGGGGCTGCAGGGCATCGGCATCGGGCTCTCCGGCGGCGGGCTCGGCGGGAGCGGCGGCGAGGTCGCGATCGAGGACTTCTGCTGTCCGGAGTACCTCGCCACGATGCTGGATCTGATCCGGCGACGGTGGGACAGGCACCAGCGTGTAACCGGCACGGTCATCGTCCGTTTCGAGATCGGACGCAGCGGTCGCATCGACGCGGTGACCGTCGATCGCGGCAGCGGGTACCTGGCCCTCGATCTGGCTGCGCAGCGCGCGGTGCTGCTCACGCGGCAGATTCAGCCACTCCCGGAGCGCTTCGGCGCGGACACCCTCAACGTGCGCCTGACGTTCGAGTATCGACCATGAAGAATCCGAGCCGATCGCTCGCTCTGGCGGCCTCGCTGGCCCTGGCCGCGGGCGGAGCCGTCGTTCTCACGCAGCAACCCCCGGATACGGCACCCTCTTCCCAGAGGTCGGAAGTCGACCTGATCATCGGCGACCGAATCGGCTCGCAGCCCCGGTTCGCCGTACCCGACTGCCTGGCGCCCGGCGGAGAGCCGGAGCTGATCACGGCCGGCCGTATCCTGGCCCAGGTCCTGTGGGACGATCTCGACTTCGAGCGCGAGTTCCGGATGCTGCCGAGGGACACGTACTCGACCGTTCCAGCGGCCCGTTCCCTGACCGACCTGCCGTTCCAGGCGTGGCGGGAGCTCGGCGCGGACGGCGTGGTCAGTTGCTCCCTGACCGGCCTTCCCGACGGCCGCATCAGCGTGCGGGCGCGGCTGTTCAACACCCGATCGCTCGAGTCGGCGTTCGGCGTGGAGTACTCGGGCACGCTGCGCAACGTGCGGGTCTACGCGCACGAGCTCTCCGACGAGATTCACCGGCAGCAGCGGGGCCTCGAAGGGGTGGCACGCAGCCGCATCACGTTCGTTTCCGACCGCGACAGCGAGTCGGTGCTGGGACTGGTCGAGAATCGTCAGACCAAGGAGGTCTACATCGCGGACTACGACGGAGCGAACGCCCAGCGCGTCACGGTGAGCCGGTCGCTCAACGTCACGCCGACCTGGTCCGTGAACGGCCGCGCCGTCGCCTACACGTCCTGGCGGAACGGGCCGCCCGACGTCTTCATCTCTCACATCTACGAGGGCCGCCTGGAGTCGCCGCTCGGAGGCACCGTCGACATTCACAACTGGTTGCCCTCCTATTCGCCGGACGGACGCTGGCTCGCGTTCACGTCGAACCGCGACGGCAATCCCGAGGTGTACGTCAGCCGGACCGACGGCACGGATCTTCGGCGCCTGACGAATCACCCGGGCATCGATACCAGCCCGACCTGGTCGCCCCTGGGGCTGCAGATCGCCTTCACCTCCAACCGCACCGGGTCGCCTCAGATATACGTCGTCGGAGTCGACGGGACCGGCCTGAGACGCATCACGTTCGAGTCGTACTGCGACCGCCCGACCTGGTCGCCCGCGCCGTACAACGAGATCGCGTACGCCTCGCGCACAGGGCCCGGCTACGACATCAAGGTCGTCGATCTGGCGACCAACGAGGTGCGGCAGCTCACCTTCGGCCTCGGCAGCAACGAGAGCCCGAGCTACGCCGCCAACGGTCGACATCTGGTGTTCTCGTCCGATCGGACAGGCGACCGCCAGCTGTTTCTCATCGGTCGCGACGGTCGCGGCCTGCGGCGCATCACGAACGACGGCAACAACGAGATGCCCGGCTGGTCGAGGTGAGCGCTCCACTTGCGAGAGGAGATGACGGTGAACTGTTCAGGAAGTGGGCGCGATGCGGCCTGGAGCGTGCGGTTCGGCTCGGCCCGGGGCGCCGTGGCCGCCGCGGCGGCGCTGGTGATGCTCGTCGGCGCGTCCTGCGTTCGGAACCCGCCGCCGGTGGTGCCGGAGCCGACGGCCCCGCCTCCCGGGGCGGAGGAGGTGGCGGGGGGGCGTCCGGATCGGCCCGCCCCGAGACCGAATCCGCGTCCCGCGGCGCCCCTGCCCCCCGTGCTCCCCGAGGAGGACGAGTTCACCACGCGGTCGTTGGAAGAAATCAACCGCGATTCCCCGCTCAGCCCCGTGTTTTTTGCGTACGACAGCTCGGAGCTCGACGCGGACGCCCGAATGGTCCTCCAGGCCAACGCCGACGTGCTGGTGCAGTTTCCGACGTGGGTGGTGACGATTGAAGGGCACTGCGACGAGCGCGGCACGCCGGAGTACAACCTTGGCCTCGGGGAGCGTCGGGCGTTGGCCGTTCGCGAACACCTGGTGCGCCTCGGCCTGCCGGTGTCCCAGTTGCGCACCGTCAGCTACGGCAAGGAGTTTCCCTTCGCGCCCGGCAGCGACGAGGTGTCCTGGGCCGCCAACCGGCGTGCCCACTTCGTGATCACAGCACAGTAGCCGGCATCGCGCACACGGGCGGACAGATGGGAGTGGAACCATGAGACGCGGTCTTGCGCTTGGTGTCGTCCTTCTCTGGATCGGCGTCGGCCCGGCGTCGGCGGCCGACCGGGAGCACGAGCAGGTGATCGCCGATATCCGGATGCTCGAGGCACAGGTCTTGCAGAACCAACGCATGCTTACCGCGCTGCACGACGCGATCGAGGCGCTGACCGCCACCCTGGCGAGCCACGGCGACGAATTGCGCAGAGCGTTCGCGGATCAGCAGTTGGCGACGGGGAGCATCGCGACCGGGGTCCGGGTGGTCCGCGAAAAGGTGGACGAGAGCAACGTGCGTGTCGCTTCGCTGGCGCAGGAGGTCGAAGCGCTTCGCCTGGCGATTCCTCCTTCGCCGCCGGCGATGACGTCGCTGGTCGATCCGGATACGGGACTGCCCCTCGATCCGGCGCCGGCGGTCCTGGCGCCGGCCCCGGCCCCGCTGCCGGCCGGAGTCTCCCCCCAGCGGATGTACGACACCGCCTGGGCCGACTACACGAACGGGCAATGGGCGCTGGCGGTTCAGGGCTTCGAAGCCTACATCCAGACGTTTCCTCGTTCGGAGCTGACCGATGACGCCGCCTTCTACGTCGGGCAGACGCACTTTGCCGAGGGCCGCTTCCCGGAAGCGGTCGAGGCGTTCGAGGCGGTCCTCCGCGTCTATCCGGCCGGCGACGTGGTGCCCGAGGCCTGGTACAAGCTCGGGCTCGCCCTCGACCGGCTGGGCGAGACGGATCGAGCTCGCGAGGCCTTCGAGGGCGTCGTGAGCGATCACCCCGAAAGCAACATGGCCGCGCTGGCTCAGCAGGCGCTCGATCGCCTCGACCGGCCCGCTCGCTGAAAGGTAGTTGTCGATGGGAAGTGTGAACAAGGCCATCCTGGTGGGCAACCTGGGCCGTGACGCCGAGCTCCGCTACACGCCCGGAGGTGCCGCCCTCGCGAACCTGAGCGTAGCGACGACCGAGGTCTGGAACGACCGGTCGGGTCAGCGCCAGGAGAAGACGGAGTGGCACCGCGTGGTCGTGTGGGGCAAGCAGGCGGAAACGCTCCAGGAGTTTCTCCTGAAGGGGCGCCAGGTCTACGTCGAGGGCCGGCTCCAGACGCGCAAGTGGGACGACCGGGACGGGAACACGCGGTACACCACGGAAGTGCGGGCCGACCGCGTCGTCCTGCTCGGGCGCCGCGACGGCGACGTAGGCTCCAGGAGCCCGGAGCGTCCGGAGCGTCCGGACGCGCAGTCCGCTCCGGCCGTGGATGGTCCGGCCCCCGCCCCGGAGCTGACCGAGGACGACATCCCGTTCTGACGCCCGGCGGCGGCAGGGTCCGGGCGTCCGTGGACGGCCCTACCCCTCGCGCGACGCCGGGTCCTCGGCGGTTGCCGGCTCGGCACGACCGTACCGATCGTCGAGCCGGACCACGTCGTCGAGCTCCGGGGTCGAGACCTCGACCAGGGTGCAGTCGTCGATGGCCGTCATCCGGTGCACGGTTCCGGGCGTGACGTGGACACGCTCCCCCGCCGCCATCTCCCACACTCGGGCCTCCGGGCCGCGGCCGAGCTCGAAGCGCAGGCGGCCTTCCCACAGCAGAATCGTCTCGTCCTTGCGGTTGTGGTACTGCAGGCTGAGCGCTTGTCCTGCGTCGATGTGCAGGATCTTGCCGACGTAGCGCTCCGTCTTCGCCCAGTGCAGCTCGTAGCCCCACGGCTTGTCGATGCGGACGACTTGCTTGCTGCTCACTCTGCGTCCCCCGGCGTCGTGATGTCGCGATGCTTCACCAACAGGTGAATGCTACCGAGATCGGCCATCCGTTGCCGCAGTCGCTCGACGATGGCCACGGAACGGTGACGGCCCCCGGTGCACCCGATCCCGATGGTCAGGTAGCTCTTGCCCTCCCCGGCGTACTGCGGCAGCAGGAAGCGGAGCAGGTCGGTCACCCGGTTCAGGAAGTCCTGCGCGGCGTCCAGGCCGCCGACGTAACGCTGGACCTCCGGATCGATGCCGCTGCGGGGCCGGAGATGCGGCACGAAATGGGGATTGGGGAGGAAACGGACATCGAACAGCAGATCGGACTCCAGCGGCACCCCGTGCTTGTAGCCGAAGCTGATCAGTGTCACTACCAGCCGTGTCGCCGCCCCGCTCCGAAAGAGCTCCGTGAACACCGCGCGCAGCTCGTGCACCGTGAGGTCGGAGGTGTTGATCACGCGATCGGCCCCGCCCTTGATCGCCTCCAGGCGGGTGCGCTCTTCCAGGATGCCCTCGAGGACGGAGCGGTCGGGGGCGAGCGGATGCGGGCGGCGCGTTTCCGAGTAGCGGCGGACGAGAGCCTCGTCGCTCGCCTCGATGAAGAGGACGACGGTGCGGAGGTCCGCGCGCTCCCGCAGGCGTCCGAGCGCGGCGGGGAACGCAGCGAGAAAGTGCGGGTCACGTACGTCGAGAACGGCGGCCGAGGCCCCGACGCCGACCGCGCCGCCGGCGCTCCGCACGGTGAGATCCGCGAACGCGGGCAGCAACGCGGTGGGCAGGTTGTCGACGCACAGGTACCCCAGATCCTCGAGCGCGCGGATCGCCTGGGACTTGCCGGCCCCGGACAGCCCCGTGACGACGACGAGCCGGGCGGGCGGCGCGTCCGGATGCGGCGAGCTCTCGTCCGCAGTCATGCCTCGCTCCGCGTGCGGGCCCGGGTGGCGGCCGCGCCGCCGCCCCTCAGTACAGCACCCTGCGCTGGCTCGAAGTGGGAATCCTCAGTTCTTCGCGGTACTTGGCGATCGTCCGGCGGGCTAGAACGAGGCCGTCCTCCTGCAGCAGGCGCGCGATTCGCGAGTCGCTGAGCGGTTTGCGCGCGTCCTCGCGCTCGATGATCTTCCGGATGCGCTGCTTGATGGTCACGGACGACACGTTTTCGCCGTACGAGCTGTGAATGCCGCTGTGGAAGAAGTACTTCATCTCGAACACGCCCTGCGGCGTGTGCATGTATTTGTTGTTGACCACCCGGCTGACCGTCGACTCGTGCATACCGATGTCGTTGGCGACGTCCCGCAGCACCAGCGGCCGCAGGTGCTCGATACCGAGTTCGAGGAACTCGCGCTGAAAGTGAATGATGCTGGTGGCGACCTTGTGAATCGTCTTCTGCCGCTGGTCCACCGACTTGATGAGCCAGAGCGCGGAACGGAACTTCTCCTTCACGTACGCCCGGGTCTCCTCGGAGTTGTTGCTGCTCTTGTCGAGCATCCTTCTGTAGACGGGGCTGATACGCAGTTGCGGCATGCCGTCCTCGTTGAGCACGGCGACGTACTGGTCCTCGACCTTGACGATGGAAACGTCCGGGATCACGTACTGCGACGCGACCGGATTCAACCGGTTGCCCGGCTTTGGATCGAGGTGCTGCAGGATCTCGAGGTTGCGCTTCAGCTCGGCGATCGACATGCCCAGGCGGCGCGCGAGCTCCGGACCCTGATGGCGCTGCAGGAGCTTCAGGTAGTCGGCCTCCCGGACGATCGTCTCGCAGGGAGTTCCCTCGAGCCCGAGGTGACGAATCTGCAGCAGCAGGCACTCCTGCGGATCGCGGGCCGCCACCCCCACCGGATCGAAGGTCTGGACGAGCCGCAGCACCCGCTCGACCTCTCCGGCCGGCCAGGCGCCCATCGCGGCGATCTCGTCGATCGACGCTACGAGGTAGCCGTCCTCGTTCAGGTTGCCGATGATGGCGGCCCCGATATCACGGAGCAGATCGTCGCTCGTGCGGAGCGAGAGCTGCCAGGCCAGGTGGTCTGCCAGCGAGCTCGTCGTCGACAGCGTATTCTCGATCGGCGGCAGCTCCTTGACCTCCCGCGGGGCTCGAGGCCGGTAGCCGTCGTCGAGGTAGTCGCCGAAGAAGTACTCGTAGTCGGCGTCGTCCCAGGTGTCCTGCCGATCGCTGGTCGGCTCGGGATCCGGATCCGCCTTGTCGACCTGCGCGGAAGCATCCGCCTGCTGCTGCTCTTCGGCCGGAACCTCCTCGAGCAACGGGTTCTCCACTACCTCCTGCGTCAACAGGTCGACGAGCTCCAGCGTGGACATCGGAAGGAGCTTGATCGCCTGCTGCAGCGACGGCGTCAGGATCAGCTTCTGGGAGAGCCTTGCCTGCAGCTTCTGCTGTATTGCCATGGGGACGTGCGTGCTTGCGCCGCCTGCAACGCGGGGGAGGCTCTCTCGATCTTAGTCCAAACGGAAGTCCGCGCCCAGGTAGATCCGCTTCACCTCCTCGTCGGCGGCGAGCGCCTCCGGGGTCCCGCTGCGGAACACCACACCGTCATGCACGATGTATGCCCGGTCCGTGATACGGAGCGTCTCGCGCACGTTGTGGTCGGTGATCAGCACGCCGATGCCGCGAGCCTTGAGATGGAAGATGATCGCCTGGATGTCGCCGATCGCAATCGGGTCGATGCCGGCGAACGGCTCGTCGAGCAGCATGAACGACGGGGATATCACGAGCGCCCGGGTGATCTCGACGCGGCGGCGCTCACCCCCCGAGAGCGTGTGGGCGCTCGCCTTGGCAAGGGACGTGAGATTGAGCTCGGCGAGCAGCTCCGCAACCCGAGCCCTCCGTTCCGAGCGGCTCAGGCCGAGCGTCTCGAGGATGGCCAGGATGTTCTGCTCGACCGTGAGCCCACGAAAGATGGACGGCTCCTGCGGGAGGTACCCGATCCCCTTGCGGGCCCTGAGGTACATCGGATCCCCGGTGACGTCGCGTCCGTTGAGCAGCACGCGTCCCGAATCGGGGGCGGTCAGGCCGACCACCATGTAGAAGGTGGTCGTCTTGCCGGCACCATTCGGGCCCAGCAGTCCGACGACCTCGCCGGACCGGACGTCGAGGCTCACCTCGCGGACCACCGTGCGGCCGCCGTACGACTTGGTGAGCTTCGCCGTCCGCAGGGTCGCGGCGGCGCTCGAACCGGCCATGCGTCACGGTCCGGGCGGCAACGACACGCACCCATCGCTGGTCGACGACGTGCGGCCCCCTCCCTCGCCGTCGACCTGCACCTCGTCCGTGATGAAGAACGTCAGGGTGCGTCCTGTCGTCTCGCGGCAGGCGTCCTCGCTCTGCTCCAGGATTTCGACCGGGTCGCCTTCCATCTCGTATCGGCCGTCGGCGTCGTGGTATGCCATCGTCTCACCGGTGACGCGCCGTCCGGGAAGTTCGAGGATGACGTCGCCGGAGGCGAAGGTGCGATCGAGGGTACGGGCGTCGTCCTGCAGCAAGACCTCGATGGATTCGGCCGAGAGGTCGTTGCGCGGATTCTGGAGGCTGGCGTTCCCCTCATAGGATACGCTCCGGGTCGCGTCGTCGTACGCCATCGATTCTCCGCGTCCGGCCGTCGTCAGGGCTTCCACGTCCCCGGTCTCGTCGTTCTTCTGGACGATCGTCGTCCGGGTGCGGACGTTCCCTTCGGCCTGCAGGCTTCCCGTGGCCTCGTTCAGCGTGATCGAGGAGCCGACGAAGTCCGCCTGATCCTGCCAGAGCCGGGCCGGGGCGCCGGAATAGGTCGCCACCGAGAGATCCGAGTCGTACACGAGCTGATCGGCGGCGACGTATACCCGCTCGCTCGCGGCGAGCAGGCCCGGCCGCCGGCCGGTCTCGTCCGCCTCCGCCAACGCTTCGAGCACGCTCCTGACGCCGCCGGTCGCCTCCATCCCCCGCACGCCCAGGGTCAGCGCGAGCGTGTCCGCCTGCGTGGTGCCCCGATCGTCGACGACCCGTGGCGCCGCCCCGTCACTCTCGGCCCTCGACAGCGTGAGAAGGGCGTTCGCGACTTCGTAGGTCGCCTCGTCGGCGATCGCCGTCAACGAGCCGTCCTCCACGCTGACCCCGCCGAGGAAGCGGGCCTCGCCCAGGCTCGCGAGGTTCTCGGCGAGCTCCGCTTCGAGTCGGCTCGCGCGCATGACGCGATCCCCGCCGGTCTCGCCGCCGCGCGCGCCCGGCTCGCGGTACACCACCTGGCCGTCGAACGCGGCGTTCCAGCGGTCTTCCTCGCCCGCGCCGATCTCGACCGCGTCGGCGGTGACGCGCGCGCCGCCGGCGTCCGCCGGGACCGCGGGGAGGTCGACCGCCACCCGCTCGACGGCGGTCAGGCTCCGCAGTGCGCCTCCCCCGCCCAACGCCACCGTCACGGTCCGTCCCGCGATACGGGTCCCGGCCGCGTCCGGCGGGCCGAACAACTCGACCACTGCCGTTCCCGCCAGAATCGCGCGGTCGATCGCTCCATCCTCGTAAGCGACGGTGATGGTTCGCGCCGCCATCTGCCGAAGCCGTCCCGGCGTTCCCGTCGCGCCCAGAATCCGGGCCGCGCCGCGGAGCTCCAGCGCGTCCAGCCGCGACGCGTCGGGATCGAATCGCAGGGCGGCGCGGTTTCCGCGCATGCGCCAGCCGGCGGAGTCGATCTCGACACCCCCGGTGAACCGCATGTCGCCCCCCAGGCGATCGATTCGGGCTCTGCCCGCGGTGATCGTCGTCTCCGCGGCACCGTCGGCGCCGGTCGCGTTCAGCGTGACGACCGCCTGCGGATCCAGGTGCAGCAGGCCGCCGCCGAGATCGTAGCGCGCCGCCTCGCCGGCCAGATGCATCCACCCCTGGTCGAAGCCGGCCGGCTGCGGCATGGTGACCCGCCGGTCGGCCTCGGAGTAGGCCGCTTCCGACGTGCGCCCGGCGAGCCCGTCGCCGGTCTCGATGCCGACGTTGCCCGCGAAGCGCCACTCCCCGGCTTCCTCCACGCCGGAAGCCTCGTCGCCGTACATCCGGAAGTCCGTGCGCTCCTCAGCCGGAGGGACCGTGACGGACACGCCGACCAGCCTGATGGACCCGTCCTCATAGGCGAACTGCCGGTCGGCTTCGATGATCGAGCCGCCGGCCAGCGTGATGCGGCTGTCTCTCGACTGGATGATGGCCGTGGCATCGGCACGGTCGACCGCCACGGCGCGCGTCGGGGTGCGACGTTGCACGCCGAAGAAGAAGACGGCGACGGCGAACGTCACCACGAAGGAGAGAAGAGCGATGCGTGCGGAACGCGTCCACCTGCCCATTGCGCCAAGAGCCCCCGTTCGTTCGACTGTACCTCACGCCGAGCGCTGGTGCGGCGGATGCGCGGTGCCGCGGTGCTCACTCCGTTCAGTTCTGCGGCGCAAGCTCCGGGATCTCCGATTCGGCCGCGTCGGCGACCGCGAGCTCGGTGGACGTCTGCCCCTGATAGGTGTTTTCGACGACGGAGAACGCGAGCTGCAATCCGTCCCGGTGCGCCTCGAAGAAGGGGGCCCGGTACGCCGCGCGCCAGGCGACGGCCCGGAACCGCGCGTTTCCCTGCCGCACCGTCATGCGCAGATGCTGCTCCTTCATCGTCCGGGGGCCGTCCACGACTTCCACCCGCGCGGCGCGGAACACAGGGCGCGGGTTGCCGGAGCCGAACGGCTCGAGGTCGCGCAACCCTTCGACCAGAGCCGGGCGAATGTCCGTCAGGGCCAGCGTGTCGTCGATTTCGAGTCGCCGGACGAGATCGTCCGTCCCGATCCGCGCCCGCGCATACGCGTCGATGCGCCGCCGCAGCTCGGGGAGTCGATCCGCCGGGAGCTCCAGGCCGGCGGCCTGCCGGTGGCCTCCGAACCGCGTGCACAGGTCCGCGCACTGCTCGAGGGCCGCGAGCAGGTCGAACCCCGGAATGCTGCGACCGGAGCCGCGGGCCGTCGAACCCTCGACCGACAGCACGATGGCTGGTCGGGCGAAGGTCTCGACGAGCTTCGATGCCACGATGCCGATGACGCCGCGGTGCCAGCCGTCGCCCCACACGACCAGCAGGCGCGCGTCGTCCGCCTGCGGGTCGTCGTGGACGACGCGCACCGCCGCCGCGACGATCGCGGCCTCCTCGGCCCGGCGCCGGACGTTCTCGCCGTCGAGCTCCTCGGCGAGCCGCCGGGCGGTGTCGGCCTGCTTCCGGCCGGCGGCCAGCAGCAGGCGCGCGGCGAGGTCGGCCGAGCGCATGCGGCCCGCGGCGTTGATCCGGGGCGCCACCCGAAAGGCGACGTCCTCGCTCTCGACGCGGCGACCCGCGAGCCCGCACGCGTCGAGCAGGGCCTGCAGACCGACCGCGTTCGGTCCGGCGGTCAGACCGTCCAGCCCCACCCGCGCGATGATCCGGTTCTCGCCTCTGAGCGGCACGGCGTCGGCGAGCGTGCCGATGGCGGCGAGCTTGGCGAAGGCCGGCAGCCAGGCGTCGTGACCGGACCGCCGGCAGAGCGCCTGCACCAGCTTGAAGGCGACGCCCGCCCCGGCGAGATGCTTGTCGGGATACGGGCAGTCGGCGCGACGCGGGTTGATGACGGCCAACGCCGCCGGCAGTGCCGCGCCCGGCTCGTGGTGGTCCGTGATGATGAGGTCGACGCCGAGCGCGTTCGCCCGGACCGCAGCCTCCGAGCTCCGGATCCCGCAATCGACGGAAACGATGACGCGGAAGCCGCGCGCGTGAAGACGCTCCACCGTCTGCGGCAGCAATCCGTAACCGTCCGTCAGCCGTTCGGGGATGTAGTGGTCGACCTCGCCTCCCAGCATCGCCAGCGCGCGGCGCAGCATCACGGTGGCACTGACGCCGTCGACGTCGTAGTCGCCGTGCACGACGATCCGCTCGCGGGCCGCCACGGCCCGGAGGAGTCGGTCCGCGCCCCGCTCGAGGTCGGTCAGGAGCGCCGGATCGTGCAGATCCGCCAGCGACGGGCGAAGAAAGCGCCGTGCGTCGTCCGGCTCGGCGATGCCGCGCCGCACCAGCAGGCGCGCCACCGCGGCATGCAGCGCCAACTCCCGCCGGATGCGCTCGGCCGCAGCAGGGTCGGCGGCCCCGACGGTCCAGACGGTCGTGGGGCGGCTGTCGCCGTCCGGCGCCCCTACCACGATACGGCGCCCTTCCCGCACACGCGCTCGATGTCCTCCAGCAGCGCGTCGGAGGGGCGGATGCGTGCCCGGCTCAACCGCGCCCGGACGCGAATGGGCGGTACCTGGTGGCGCAACTCGATCTCCAGGGCCACCCGGCCCGTGCCGTCGTGGCGCCCGAGCACCTCCGCGAGCGCTTCCATCGTGGCCCGGTCGGCCGGGGGCGAGGCGAGCCGGATCGCAAGCGGCCGGCCCACGGTACCGAGGACGGTCTCCAGGGCGTGCACCTCCTCGGCCATCATCCGCGCCACCTCCTCGTCCATCTCCAGCTTGCCGGAAACGACGACGAGCCGGTCGACGTCGAGCAGCGATCCGTAGCGGCGGAAGGCGTCGGGGAAAACGACCGCTTCCATGCGGCCGCCGCGATCCTCGAGGGTGATCACGGCCATGGGGTCGCCCTTCTTCGTCCGCAACCGGCGACACTGGCTGATGACGCCCCCGACGCGGGCGCTGGCCGCCGGACCCTCGAGCGCCTCGATGCGGCGCACGCCCGCGCGCTCGAGGTCGCGGTGGAAGCGATCGATCGGATGGCCGCTCAGGTACAGGCCGAGGGCCTCCTTCTCGAACGCCAGCTTCTGCTCCTCCGACCACGGCGCTACGTCGGGCAAATGGGCGGGCGCGCCACCGGCCCCGGCTTCATAGGCATCCCCGAAGAGCTGATGCTGTCCGAGGTCGCGGTCGCGCTGCCGGCGGCTGCCCCGCTCGAGGGCCGCATCGAGCATCGCGAGCAACTGCGCTGGCCGCAGCCGCGACGCGGCGCCCGCATCCGCTGCCGCGGGCGGCGGGCCGAGCAGGGAGTTGCAGGCGCCGGACTTGATCAGGCTCTCGAGGACTCGCCTGTTGACGGCCTTGAGGTCCGCCTCCTCGCACAGTTGGTCCAGGGAGGCGAGCCGGCCGGCGGCGCGGCGGGAAGCCAGGACCGCCTCTGCGGCGCCGTCCCCGACGTTCTTGATCGCGCCGAGCCCGAACCGGACGCCACCCGCCGTGACCGCGAACGCCAGCTCGCTCTCGTTGACGTCCGGCGGGAGGATCGTCACGCCGAGGTCGCGGCACTCGCCGAGGTAGAGGGCCAGCTTGTCGGTGTTGTGCCGCTCCACGGTCAGGAGCGCGGCCAGGAAGTACGCCGGGTAGTTCGCCTTGAGGTACGCCGTCTGGTACGCCAGCAGCGCGTAGGCGGTCGAGTGGCTCTTGTTGAAGCCGTAGCCGGCGAAGTACTCCATCAGGTCGAAGATGCGGGTGGCGGTCGCTTCCGGCAGACCGCGAGCCGTTGCGCCGGCCACGAACTTCTCCCGCTCGGCCTGCATGGCGGCGGCGTTCTTCTTCCCCATCGCCTTGCGCAGCACGTCGGCCTCGCCCATCGTGAACCCCGCCAGATCGCTGGCGATGCGCATGACCTGTTCCTGGTACGCGATGACGCCGTACGTCTCCCGCAGGATCGGCTCCAGCGATGGTGCCAGATACTCGATCTCGACCTTGCCGTCCTTGCGGCCGATGAAGTCGTCGATGACGCCGGCCCGGAGCGGTCCCGGGCGGTACAGCGCGTTCAGCGCGATGAGGTCGTCGAACCGCTGCGGCTTCGCCTTGCGCAAGGTCTCCCGCATGCCCGAGCTCTCGAACTGGAAGATCCCCAGCGTCTGCCCTTCGCTGAACAGGCGATAGGTCCTGGCGTCGTCGAGCGGCAGCGCATCGAGCCGCACCGTCTCGCCGAGCGAGCGCTCGATGTGGTCGACCGCATCCCGGAGCAGAGTCAGCGTGCTCAGCCCGAGGAAGTCCATCTTGAGGAGGCCGACGCGCTCTACCTCCTTCATCGCCCACTGCGTGGTGATCTCGTCCTTCGAGCTCTTGTAGAGCGGAGCGAATTCGGTGATGGCATCCGGTGCGATGACGACCCCGGCGGCGTGGACGGACGCGTGCCGAGTCACGCCCTCGAGGCGCCGGGCGACCTCGATGAGCTCCCGGACCTCCGCGTTGTCGCGCTCGAGGCTCTTGAGGGTGGGGCTCTCCTCGAGCGCCTTGTCGAGGGTCATGTCGAGGGTGGGCGGAATCTGCTTTGCCACCCGGTCCGCGTCCGCGTAGCTCATGCCCAGGGTCCGGCCCACGTCGCGTACGACCGCGCGGGCCTTCATCGTGCCGAAGGTGATGATCTGGGCGACGTTCTCGCGGCCGTACTTCCGCGTGACGTACTCGATGATCTCTCCGCGCCGCCGCTCGCAGAAGTCGATGTCGATGTCCGGCAGCGACACGCGCTCCGGGTTGAGGAAGCGCTCGAAGATCAGATCGAACTCCAGGGGATCTATGTCCGTGATGCGGAGGCAGTAGGCGACCAGGCTGCCGGCGGCCGATCCCCGGCCCGGCCCGACCGGCACCCCGCGCTCGCGCGCGTGGCGGATGAAGTCCCACACGATGAGAAAGTAGCCGGCGTAACCCATGCGCTGGATCATCCGGATCTCGTAGTCGAGGCGGTCCTCGTAGCGCTTCAGGGGGTGCTTCAGGTCCCCCCGCCCCGCGAGCTCGGCCAGCCGGGTGCGGCGCTCGCCGAAGCCCTCGCGGGCAACGTGGGCGAAGTACTCGTCCGGTGACCCGAACGATTCGGGTACCTCGAAGTTCGGCAGGTGGTGGGTGGTCTCCGAGAGGTCGACGTCGCAGCGCTCGGCGATCGCGAGCGTGTTGCGCAGGGCGTCCGGGAACTCGCCGAACACCGCGGCCATCTCGGCGGGCGTCTTCAGGTAGAACTGATCTCCGTGGTAGCGAAGACGCTTGGCGTCGGTGACGTTCTTCCCCGTGCCGATGCAGAGGAGAACGTCGTGCGGGCGATGGTCCGCCTGCCGCAGATAGTGGACGTCGTTCGTGCAGACGAGCGGCAGTCCGAGGTCGGTGGCGATGGGCGGCAGCCCGCGGTTGACGACGCGCTGGTCGTCGATGCCGTGGTCCTGCATCTCGAGGTAGAAGTTCTCCGCTCCGAGGATGTCCCGGAACGAGGCCGCGGTCTCCCGGGCCCGATCTTCCTTCCCGCGGCAGAGGTTCGTCGCGACCTCTCCCTTGAGGCAACTGCTGAGCCCGATGAGGCCGTCGGCGTGCGCGGAGAGGAGGTCCTTGTCGATGCGCGGCTTGGAGTAGAAGCCCTCGGTATAGCCGGCGGAGACGAGCTTGATGAGGTTGTGGTAGCCCGCACGATCGGCCGCGAGCAGCACGAGGTGGTTGGCAGTCTCTCCGGGGACTCCGCTTCGGCTCCGGCGACTCCCGTTTGCGACGTACACCTCGCAGCCGAGGATCGGCTTGATGCCGCGGGCCCGCGCCTCGTCGTGGAACGTGATCGCCGAGAAGAGGTTGCCGTGCTCGGTGATCGCCACCGCGGGCATCCCGAGCGCCTTCACCTGGTCCAGCATCTCACCGATGCGACAGGCACCGTCGAGGAGCGAGAACTCCGTGTGCAGGTGGAGGTGTACGAATTCGGCCGCGTTGCCCATCGTTTGCCGCTCCCGCGCTACTCCCATTCGATCGTGGCCGGCGGCTTGGAGCTGATGTCGTAGACGACACGGTTCACGCCGCTCACCTCGTTGACGATCCGCGAGGACATCGTGGCGAGGACGTCGTGCGGCAGCCGCGCCCAGTCGGCGGTCATTCCGTCCCGGCTGTCGACCGCCCGGATCGCCACCGTGGCCTCGTAGGTCCGCTCGTCACCCATGACGCCGACGCTCAGCACCGGCAGGAGGACGGCGAACGACTGCCAGGTCCGGCGGTACAGGCCACCCCTGCGGATCTCGTCCGCCACGATGGCATCGGCCCGGCGCAGGAGATCGAGCCGCTCTCGCGTCACCTCGCCGAGGATCCGCACCGCAAGCCCGGGTCCGGGGAACGGCTGCCGCCACACGAACGTGTCCTCCAGCCCGAGCTCGCGTCCCAGCTCCCGCACCTCGTCCTTGAAGAGCTCTCGCAGCGGTTCCACGAGGCGGAAGCGCAGGCGCTCGGGCAGTCCGCCGACGTTGTGATGGCTCTTGATCGCGGCGGAGGGGCCGACGACCGACACGCTCTCGATCACGTCCGGGTAGAGCGTGCCCTGGGCCAGATGGTCGAACCGGCCCAGACGGCCCGCCACCGCCTCGAACACGTCGATGAACGTGGCCCCGATGATCTTCCGCTTGCGCTCCGGATCGACCACCCCGGCAAGCGCGTCGAGGAACACGTCCGAGGCGTCCTCGGAGACCAGGGGCAGGCTCAGCCGTTCGGCGAAGCGAGTCCGCACCTGCTCTCCTTCGTCGAGCCGCAGGAGGCCGTTGTCGACGAAGATGCAGGTCAGGCGGTCGCCGATCGCCCGGTGGACGAGCAGCGCCGCCACCGTGGAGTCCACGCCCCCGCTCACCCCGCAGACCACACGCCCCTCCGGCCCGACCTGCTCGCGGATCCGCGCCGTCGCGTCGTCCACGAACGACGCCATCGTCCAGTCTCCCGTGCACCCGCAGATGTCGCGCGCGAAGTTCCGCAGGAGCGCGGTGCCGTGTGTGGTGTGCACGACCTCGGGATGGAACAGGACGCCGTGCAGGGAACGTCCGGGATCGGCCATGACCGCGACCGGCGCGTTCGGACTCGTGCCGAGGACGGCGAATCCCGGAGGCGGCGCCGTCACCAGGTCGCCGTGGCTCGCCCAGACCTGCAGCGTGTCCGGCAGGCCGCGCAGCAGGCGGCTCTCACCCCGGGTCGTCACCGTCGCATGGCCGTATTCCCGTTCCGGCGCCGCCGACACGACGCCGCCGAGCGCCGCCGCCATGGATTGCATGCCGTAGCAGATGCCGAGCACCGGCACGCCGCACGCGAACAGCGCCGGGTCGCAGCGCGGCGCGCCGGGCTCGGACAGGCTGGCGGGGCCGCCCGAGAGGACGATCCCGGCCGCTCCCCGCTCCCCGACGGCCGCGGCGGTCGTGCTGAACGGGAGGATCTCGGAGTAGACCGAGAGCTCGCGGAGGCGCCGGGCGATCAGCTGCGTATACTGCGACCCGAAGTCGAGGACCAGGATCGTTTGATGGGCCACGTATCCAGGATGCGCCGGTGGCCGGCGGGGATCGGATCGCGCGAGGTGCCACCCGCCGAACGCTATTATAGCGAGGTGCGGGTGCGGCCCGTCCGGGCGCGCCGCGGCGCGGTCCTGCTCGCGGCGCTTGCGGTCGCCGGCGTTGCGGCGAGCGCCCAGGAGACCCCTGCCCCGTCCCCGATCCTGCCGCTCGAACCGGCCTGGTCGACGGACCTCGGGGGTAGCCCGTCGCATGCGCCGGCCTTCGGGCCGGAAGCGGCCTACGTGGCGCTGCGTGACGGCACGGTCGCGTCCGTCGCCCTCGACGACGGCCGCATTCTGTGGTGCGTGGGCCAGCCGGCCGACTGGGCTCCGGCCGCCGCCGACGACCTGGTCGTGGTCGCCTACGACCGGCGCCTCTTCGCTCTCGCGGCGCGCGACGGGGCGCTCGCGTGGACTTTCGCCGCCGACGCTCCCGTGAGCGCTCCGCCGGTCTGGCGCAGCGGCTGGCTCGTGGCGGGCCTGGAGAGCGGCGACGTCGTGGCCCTGCGCGCCGCGGACGGCCTGGAGCTCTGGCGCCGCCGTTTGGGTGCCGTCCTGCGCACCCCGCCGTCGATCGCGGGTCAACGGCTCTACCTGCCGCTGGAGGACGGCCGGATCACCGTGCTGCAGCTCGCCAGCGGCGACACGGTCTGGACCCGGAGCGTCGGCGGCCGCCCCCGCGAGGTGCTGGCGCTCGACGCGCTGTTCGTGGGCTCCACCGACAACTTCTTCTATCGCCTGGCGTTGGACGATGGGGCCATCGAATGGCGCTGGCGCACGGGAGGCGACATCGTCGGCGCGCCGGGAATCGACGCCGAGCGCGTCTTCTTCGTCGCCGCCGACAACGTCGTCCGGGCTCTCGACCGCCGCAGCGGCGTGCAGCGGTGGCGCGAGCCGCTGCCGTTGCGCCCGAGCGACGGACCGGCGCTCGTCGGGCCGGCGCTGGCCGTGGCGGGAGTCTCTCCCGAGGTGCGGTTCTTCGACCCCCGCAGCGGCGCGGGCGCGGGGATCTTCCGCGCTCCGGGGGAGCTGGCTGCGCGCCCGTTCCTGGTCCCCGGCCTGCCGGCGAGCGGGACGCGCCTCGTGGTGCTGACCGTCGACGGCCGCATTGCCGGCCTCGCGGCCGGCTACGGCCCTCCCCGCGCGACCCTTGCCTTCCCGCCGCCCCCCTTGCTTCCGGAGCCGGCGCGGCGGGCGCTGGCCGAGGTGCTGCCGGTCGACGGGGCGCCGCTCCCGCCGCCACCGCCGCCGGTGGTGCCTGAAGCCCCGGCGCCGGGGCCCTCCGACGCTCCCCCGGATGCCGGGCCGCCGCCGGGGGAGCCGGAGGAACCCGCTGCCTCCGGGGAGCCCGGCTCGCCGGGCACGGAGCCGGCGAGTCCCGCGGGTTGAGATGGTCGTCGCCGGAAGCCGGTGGCGTCGCATCGTCGGGCTCGCAGGGGCGGCCGCGCTCGCGGTCGCCACGGGCGGGTGGCTGATCGATCGGGTGCGCTTCGGTCCGCCGCCCGAGGCCCGCGAGCGTATCGAGCGTCAGGTGCAGGATCGGTTCGCGGAGGTCGCTGCGACCCTGCGCCGGATGGCGGTCGATCTGGCGGCTGCGCCCGGCGTCGAGCCCGCCCTGGCCGGTGATCGGGCCGCGCTGAGCGGTCTGTTCGAACGGGCTCGCACGGCGGCGGCGGCGCCGGCCACGGCCCTGACCGTCTACGACGCGGACGGTGCCGCGCTGGCGTGGGCCGGGCGACCGTCCGAGATACCCCGCGCCCGGCTCCTGGAGGGCCGCGCCTTCTTCACGGCGGCCGGTCCCCTCGGCCTGCGGCTGATCTACGTCGAGCCGATCGCGGCCCTTGCGGATCGACTGGAGGAGACCGGCGGCTGGCCGCGGGGCGCCGTGGCCGCGGAATGGGTGCTCTCCTCCCCCGCCGGACTGGACGCCGGCAGCGACGGCTTTCGCCTCGACGGGTGGACTCCAACGGTCCGTCTCCGGTCCTACGGCGGTGCCGGGGGGCAACCCCCCAGTGCCGATGTCTTCCTCGTCCACTCCCCCGAGGGCGACGTCCTGCTCGTGGCCGAGGTCACGGATGCCGACGTGGCCGCAGCCCGGACGGGCTGGCGTCGGACCGTGCGGAGTCTGGCCCTCGGGATCGCGGGGGTGATTCTCCTGCTGGCCGCGATCCCCGAGCTCGCGCGATCGCCCGGACGGGCACCGGGAGGAGTCGTGGCGCGCGGAGTCGGCGCGGCGGGGCTGACCCTGGCCCTCGGCGCCGCGGCGGTCTGGATGGCCGCGACGCCGGGTGCAGACCGTTGGCGCCTCTTCTCGCCCGACGTCTACGCGTCGGCGGGCGCCGGCGACCTGTTGCGGTCGCCGGCCGACCTCTTGCTGTGCACCCTAGTACTGACCGTTCTGTCCGCCGCCGCGATGCGCTTCGTTGGGATGGCGCGGGTCGCGTGGCGACGGAGGCGTGCGTCCGCGCCCGCCGCGCTGCTGGCCCGGCTGGGTGGGGGCGCCGCCGCGGCGGCGCTGGTGGCCGCCTACCAGCTCCTGCTGCACGACACCGTACGGGGGACCGTCGTCGACGTGCTGCGTCCCTCTCTGCAGCCGCTCGATTCCGGCCGGTTCGGCATGCTGCTGGGATTGGTGCTCGGCGCGGTGGCGACCGTCTGGATGGCGGTGGCGGTCCTGCTCGTGGCGGAGGCGCGCTGGGGGCGGCGCCTGCCGTCACGCGTGCTGCGCGTGCTCGGTTGCGCCGTGCCGGGCGCCGCTCTGGTCGCCGCCACGGATCTGCCGGCCGGCCCGTTCGCGACGCTGCTGGCGGGTTGCGCAGGCGCCGCGCTGCTCGCGGCCCCGATGCGGCCGTCGCTCCGGCACGCGTCGCAGACCGGGCGGATGCTGCTCCTGCTGGCTGCCTATCTCGGCCCCGCGCTCCTGGCCTACCCTTCCGTCCTGCACTACGGCACCGCCGCCAAGCGCGAGTTGATCGAGGGCGAGTACGCGCTGCAGGCGGCCGGCCAACCCCAGGCCCTCCGCGCCTCCCTGGCCCTGGCCCTCGAGCAGATCGACGGGGTCGCCGGGGACGAGCTCGGAGGGCGGGGCGGGGATGCGACGGTCGCCGGCAGATCGCTCGGCGAGCGGGTGGCCCGCCGACCCGACCCGGACCGTGCGTTTCGCCTGTGGCGGCGGACGGAGCTTGCGCGGCGACGCCTGACGTCCGCGGTCGAGCTCTACGGCGCAGACGGTTCCCTGCTCAGCCGCTTCGCCCTGAACATTCCCGACTATGCGGCGCCGGACCGCGGCTTCCTCGGCACCACCTGCTCCTGGGACGTGTTCGGAGAGGTGTTGCCGTCGGGATCGCGCGAACGAAAGCACCTGCACGCGGAACGCGCCATCTGCGCGCCTGCCCGGGATGGCGACGACGCCCGCGGGCGGCCGGATGTCCGGGGGTCCATCGTCGTCCACGTCGCGCTGGACTACGAGCCGCGGCCGTTCGGCGCGTCGCGAGGTACGTACGCGGCCCTGCTCGGTGCCGACCGCGATGCGGCGAGCCGAGGGCAAGGCCAGGACGTCGAGCTCGCAACGTACGGCTGGGACCTGAGCCTGCTCTACGCTTCGGGAGCGGCCGTCTGGACGCTCGACGAGGCAATGTTCGCCCGCATCTACGCCTCCCGGGATCCCTTCTGGACGCGCCGGACCTCGGCCGGGCGCGACTACCACGTCTACGTCGTCAACAACCGCGTCGGCATCTTCGCGCTCGGGTATCCGGTGTCGACCCCGGGTGACCATGTCGTGCGGCTCGCCGAGATTGCGGCCCTGGGCGGGCTCGGGTTCCTGGGCTGGATGGGGGTGCTGCTGTGCGCCGGTCCGCTGGCGCGAGCCGGCCCCGGCTTCGGGCGCGATCTGCTGCGCGAAGTCAGGACCAGCTTCTACCGCCGGCTGTTTCTCGCCTTCGTTGCGGTCGCCGTCATTCCCGTGCTCGCTCTCGCGTTCGTGATTCGCAACTACGTCACGGGTCAGTTGCGGAGCGACGTGGAGGCGGGCGCGGCTCGCACGGCCGCGGTGGCGCAACGGGTGGTCGAGGAACTGCAGCAGCCGGCCGACCGGCCACTCGCCGTGATCGACGATGACGCGCTCGTTTTCGTGAGCCAGGTGATCGACCAGGACATCAGCATCTTCGAGGGGCCGCGCCTGGCCGCGACGAGCGAGCGAGACCTCTTCGCGTCGGGCCTGCTCCCGACTCGCACGCCCGACGCCGTCTACGACGCGATCGTGCTCGGCCAGGCGCCGGCGTTCGTCGCCGAGGTCGCGGTCGGCTCACCACCCCACCTGCTGGCCGCCACGCCGATCCGCTCCGCCGGCTCGAACGCGATTCTGACCGTGCCGCTGGCGTCTCGCGAGCAGGAGATAGAGCGCCAGATTGCCGAGCTCGACCGGGGCATCGTGCTGGGCGTGACGCTGCTCATTCTCCTCGGCGCGGGGAGCGGCTTCTACCTCGCGGAGCGGATTGCGGATCCTGTCAAGCGCCTGACGCGGGCGACGCAGCGCATTGCCCGCGGAGACTTCGATGCGCAGGTCGTGGCCCGGGCGGCGGACGAGTTCGGGAGGCTCGTCGCCGCGTTCAACGGCATGGCCGAAGACCTCAAGCAGCAACGGGAGCGTCTCGAGCGGACGCATCGCCTGGAGGCCTGGGCCGAGATGGCGCGGCAGGTCGCCCACGAGATCAAGAATCCCCTGACCCCGGTACAACTCTCCGCCGAGCACTTGCTGCGCGTGCACGCGGACCGCGGCGAGCCGCTGAGCCCGGTCCTGGAGAGCTGCGTTTCGTCGATCCTGCAACAGGTTCACCTGCTGCGCCGGATCGCGTCGGAGTTCTCGAGCTTTGCCGGCTCGCCGCGGGTCACTCCCGAGCCGACCTCGCTCGACCGTCTCGTCGCGGGAGTCCTCGACCCCTATCGAATCGGTCTCGACGATCGGATCCGTCTGGCGGTTGCGGTGCCGGCAACACTCCCGGATCTCTCCATCGATCCGACGCTCGTCACCCGCGCCATCACCAACGTCGTCGAGAACGCGCTCCATGCGATGCCCGGCGGGGGCGTGCTCGCGCTGGAGGCCTCCGCCGACGATTCGTGGGTGACGCTCTCGATTCGGGACACCGGCGTGGGTCTCGACGAGGCAGCGCTCGGCCGGATCTTCGAGCCGTACTTCTCGACCCGGGCTTCGGGCACCGGGCTCGGAATGGCCATCGCCAAGCGCAACGTGGAGCTCAACGGGGGCTCGGTCCACGTTGCGAGCCGCAGGGGCGAGGGCACGACGGTGATGCTGCGGCTGCCGCTGCCACCGCCCGGCTCGCCGTAGCGGAGGGCTCGCGCGGGCCCGTCGGGGTCCACTGTCGGTGGCGCTGGGAGAGTGCTGGCGAGCAGGAGTTTCGCGCCAGCGAAACTCCCGCCGGACCCGTCAGGGTCCGCCGTCGGTGGGGTTACGAGAGTGCTGGCGCCCAGGAGTTTCGCGCCAGCGAACTCCCGCCGGACCCGTCAGGGTCCGCCGTCGGTGGAGCTACGAGCGTGCTGGCGCCCAGGAGTTTCGCGCCAGCGAAACTCCCGCCGGACCCGTCAGGGTCCGCCGTCGGCTGCCGCCGACGGTTCGGCGCCCGGGCCGCCACGCCGTCGGCTGCGTCCGATCCGGCCCGCCAGGAGGCCGATGAGGCCGGACAGCATGTAGGTGTAGGCCGCGGCGACGAGGACGATGCCGGGCTGCACGACGATGGCGGCGATGACCGCGGCAATCACGACCGGCGTGAGCGACGACCGGCGATGGCCCGGCAACAGGGCGCCCACGCTGCGGTAGCGGATGCGGCTGACCATCAGCGCGGCGGGAACGACGACGAGCGGGAGAGCGACGAGGACGGCGCCGGCGACGTCCTGCAGCCCCCCGGGATACAGGAAGACCGTGGCCGCGGGAATCCCGGCTGCCGCGGGGCTCGGAAGACCGAGGAAGTAGCGCCTGTCGTCGTCCTTCGCCTGGATGTTGAAGCGGGCGAGGCGGACGGCGGTCGCGGTCACCCAGAGAAACCCCGCCGCCCAACCGAGGCGCCCCAACGGCTGGAGCCCCCAGGCGAAGACCAGGATGGCGGGCGCGATGCCGAACGAGACCACGTCGGCGAGCGAGTCGAGCTGCTCGCCGAAGTCGCTCGTCGCGTTCGCGAGTCGGGCGATGCGCCCATCGAGCATGTCGAGCACCATCGCGGTCCCGATGAACGGGGCGGCGGTGACGTAGTCCCCGCGCATCGCGCTGACGATCGACACCCAACCGCAGAACAGGTTGGCCACCGTGAACATGCCGGGCAGCAGGTGGACGCCGCGCCGCAAGCGCCGCTGGTGGCGCGCTGGAGGCCGCAGCACGGAGAGGACGGCCGCCATCACTCGTCGCCCGGGGTCGCCGACAGCGTGGCCACCACGGTTTCGCCTCCTCGGACCACGTCGCCCGGCACGGCGGAGACGGTGGCCGAAAGGGGAAGAAAGAGGTCCATTCGGGATCCGAACTTCATCACCCCGAGGCGCTGTCCGAGCGCGACCCGCATTCCGGGAGCGAGGCGGCAGACGACCCGCCGGGCCAGGACGCCGACCACCTGCCGGCAGACGATCCGCTGCCCGTCGTGATCGATCCAGATCTCGCTGCGTTCGTTCTGCTCCGCGGCGCGCGGCGCGTAGGCCGGGAGAAACCGCCCGCGGCGGTAGCGGACGTCGACGATGCGCCCGCTCACCGGCGTCCGGTTCACGTGCACGTCCAGGGGCGAGAGGAACACGCTGATCTGCTGCCAGCGTCCGTCCGGGGCTACGCCGGGCTCGGCGGGTCCGGCATGCACGACCCGCCCGTCGGCAGGCGCGACCACGACGTTCGCGTCGTCGGGAGGCGAGCGATCCGGATCGCGGAAGAAGAAGGCGAAGACGCCGCCTGCGGCCGCGAGGAGCGCGGCCCCCGCGGGCGCGCCGAAGGCCCACAGCGCGCCGGCCGGCAGCAGGGCCGCGGCAATGAAGGGAAGGCCGGCTCTATCGATGCCCATCGCGGGTGAGGCGCCCGCGGGTGCGGGCGGACGGAACCGCGTTCCAGCGCCTCAGGCAGGGTCCACGGCGGGTGTCCCCCCCGGCGCGACCGCAGACCGGTGACGGCGCAGGATGCGCTCCATGCGATCCTTGATCTGTAACTTGCGCTTCTTCAGCGTCGCCTTCTCGAGCTCTTCGGCGTGCGACGGGTAGGCGTGGCCGACGAGCTCGTTCAGGCGCGCGTCGAGTTGGTTGTGTTGCTCGGCAAGGTGACGGAACTCCTCGTCCTTCTGCAGCAGAACCTCGCGCAACTGCTGCGTGTCTGGCATTCCTCCTCCTTGGAGAGCGCGCCGGGCACGGCGCGATTGCCCGCGCGACCGTATCACACGGGATGACCCGATTCAAGACGAGGGGGCGCGAGTCCGCGCGCCACCACACCTAGCGCCGCCAAACCCGTCACAGGTTCCGTGTTCGGCCCCAGCCCCCACCGGCCCAGGAGCTTGCGCCGCCGAACTCCACTTGCGTTGCTTTCTGCGGCGCAAGCTCCTAGGGACACGGTTCGGGCAGGCAGACCCCCCCCGGGATGGTCGGAGTGCCGGGATCCCTGGTCCGCTCGACTTCGATGTCCCGCTGGGCGTAGTGGTTCCAGGAGAAGACCTCCTTGATCGCCATCGCGAGATCGAACCCGTGCTGGGCCACGTTCGGCACCGAGAAGTTGAACTCGAAGGGGAACACGGTATGGCCCTCGAACTCCTCGTTCCATGACCCCACGACGTAGACGGGCGCGGGCAGGACCGCCCTGCCGACGGACGTTGCCCAGATCGGGGCGACGTGCTCGCTCAGGTGCACCTGCCGGACCCGCTTCATGAAGTCGGCGTAGACTCCGCGGCCGACCTCCAGCGTGGGATGCCCGGGCTTGGCGAACCCCGCCGCCATGCTCGGGATGATCAGGGGCGGGCGCCCGGTGAAGTGGCAACGCAGCCGACTGACGACGGCACTCATCCGCCGCAGCAGCGCCACCTGGTTGTCGACGTACGACGGCGACATCACCGCCGACTCCACTCCCGGCTTGAAGGCCACGTGGTGGTAGCGGTAGACGGCGTCGAACTGAACCGTCCGCAACTCGCGGTCGCGCGAGAACCTGCCGGTCGGCGTCAGGGACAGCTCGTCACCGACGAGATAGGGCGGGGAGCCGTAGATGTCGCGAAACACGTCCCGCAGCTCGCCGATGAACGCGTAGTCTTCGGCCCGCGGCGGGAGGAAGCCCCAGGCGTGCGACGCGAACAGAAAGACGACCGGCCGGTCGTCGAGCAGGAAGATGCGGGACGGCCGCGTGTCGCGGATCTCGGCCAGGAAGCGGGCCATCGCCGCGAAGTCGTCCCGAAGGAGAGCCTGCACCTCCGGCAGATGCACGGCGACCCGACCATAGGGTCCCACCGGAAGCGCGATGGTGCTCTCGTAGAGGAGGCAGACGTGGCGCGAATCCGCGTTCGGGGCCGACAGGAATCCCTGCCGGTAGTTGTCCTGACACACCCCGTTGTCGGGGTCGCGAACCGGGATCCAACTCAGCGCGTCGACGGTGATGCCGAACTCGTTCTTCAGGTCGTGAAACGTCGTCTCGACCGCCGGGTCGTTCGATACGTAGTCACCGCCCTTGAACCGCGCCGTCTGCAGACCCGGCGGCCGCTGGACCGACTTGTACCAGCCGTAGTGCCAGGCGACCGTGATGGGCCGGGGCAGGTTCACCTCGACCCCACTGGCGTAGCGGGCGACGGTGCTCGACACCGCGTCCACCGCGTCGGCGTCGACGATGCCGCGGCCGAACACGTCCGCGCGCGGATCGAAGCTCGGGCGCGGGACCAGCCCGAAGCCGCGCTGCGCGAAGAGCGCGGTCTCGACGATCTCGCGATCGCCGTGGCCGATCCTGCCGTTGCCACTGACGTCGGCGACATACAGCGGCAGAATGGGCGGCTCCCCCTGCGCCTGGAGCGGGTGCAGGCCGTGGGACGCGGCGCCCGCAACCGCTGCGCCGGCCGTCGCGAGGAAGCTGCGCCGGGTCAGGTGTTGCACTTCGCGGAAGCTCGGCCCCGCTCTTCGCGAGCGGACCGCGGAACGGCGTAGGCTATCACACGCGGGCGACGGGACCAAGGCGCCCGGGAGGGCGGCCCGCCGCGGGCCGTCCCATTTGCTACACTCCGAAGGGGACGGGTTTCGACGGCATGCGAAGAGAAGAGCGCCATCACCTGAAAGACAACGCCCTCGCCGCGTGGCTGCTCCAGGTCCGGACGACGCTGGGGCGGCATCGGCGCGCGCTCATCGTCGGGGGCTGGATCGCCGCGGCGGCCCTCGTCGCGACCGGCAGCGGGTACGGCTGGCAGCAATGGCGCGTCGCCCGCGCCAGCGAGCTCCTGGCGGCGGCCATGACGGTCGTGGACGCCGCCGTGGTCCCACCGCCCGAGGCAGCGCCACCCGCGGCGGACGAGGAGGGAGAAGGCACGCCGCCCGCGCCCCCCGAGCCCTTCGTGCAGCCGCCGGGCTCCTATCCGTCCCTTGCAATCAAGCTCGAGGAAGCCGTCCCGAGGCTGCTCGCCGCTGCCGACGCGTACCCCGGCCTGACGCAGGGCATCGCGGCGCGCTACCAGGCGGCCTCGGCGTTGAGCGTGCTCGGGCGCAGCACGGAGGCGAACGCGCAATACCGGCAGGTCGCCGACCTCGCCGGGAATCAGGTATACGGCCAGATGGCGCGCCTCGGTCTCGCCGAGACGCACCTGATGGAGGGGGCGTACGCCGACGCCATCGCGATTCTCGAAGCCGAGTCGAGCGCCGCAACCGATCTGCCGCAGGACGCCGTGCTGATGCGCCTCGGCCGGGCGTACGGCCTGGCCGGGCAGCCCTCGGACGCGCAGGCGGCCTTCGCCCGCATCGTCGACGACTTCCCGGCCTCTCCGTATGCGCCGGAAGCGCGGCGGGCAATCGAGGAACTGGGCGCGACCCGGTAGACCCCCGCGCCCGGATCCCGATGTCCGAAGCGCACTCGGCTCCCGCCGGCGAGTTCCGGGTGGGATTGGTGCAGATGGCGTGCTCCGGCGACCTCGGCGCCAACCACGCCTCGGCTGCCGCGGGAATCCGGGAGGCCGCCCGTCGCGGCGCCCAGATCGTCTGTCTGCAGGAGCTGTTCGCGACGCCGTACTTCTGCCAGACCGAGGACGCAGCCTGCTTCGATCTCGCGGAACGGATTCCGGGCCCGACCACCGACCGCTACGGAGATCTCGCCTCCGAGCTCGGCGTGGCGCTGGTCGTGCCGCTCTTCGAGCGGCGCGCCCCCGGGCTCTACCACAACTCGGCCGCGGTCGTCGACGCCGACGGAAGCCTGGCCGGCGTCTATCGCAAGACCCACGTCCCCGACGACCCGCAGTACTTCGAGAAGTTCTACTTCACGCCCGGCGACCTCGGGTACGGCGTGTTCACAACCCGCTTCGCCCGCATCGGGGTGCTGATCTGCTGGGACCAGTGGTATCCGGAGGCAGCACGGCTGACGGCGCTCGGCGGGGCCGAGCTGCTCGTCTGTCCGACGGCAATCGGCTGGGTACCCGCGGACCGCGGAGGAGTCGGACTCGCCCAGTCCGATGCCTGGCGCATCGTGCAGCAGGGACACGCCATCGCCAACGGCGTGTACCTGGCGGCGGTGAACCGCGTCGGGAAGGAAGAGTCCTCCGCGGGGAGCCTCGACTTCTGGGGCCGATCGTTCGTCTGCGATCCGCAGGGGCGCGTGCTCGCCGAGGCGAAGGGGGACGGGCCGGACGTGCTGGTGGCGGCCTGCAGCCGCGGGCGGATCGAGACCCTGCGGCGCGACTGGCCGTTCCTGCGCGATCGTCGGATCGACACCTACGCCCCGCTGACCCGGCGGTACCTCGACGAGCCTCCCGGTCGCGTGCCGTCGGGATGACGCATGGACGTCTCGGCGCCGGCCGCGCGCAGACGCCGGCCGCGGGAGGCTTCCGGATGCCCGCCGAGTGGGAGCCGCATCGCGCGACCTGGCTGATCTGGCCGCACAACCGAGCCGACTGGGACGTCAAGACGTCGGCCGTCGAGTGGTGCTTCGTCGATATGGTGCGGCACCTGGTCCGCGGCGAGCGGGTGGGGCTCGTCTGCCAGACCACCGCGGTGGCCCGGCGCGCGGAGAGGCGCCTCGCGCGGGGAGGCGTCGATCTCGCCGCGGTCGACCGCCTGGTGACAGCGACGGACCGCTCGTGGATTCGCGACTCGGGACCCATCTTCATCTCCCGCCCGGCCGGGGGCACCCTGCACGAGGTCGCGGCAACCGACTGGCGCTTCACGGGATGGGCCCGCTATCCGGCCTGTCGCCGGGACGACGCCTTGCCCCGGCGCCTCTCCCGCCACCTGGGCGTGCACCGTTTCGCGCCCACCGTTCGGATCGGCGGGCGACGGCGCCGCATGGTGCTCGAAGGGGGCAGCATCGACGTCAATGGCGAGGGCCTGCTGCTGACCACCGAGGCGTGCCTTCTCGGCAAGGCCCAGGCGAGAAACCCCGGCGCGACGCGCGACGAGCTGGAGAAGAGCCTGCGGAGTCACCTCGGCGTCCGCCGCGTGCTCTGGCTGGGGGACGGCATCGCCGGTGACGACACCCACGGGCACGTCGACGACGTGGCCCGCTTCGTAGCCCCCGACGTGGTGGTCGCGGCCTGGGAGGAGGACGTCGCGGACGTCAATCACGCCCCCCTGGCCGACAATCTCGCCCGCCTGCGCGCCGTGCGCGATCTCAAGGGGCGCCCGTTGCGCGTCGTCGCGCTGCCCATGCCGCGACCGATCCGCTTCGACGACGTGCGGCTCCCGGCGAGCTACCTCAACTTCTACATCGCGAACCGGGTCGTGCTCGTCCCGACGTTCAACGATCCCGCGGACCGGGTGGCTCTCGACCGGTTGGCCTTCCTGTTCCCCGACCGCGAGGTGGTGGGCATCCACGCGGGCGACCTGATCCTCGGCCTCGGCGCGATCCACTGCGTTACGCAGCAGGAGCCGGCCGGCCTGCCTCCCGCCGCGGACGAGGCGTCAGCGGAAGGAAGGGAACGCGGGGCCCGGATCCGGCGCGGGGCGGGACGCGATCAGAAGATCTCGACCCGCTCCGTGTCGTAGCGATCGACCGGCAGCGGATCGCCGTCGATCGCGAGCGCCCGCCCGTCCAGCTCGAACACCGGCGCCCGACGGGCCTCGAGATCCCCGCGGGCCGAAGCCTCCAGCGCGCTCGCCAGCAACGGGAGCGCCACCGTCACGTCGGCGTTCACGCTCACCCGATCCGCGTCCTCGGCCAGCTTGCCCCAGCTGCGGGCCTCGTCGAGGGTCGAGCCGGACGCACCGCCGAAGTGCGGTACGTCGGTCACGATCTGCAGCGCGTAGCGGTGCCCCCCGCTCCCCGGCCGGTAGAACTCGGCCTGGACGCTGGCCTGGTTGATGAAGTTCTTCGGCGTCCCGCCGCCCAGGACCACCGACGCCGTCCGGGGCCGGCGGATGACGAGGTTGGCGGACTCGATGATGTCTCCGATCACGTCGACGTGTCCGAGGTCGGGATGCCTCTGGCGAGCCTGCGACAACCCCATGCCGATGGACGAGTCCGCGATCGCCGGACAGAAGATCGGCACTCGGGCGCGGTACGCGGCGGTCAGGATGCCGGCGCGGCCGGTCTCGCGCCAGAGGTGCCCGCCGAGCCGATAGAGGAGCTCGCGCGTCGTATAGGGACGCCTGTCCAGCGTCGTCACGAAGCTGGCCACCCAGTTGTCGTTCTCGATGAACTCGTCCTCGTCGACCAGCGTGTCGTACACGCGATCGACGTGCGCGGCCTGCAGCGCGCCGTCGTCGGCATCCGGGGAGCCGATGAAGTGCCTGCGTCCGCGCGTCTCGTGGAGGTCGTGGTAGAGGTTCGCGCCGGTCGAGACGAGGCAATCCAGGGCCCGGCTCTCGATGAGCCGGGCGAGGACGAGGCGCAACCCGCCCGCGCTGAGGGCACCGGCCGCGCCGAGAAAGATCAGCACGTCGTCGGCCAGCATCTTGCGCCACACCCGGTGGGCGATCGCGAGATTGCGTCCCTGGAACGAGATGCGTTCCATGCGGCGCAGAATCTCCTCGGCGGGGGCTCCCGCGACCGCCTCGAACGGCTCGACGGGGACGTCAAGGAAGCGCGTCTTCGAACCCGGCGGGTCGGCCTTCGGCATCGTCCTCGAGATCCTGCTTCAGCTCGGCGAGCAGACCGAGCGCATCGATCGGAGTCAGGCGGTCGACGTCCACCTCCCGCAGGCGGCGGAGAACGCGCCCGTGGTTGGCGGGCGCCGCCTGGAAGAGGCCGAGCTGCACCCCGGCCTCGTTGGGCGGCGCGTTGAAGGCCGGCCGGCCGCCGCGCGAGAGCTCGTCGCTTTCGAGCCCGGCGAGGATCGTCTTCGCACGGGCTACCGTGTCGGGGGGCAGGCCGGCAAGGCGCGCCACCTGAACGCCGTAGCTCCGGTCCGACCGGCCGGGCTCGACCTTGTGCAGGAAGACGATGCCGTCCCGCCACTCGCGCGCCGCGACGTGGTAGTTCGCGACGCCGGGAAGGGCGTTGGCCAGGTCGGTCAGCTCGTGGTAGTGGGTGGCGAAGAGCGTCTTCGGGCGTGCGCGGGAGCTGGTGGCGAGGTGCTCGGCCACCGCCCAGGCGATGCTCAGGCCGTCGAAGGTCGCGGTGCCGCGCCCGACCTCGTCGAGCAGGACGAGGCTGCGCGACGTCGACGTGTTGAGGATGCGGGCGGTTTCCTCCATCTCCATCATGAAGGTCGATCGTCCGCCCGCGATGTCGTCCGACGCGCCGACCCGCGCGAAGATGCGGTCCACGATCGGGACCGCGGCCGCGCGCGCGGGGACGAACGAGCCGGCGTGCGCCATCAGGACGACGAGCGCCGTCTGACGCAGGTAGGTGGACTTCCCGCCCATGTTCGGCCCCGTCAGCACCACCACCTGGTGGTCGGTCCCGTTGAGCGTGACGTCGTTCGGGACGAAGCCGTCCGGGGCGCGCCGCTCCACGACGGGGTGACGTCCTTCCGTCACGACGAGCTCGGCGCCCTCGTGCACCTCGGGCCTCGTGTACCCGCGGTCCGCGGCGACCTCCGCCAGCGTGGCGACGACATCGATCGCCGCCAGCGAGCGCGCCGCCGCCTGAATGCGGCCGGCCTGGCCGACGATCTCCTGGCGCAACGCCTCGAACAGCTCCTGCTCCCGCTCGAGCATGCGCTCTTCCGCGCCGAGCACCTTGCGCTCGTACTCCTTGAGCGCCGGGGTGATGAAGCGCTCGCCGTTGGCGACGGTCTGCTTGCGGTGGTAGTCGTCGGGAACGCGTGGGAGATTCGGCTTCGATACCTCGATGTAGTACCCGAAGACGCGATTGAAGCGGACCTTGAGGGACCCGATGCCGGTGCGGGCGCGTTCCTCCGCCTCGAGCGCCGCGATCGCGGAGCGGGCGCCGCGGCTGGTCTGCCTGAGATCGTCGAGCTCCTCGTCGACGCCGTCGCGGATGGCGCCGCCGTCACGGACCAGGGCCGGAAGATCGACGGAGAGGGTCGCCTCGATGCGTCCGCGAACGTCCGAGAGGTCGTCGAGCTCTGCCAGCAGCGCCGCCGCGAACCGCGCCCGGCAGGGGGAGACGAGCTCTCTCACCCGCGGGATGACGGCTAGCGAGCGGCCGAGCGCGCCCACGTCGCGCGGACCGGCCGTACCGAGCGCGACGCGCCCGAGCAGGCGCTCGAGGTCATGGACGTCGGCGAGGGCCTTCCGCAGCCTCGTCCGCGCCGCGACCTCCCCGGTCCATTCCTCGACCGCATCGTGCCGCTCCAGGATCGGCGCTACCGCGGCGAGCGGCTGCCGCAGCCAGGCGCGGAGGAGGCGCCCGCCCATGGGAGTGGACGTGCGATCGAGCTCCTCGGCGAGCGAGCCGGCGCGGGAGCCGGCGGCGCCCTGGAGGACCTCCAGACGAGCGAACGTGACCGGGTCGATCACGACGTGGTCCGCCCGGCGGCGGAAGGCGAGGCCCCGAAGGTGGGCGAGCTCGCCCTTCTGGGTGTCGCGCAGGTAGTGCACGAGCGCGCCGGCGGCGCGAATCGCAGCCCCGTGCTCGTCGACGCGCAACCCGAACCCCTCGAGCGACGCCGTCCCGAGCTGCTCGAGGAGAGCCCGGTGCGCCCGCTCGAGCCCGTAGGCCCCTTCGTCGACTGCGGTCACCGCAACGCCCGCCGCGGCCTTGGCCAAACGCTCCGCAAGGTCGCCCCCGGCGGGGAACAGGAGCTCGCGGGGGCGTGTGGCGGCGATCTCGTCCCGGAGAGCGGCGAGACCGCCGGCGCCATCGTGCTGGGCGGCCCGAAACTCTCCCGTGGAGAACTCCGCCACCGCGACGCCGTAGGAGGCACGTGAGTCCCCGCGCGGCCCGTGTGCGGCAACCGCCATCAGGAAGGCCGGCTCGCGGGCGTCGAGGTAGCCGGCGTCCGTAAGGGTGCCGGGCGACACGACACGAACGACCTCCCGGCGCACGAGCCCGCGCGCCCTGCGGGCCGGCTCGACCTGTTCGCAGACCGCGACCCGGAAACCCTGCCGGACGAGCCGCACGATGTAGGTGTCGGCAGCGTGATGCGGGACGCCGCACATCGGGATGGGGTCGCCGCCAGCGTCCCGGCCGCGCGAGGTCAGCGTCAGATCCAGGGCCCGCGCCCCGGTGACCGCGTCCTCGTGGAACATCTCGTAGAAGTCGCCCATGCGGAAGAAGACCAGGGCCTCGGGATGCTGACGCTTGGCGTCGAGGTACTGCTGCATCGCCGGGCTGGCTCCCGCCTGGCCTGCCGGAGCGTTCCCGGGGGTCGATCCCATCGTGTCCGATGGTAGCATCGCCCCGGAGCGGCGGCGGCTGCGGCGGGCCGGCCCGGAACGGGAGGCGAACGCCAAGGAAATGACGGTTCTGGCACTCGATACGGGCACGCGCGCTGGCAGCGCAGCACTCGTGCGGGACGGCGAGGTCCTCGCCGCGATCGAAGGCGACCCGGCTCGGACCCATGGCGAGCGCCTGCCCGCCGATCTCCTGCGCCTGCTGGCCTCCGGGCGTACGGACCTCGCGGACGTGGACCTGCTGGCCGTCTCGTCCGGTCCGGGGTCGTTCACGAGCGTCCGCGTCGGCGTGGCGACCATTCAGGCCCTGGCGCTCGTGCACAGGTGTCCGGTCGTTCCGGTGTCGACCCTCGACGCGGTCGCCCGCGAGCTGTCCGGGGCAACCGCCGGCACGGACCTGTTGGCATCCTGGATGGACGGACAGCGCGGGGAGGTCTTCGCCGCCCTCTACACCCGCGAGAAGCACGCGGAGCGCATCCTCGTGCCGCCGGCCGCGGGAAGGCCGGACGACGTCCTCGACGGCTGGGCCGACTACATGGAAGGCCGTACCGTCGCCTTCGGCGGCGACGCCGTCACAGCGACCCGCGACCGGCTGGATGCGCGGTTCGGAGCGCGGGCCATCCTCGCGGATCGGCTCCCTCCGCTCGCCCCGACCCTGGCCGCTCTCGCGGCGGAGCGCGCGGGCCGCGGAGAGACGGTCGCCCCGCATGCCATCCAACCGGTCTACGTGCGCCGCCCCGACGCCGAGATCGCGCGGGACCGCGCGCGCGCTCGCGCTGCGCAGCGGCCGGCCGCTCGCGATCCGCGCGGCGACGGGCGGTTCCCTTCATGAGAGCGCCGAGCGCAGGCTGGACGGTGGAACGACTCGCCGCGATGCGGGATCTCGACGGGGTCGTGGCGGTTGCCGACGCGTCGTTCCGCCGCGGGTGGACGAGGGCGATGTTCTCCCGCGAGCTCGAGCGCCGCGACACCGCCCACCTGTTCGTCGTGCGCTGCTCCGCGGGCGAGGTGGCCGGGTATTGCTCGACGTGGCTCGTCAGCGACGAGTTGCACATCAACGGGCTCGCGGTCGCGCCGGCGCTGCGCCGGCAGGGGGCGGCGCGGGCGCTCGTTCGACACGTGGTCGGAGAAGCCCGACGGCTGGGCGCCCGGGAGGCCACGCTCGAGGTACGCCGCGCCAACCAGGTGGCGCGGCGCCTCTACGAGTCGGCCGGCTTCACGCTGCGCGGCCTCCGGCCGCGCTACTACGTGCAGCCCGTCGACGACGCGCTGATTCTGGGGCGGCGCCTGTGAGCGCGGAGCGCGGACAACCGTCGGGATAGTAGATACCTGTATCTATGGGGCGAACTTGCGCTTCCCGGCGACAGGTGGGAACTGGTGAATCGGTAGGGTGGCGCGCGTGCCCGGATTCGAACCGGGGGCCTGCCGCTTAGGAGGCGGCCGCTCTATCCAGCTGAGCTACACGCGCATCCGACATCATTCCGGCGGCGCCGGGGCTCACGGCGCGGCACGGTCGGCGGTGGCGGGTCCGGCGGACACCCGGGGCTCCGGGCCCCCTTCGGCGAGCGCCGCGAGAGCCTTCCCGACGCGCACGTACTCCTCGTACCGGCGCTGGTAGTCCTGCAGCTTCTCGTCGTCGAGAGCGGCCAGCCGCGCCTGCCCCGACGCCGTGTCCACCTCGCCGCTACCCCGGAGCTCTGCTTCCAAGGCGCTCGCCCGCTGCCGAAACCGAATGTCGTGCGCCCGTTCCCACGCTAGCCAGTCGGCCGTCCAGCGGGCGTGGGCGTCGTCGACGACCCCCCGAGGAAACGGAAACGGCTGACCTGTGCCCCGCTCGATGGTCCGGACCGCGTCCGGCAGGACCTCCCGGAGCGCCGTCGCCACGCTCCGCCAGCCCAGCAGCTCGCGCCCGTCCGCGCGGGCGACGGCCGGCCCGACGCTGGTGAGCAGGAGCGCGGCCAACCGCTCGCGGTGCTGCCGCCGCCGCTCGCGCCGCGCGCGCTCGGCCACCACGAGCACGACCAGCACCAGAGTGGCGAGGAGCGGCTCGATCATGCGGCCGCCCGTCTCCGGCGCCTCTCCGAGCGGCACCCGCGCGGCGCCGCCGCCTCAGTAGCGCAGCGCGGCGAACACGTCGTGTCCGGCCAGACGCGAGCGCCCGTTGAGCGCGCCGAGCTCGATGAGGACGGCGAGCCCGTGGACGACGGCGCCGCGTCCCGCCACCAGCTCCACCGTCGCCTGCGCGGTGCCTCCCGTCGCCAGGAGATCGTCGACGACGAGCACGCGCTGGCCGGCTTCGAGGGCATCCTCGTGCATCTCCACCGCGTCCGAGCCGTACTCGAGATCGTACGCGACGCTTGCCGTGCGCGCCGGCAGCTTGCCCGGCTTGCGGACCGGCACGAAGCCGGCTCCCAGGCGGTCCGCCACGCCGATGCCGAAGAGGAACCCGCGGCTCTCGATTCCGACGACGGCGTCGATGCCCGCCTCCCGATAGGGCGCGGCCATGCAGTCGAGCGCCGCCCGCAGCCCCGCCGGATCGCGCAGGAGCGTGGTGATGTCATAGAACAGGATCCCCGGTTTCGGGAAGTCGGGGACGTGACGTATGAGCGCCCGCAACCGGTCCGGACTTTCCATGGGGATTCCGTGGCAAGTATAGCGGACGGATGCGCCCTTTCCGCGTCCGGGACGTCGACCCCCGGCGCCCGCCCCTGTGGTACGCTGTGCGTTCGAGGGAGGTCACGAATGAGACTCGCCGCCATCCTGTTCGTAGCTCTTCTTGCGGCCCCGCCGGCCGGCGCGCAGTTCGCGGAGGTCGGGTCGCTGGACTTCCCGACGTCCGCGCGTTCCGAGGAGGCGCAGGGCCACTTCCTGCGCGGAGTCGCAATCCTCCACAGCTTCGGCTGGAAACAGGCCATCGAGCAGTTCCAGGCCGCGCAGGCCATCGAGCCGGACTTCGCCCTCGCCTACTGGGGCGAGACCCTCTGCTACAACCACCCGCTGTTCGGCGGCCGCTTCGGGCTCGACGAGGAGAACCCGCGCGCCGTACTGGCGCGACTCGGAAGCACGCGCGAGGAGCGCGCCGCCAAGGCGCCGACGGATCGCGAGCGCGGCTTCCTGGAGGCGGTCGAGGTGTTGTGGGCCGAGGAGGGCTCTTACGACGAGCGGCGGGTCGGCTACATGGAGGCGATGGGCCGCCTCTACGAGCGCTACCCCGACGATCACGAGGTCGCCACCCTCTACGCCTTGTCGATGCTGGCCGGCGCCCGCGCCCTGGGCGACGACTCGCTGCGCCTCGAGGTGCGGGCCGGCACGATCGCCATGCGGGTGTTCCAGGCGAACCCCGATCACCCCGGAGCCCCGCATTACACGATTCACGCCTTCGACGATCCGATCCACGCCCCGCTGGCGCTCGACGCGGCGCGGCGCTACGCCGAGATCGCACCGGCGGTATCGCACGCGCGTCACATGCCGACGCACATCTTCATCCAGCACGGCATGTGGGACCTGGTATCGGCGCACAACCAGTCGGCGCACGACGCCGCGCGCGCCCTGTGGCAGCCGGGCGACAGCGTGGGAGACGCCGTCCACTCGCTCGACTGGGGCCAGTACGGAGACCTGCAGCGGGGCGACTACGAGCGCGGCCGCCTCTGGATCGAGCGGCTGGAGGCGCTGATCGAGCAGAGCGGCGACCAGCAGCGGGCCGCCGGCACGCTGCCGCTGGTCCGCGCGCGCTACATCGTCGAGAGCGAGCGGTGGCAGGTGAAGCCCGTCACGGAGGACGCATCGGTCCACGAGCTGCTCGCCACCGGACTGAGCGCCGTGCGCACGGGCGACCTCGAGACCGCGCGGACGGTCGAGGACGCCCTCGCCGAGCGGGCCGCCGACGGCGGCGCGCAGGACCGGATCGCCCATTGGGAGATCGCCGCGTCGATCCGGGCGCGCGAGGGTGACGCCGACGGCGCCATCGCCCTGATGGACGAGGCCATCGACGCCGTCGAGACACTGCGGCTGCCGAACGGCGCCGCCAACCCCGTCAAGCCCCCGTACGAGCTCTACGGCGAGATTCTCCTCGAGCTCGATCGGCCGGCGGAGGCGCGGTCGAAGTTCGATACGTCGCTGCTGCGGATGCCGAACCGGATGCGCTCGCTCCTTGGCGCCGCCCGGGCTGCCGCCGCGAGCGGCGATCGCGGCGCCGCCCGCGAGCACTACGCCACCCTCGCCCGCTACTGGGCGGGAGCGACGGACGACGCGGTGTACCGGGAGGCGTCGCAGTTCGCCGAAACGAACGAGAACTGAGGTCCCACTCGTTCGGGGGCCGGGTCGTGAGCCGTCCGGCGCGACGTGCCGGCAGGAACGGGTGATTCGGACGCGAGCTCGGGACTTCGCACCGCAGCGGTCCGCCGGGGCGGCGATCGGCCACCCCGGCCTCCGCGACGCGGCGGCGGTCGCCTCCTACCTGCTCCTCACGGCCGCCTTGGCCCTTCCGCTCCTGCGGGACGCGTCAGGCCTGCTGCCGGGCGACCGCGCCGATCCCGTGCTGAACGCGTGGCTCCTGTGGTGGAACACGCAGTCGACACCTCTCACCGGGTCGTGGTGGAACGCGCCGGCCTTCCATCCCTATCCCGGCGCGCTCGCCTACTCGGAGCATCTGCTCGGCCTGCTGCCGCTCTCCGGTCCTCTCCAGTGGCTGACGGGTAGCCCCGTCGTCACCTACAACCTCGTCTTCCTGCTGACGTTCCCGCTCTGCGGCGCGGCCGGCTACGTACTGGGACGGGAGCTCACGGGCCGCCGCGACGCGGCCTGGATAGCCGGGCTGGCCTTCGCCTTCGCCCCGTACCGCATGAGCCAGGTTTCCCATCTGCAGGTGTTGGCCGCCTTCTGGATGCCGCTGGCGCTGGCCGCGCTTCATCGCTACCTGCGAGATCCGAGGCCGCGGTGGCTCGCGGCGTTCGCGGGGGCGACGACCTTGCAGGGGCTGACGAACGGCTACTACCTGGCCTATTTCCCGGTGCTGGTGGGGTTGTGGGCCGTCTGGTTCAGCCGCGGCTCCGGCGGGTGGCGCCAGATCGCACGGGTTGGCGGGGCCGGAGCAGCCGCGATGCTGCCGCTCGTGCCGATGCTGGCGACGTATCGGCTGCTGCACGCCGAGCAGGGGCTGGGCCGTGCGCCGTCGGAGATCGCAACCTACAGTGCCGACCTGACTTCCCTGGCGGGGATCGCGCCGCACTTGGCCCTCTGGGGACCTCTCGAGTGGTCGCCGGGTCCCGAGCAGGAGCTGTTCCCCGGCGTGGCGATCGTGCTCCTGATCGGCAGCGCCCTGTGGCGGGCCCGCGGATGGCGCCCGGGCGCGCCGGAGCCTCGCTCCCTGCGCGCCGCCCGCACGGTGGCCACGGCGCTGGCCTGCGTCGGCGGGACCTTTCTCGTGCTGCGGTTGGTGGCGGGCCCGTGGGCCGTGGACCTGGCCGGTCTCCGCGTCTCGGTCACCAGCATCGACAAGATCGGCGCGCACTTCGCGCTCGCCGCCGCCGCCGCGCTCCTCCTGGGTCGGACCTGCACGGAGGCGTGGCGGAGGCGTTCCCCGTTCGCGTTCTATCTGCTGGCGGCTGCGGCGCTCGGGCTCTGCGCCATGGGGCCGCGCCCCGAGGTGGCCGGGACTCCCGTCCTGGCCTACGCGCCCTATCTGGGGCTGCTGCAGATCCCCGGCTTCGAGGCGCTGCGTGCCCCGGCGCGGTTCTGGATGCTCGTGCTCGTCTGTCTGTCGGCACTGGCGGCCCTCTCCTGCGCGCGGCTCGCACCCTCCGGCGGCCGCCGACGGCTCGCCTTCTTCGCGGTGATCGCGGCCGGCATCCTGCTCGACGGATGGGGACGCCTGCCCGTCGTCCCGGCACCGTCGCCGTCACCGCTGCTCGAGGCGCGGGCGACCGGTCCGGTGGTGGATCTGCCCCTCGGCTGGCGAGACGACGACGCCGCCGCGATGCTCCGCGGAGCCGCCCACGGCCGGCCGGTCGTGAACGGTTACAGCGGGCACGCTCCGCCGTACTACGGGGCGCTCGCCCGGGGCCTGCGGTCGGGGCGGGGTGAAGTGCTCGCCTGGCTGTCCGAGGTCGGCGTGCGCCACGTTCGGCTCGACCGAACCCGACCCGGCTCCCGGCAACTCGAGGCAGCCGCGGCGGCCGTGGCGGGACTGCGGCTCGACGCCCACACGGCCTCCGAGGCCCTGTATACGTTCGTCCGGCCCGCCACCGCGCCGCCGCCGCCCGTGGTCGGTGAGCGCCTGTCGGTCGTCCGCGCACGCGCGAGCGAGAACGAGGACCTGGTCGACTACGCGATCGACGGAGTCCACGGACCGCGGTGGACGACCGGTCCGCAAGCTCCGGGTCAGTGGCTGCGACTCGAGCTGGATGCGGCGCGGCCCGTGGGTGGGGTGGTCCTCTGGGGCAGTCTCGGGATGGACTTCCCCCGCCGGCTGCGGGTGGAGACATCGCGAGACGCCAGCGTCTGGGAAACCGTCTGGCAGGGGCGCACCGAACTGGCCGTCCTGCGCGAGGCCCTCCGCGACGCGCGCGCCCCGCTGACCGTCACGTTCACGGCCGCTCCGGCTCGCTACGTGCGCCTGCGACAGACCGGGCGCGATCCCGCGTTCGCCTGGTCGCTGACGGAGGTCGACGTGCACGCCCCTCCCCCGAGCGACGCACCCGGTTCGCCGGTGCGCCGGAACGGAACGTGAGCGGTATCGCCGAGGAGGAATCCCGGAAGGAAGGAAGATGGTCGGGGCGAGAGGATTTGAACCTCCGACCCCTCGGTCCCGAACCGAGTGCTCTACCAGGCTGAGCCACGCCCCGAC
>JAPOVI010000008.1 GCA_026708265.1 Acidobacteriota bacterium
CCGACCATCGTCGAAGTAACCGAGGTCGGTGCCCCCGCGGCGACCTCGCGCGCGCCTCGCGGCTGTCGTTCTGCCTCCGGCGCCGCATCCCCGACGACGAGCTCCTCGAAGCGGCCGAGCGGGGAGTGCTGACCACCCCCGCGGGGCGGGAGCGGCAGGTGCGGCGCATGCTGGCCGACCCGCGCGCCCACAATCTCGTCTCGAACTTCGCGGCGCAGTGGCTGCACCTGCGCAATCTCGACTCCATCGCGCCGGACATGCGGCGCTTCCCGGACTTCGACGACAACCTCCGGCAGGCGTTCCGGCGCGAGACGGAGCTGCTCGTCGAGAGCGTCCTCCGGGAGGACCGGAGCGCGCTCGACCTCGTCCGCGCGGACTACACGTTCGTCAACGAGCGCCTGGCCAAGCACTACGGCATCCCGCACGTCTACGGCAGCCGCTTCCGCCGCCTGACCTTCGACGGCACCGAGGAGCACGCGCCACGCGGCGGGTTGCTGCGCCACGGCAGCATCCTGCTCGTGACGTCGTACGCCACCCGCACGTCGCCCGTCATCCGCGGCAAGTGGATCCTGGACAACGTCCTCGGCGTGCCGCCTCCCCCGCCCCCGCCCAACGTCCCGGAGCTCGAGGAGTCCGGCGGCGGCGGAGTCGCCCTCTCGATGCGCGAGCGTCTCGCCGCGCACCGCGCCAACCCCGCGTGCGCGAGTTGCCACCGCCTGATGGACCCGGTGGGCTTCGCGTTCGAGCACTACGACGCGGTGGGGCGCTGGCGGGACATCGACGGCGGCGTGCCGATCGATGCGTCGGGGACGCTCTTCGACGGGTCGCACTTCGACGGCGTGGCGTCGCTCGAGGAGGCCCTGCTGGCTCGCCCGGAGCTGTTCGTCACCACCTTGACCGAGAAGCTGCTCACCTTCGCCACCGGGCGGGGCATGACGTGGGACGACGCGCCCGCCGTCCGCCGCATCGTGCGCGAGGCGGCGGAGGAGGACCACCGGTTCTCCGCCCTCGTCCTGGGCATCGTCGACAGCCTGCCGTTCCAGATGAGGACTGCATCATGGTGATCACCAGGAAGACCCTGCCGCGGCGCACGTTCCTGCGGGGCATGGGCGCCGCCGTCGCCCTGCCGCTCCTCGACGCGATGGTGCCGTCGATGACCGCGCTGGCGAAGACCGCGGCCCATCCCGCGCGGCGGCTCGGCTTCATCTACATCCCGATGGGTTCGCACATCGCGAGCTGGACCCCGCCGGGCGATACCGGCGCGCTCGAGAAGCTCTCGCCGAGCCTCTCGCCGCTCGCTCCGGTCCGGGATCAGCTCACCGTCGTCACCAACCTGGAGCTCCGGAACGCCTATCCGGGGACCCACGCGACGTCGAACGCGGCCTTCCTGAGCGCGGCGACGGCCAAGTGGACCGAGAGCAGCGACTACTACCTCGGAACCACGGTCGACCAGATCGCGGCGCAGCAGATCGGGCAGGAGACGCGGCTCCCGTCGCTCGAGCTGGCCATGGACCTGATGGACATGGTCGGCCAGTGCGACAACGGCTACGCCTGCGTCTACCAGAACAACCTGTCGTGGTCGTCCCCGACGACGCCGCTCCCGGCCGAGGCCCATCCGCGGGTCGTGTTCGAGCGCCTCTTCGGCGAGGGCGGCACGGCCGACCAGCGGCGCGCCGCCCTCGGGCGCCGGGCGAGCCTGCTCGACTGGGTGCGCGACGACATCGCGCGGCTCCAGGGCCAGCTCGGGGCGGCCGACCGCACCCGCGTCGGCGAGTACCTCGACACCGTGCGCGAGGTGGAGCGGCGCATCCAGCGGGCCGAGTCGGAGACGATGGACAACGCTTTGCCGGATCTCGACCGTCCGGTCGGGGTTCCCGCGGCGTACGCCGATCACGCCGCGCTGATGTTCGACCTGCAGGCGCTGGCGCTGCAGGGCGACGTGACGCGGGTCGTCACGTTCCAGCTCGCGCGCGAGTCGAGCAACCGCACCTACAGCGAGATCGGGGTGCCGGACCCGCACCACCCGACGTCGCACCACGGGAACGACCCGGCGAAGCTCGCGATGCTGGCCAAGATCAACCAGTACCACGTGTCGCTGTTCGCCCGCTTCCTGGAGAAGCTGGCGGAGACGCCGGACGGCGACGGGTCGCTGCTCGACCATTCGCTCTACCTCTACGGCAGCGGCATGGGCAACCCGAACGTGCACGACCACGTCGACCTGCCGATCGTCGTGGCGGGCGGCGGGGCGGGGAGATCGGGCGGCGGGCGCCACATCCGGTACGCCAAGCCGGAGCCGATGGCCAACCTGCACCTGGCGCTTCTGGATGCGGCCGGGATCCGGCTGGAGAAGTTCGCCGACAGCACGGGGCGGATCGAGTCGCTGCTCAGACCGGTCCCGCTCGGCTGATCGGCGGCGGATTCGATGCCGGGGCGAGCGCGAGCGCCGTCCACCGGAACGGGCGGCGGCTCCGGGTCGTGCGCGGGCGGCAGCTCCGGGTCATGAAGCGCCGGCGGCGGCTCCGGGTCGTGAAGCGCGGCCGGTGCGGCTCCGGGTCGTGCGGCGCCGGCGGCCGTCGGCCGCGTCCGGCTCGCGGAACGACGACGTTTCGGAATACGGGAGAGAGGGAAGCGATGCGCCATCGCCTGCTCTTGGTGGCTCGACGGACGGCAACGTCATCGCGGGTGGCTCGGACGGCGGCCGTCGGGGTGTTTCTCGCGGCCCTGGCGGCCACGGCACCTGGACCGGCCATGGCCGCCGGCGCCGACGCTCCGCTCGCCGACGCCGTGCAGCGCCTCGACCGGACCGCCATCGACGATCTGCTCGCACGGGCGACCGACCTGGACGCCCGACAGGTCGACGGCATGACCGCCCTGCACTGGGCGGCCTACCACGACGATGCGGATCTCGTGGGCCGGATGCTCGATGCCGGCGCCGACGTCGCGGCCGAGAACCGCTACGGCGTGACGGCGCTCTCGCTCGCGGCCGAGAACGCCAACGTCGCGATGGTGGAGCGGCTGCTGGCCGCCGGCGCCGACCCGAACACGACGCTCCCCGGCGGCGAGACGGTCCTGATGACCGCGGCCCGCACGGGTCGCGTGAGCCTCGTTCGGGCGCTCGTGGCGCGCGGTGCGGACATCACCGTGCGGGAGCCGGCGCGCGGCCAGACCGCGCTGATGTGGGCGGCGGCGGAGGGCCACGCGGACGTGGTGGAGACGCTGATCGAGATCGGGGCCGACTTCCGCGCGCCGCTCGACTCCGGCTTCACGCCGCTCCTGTTCGCGGTTCGCGAAGGGCACCTCGACGTCGTGCGGACGCTGCTGAGCGCCGCCACGGCCGTCAACCGGACCGTGGAGACGGTCGCCCCCCGCGGGCGGCAGTACC
>JAPOVI010000311.1:0-1486 GCA_026708265.1 Acidobacteriota bacterium
TTTACGCCATCACGGGCAGCCTCTTGTCGCTACGCCGGTGAGAATTCCAGGCTAGCGCGGCATCCCGGTGCAGCTCGGCCGCGATGCGCAGGAGCAGGGTCGTCTTCCCGCTGCCCCGCGGCCCGATGACGAGCTGGTGGGGGTTCGAGGCTCCGGTACAGTCGCGCAGGACGTCGACGAGCAGCTCGAACTCTGCCGTTCGCACGCAGTAGGACGCCACGAGCTCGTCGTCGGTGAGGAAGCCGGGGTTGAACTTGCGAGTGGGCAAGGCCACTCGTCATGCTCCCTGCGAATCCGAACGCCGTGCGACGGGGCGGAAGTGGCGCTCGTGCCGGGCGCGCCACCAATCCTCGAGGAGGCCCGAGACGAACCGGTAGCCGTCTCCGTGGGGCTCCAGATACCCGTCGTGTTCGAGCACGCGAAGCACGTCGTCGATCGGTACCGGCTCATCGGCCGCCGCCCAGACCCGGAAGTCCTCGCGATATCGGTCGATGGCACCGGGCCGCAGCACGCCGTCGTTGACCGCCGCTTCGGTGAGGAGGGAGAGTGCGGCGCGATAGCCATCGGGGCCGAGAACGAGCTTCAGTCGGCTCTCGTAGTGGTCGAGATCCACCTGCCCGCGAATGCTGAGCATCTCGTCGGTGTACACGCGCGCGACATCGTCGAGCGAGACGGCGCGCCGACCATCCGTGCGCCGAAGATCCTCGTCGAGGCTGTCGAAGAACCGTTGCACGTGGTGGGGGACAAGACACCGCAGCCGGCGGCACATCTCCTTGCGGGAGGCGAGGGGCAGGTCGAGCTCGTAGGTCTTCGCGAGGGCGGCCAGGCAGCCGAGCGCGGTCTCCTCGTCCCAGGGTTTCAGGTCGAAGGGAGAGAAGATGTTCGCGTGGGCACTGAGCCCCGCCTGTCGCAGGATCGGCTCCAGACCCACGCTGCCGGAGACGATCAGGCAGATTCGGTCTCGGTGGTCCTGGCCGGTCCGCCGCAGCCAGCTCAGGAACTCATCGACATCTCGCTTCCCCTCCGCCGTGATCCGATGGTCGTGGTCCTTGAGCATCCGGTTGACGAGGATCGGAAGCTCGTCGAGCGCGAGCACGATCGGCCGGTCGTTCGTAGCCAGGGCTGAGCAGATCTCGTCAAAGAAGCGATCCCCGTCGACCCAGTTGGATCCCGCCTTCTTCAGCCCTGCCACGACTCTTCCCAACAGATACGTTGCCAACAAGTATGGTTGCAAGCAATTTTGTTGTCAAGTGGCGCCGGCTTCGCGCGGCGAGCGTCCCGATACCGGCATCGACAACCTCCACGCGCCCGGGCGGGCCGCCGGTCAGGCTCCTGTACAAGCAATCGGAGCCATAATCGAGGCATCGGCGCGCCGTTGATCGGAAGGGATATTGCGGATGCTCGGAGACGCGGAACTGCTGGACCGGATCGAGAGAGGCGAGGGCGATCGGGTGGAGTTCACCGCGTCGACCACCGATCTCGACAA
>JAPOVI010000311.1:1496-3345 GCA_026708265.1 Acidobacteriota bacterium
TGATCTGCGCGTTCGCCAACGACCTCCCCGGGAACGAAGAACCCGGGCTGCTGTTCATCGGTCTGCAGGACTATGGACGATGCGCCGGGTCGGCCATCGACGACCAGTTGCTGAGAACGCTGGGGGGTCTGCGGACGGACGGGAAGATCCTGCCCTTCCCGGTCATGGAAGTTGCCAGGAAGCGCTTGCGCGACTGCGTCGTTGCCGTCGTGCAGGTCGAGCCGTCGGTCAACCCGCCGGTCAAGGTGGATGGCCGCTGCTGGATCCGCACGGGCCCCCGACGGGACCAGGCGACGGCCGACGACGAGCGGCGCCTCACCGAGAAACGCCGCTGGGGGCACCTTCCCTACGACATGCAGGGCGTCCCGGGGGCGACCGTCGACGCCGATCTGGACTTGCGGGTGTTCGAGAACGACTACCTGCCCTGCGCGGTGGCGCCGGAGGTGCTGGCCGAGAACCGGCGCGACACCGAGGACCAGTTGAGAGCGCTGCGCCTGGTGGCGCGCGACGGTTCGCCGACCGTGACGGCGATCCTCGTGCTGGGGAAGGATCCCCGCGACTGGCTCCCCGGCGCCTACCTGCAGTTCGTCCGCTACGATGGAACCGCGGTTACGGATCGCATCCTGGACCATGTCGAGCTGGCCGGGCGGCTGCCGGAGCAGTTGCGCGAGGCGGACGCGTTGCTGCGGCTGAACATCGCGCGCGCGCTGGACACGCGGGGAGAACGCCACGCGGAGGAGCGAGGCTATCCCTACGAGGCGCTGCGCGAGGTCCTTCGCAACGCCGCCATTCACAGGAACTACGAGAACTCGCTGACGCCGGTGCGACTTTCCTGGTTCGCCGACCGCGTGGAGATCCTGAGTCCCGGCTCGACGTTCGGAGAGGTCCGGCGCGACAATTTCGGCCAGGGCGCGACATCGTACCGGAACCCGACCGTCGCGGAAGCGATGAAGAACCTGGGTTTCATGCAGCGATTCGGAATCGGCATCGAGACCGCACGCCGGGCGCTGTCGGAGAACGGCAATCCGCCGCCCGAGTTCGACGTGCAGGACCAGTTCGTGCTCGTAACGGTTCGGAGACGGCCATGACCACCGTCGCCTTCTTCAACAACAAGGGAGGCGTGGGCAAGACGTCGCTCGTCTATCACCTCGCCTGGATGCTGAGGGAGATCGGCCACCAGGTCATCGCCGCCGACCTGGATCCTCAGGCGAACCTGACCGGGATGTTCCTCGACGAGACGAGTTTGGAACGCCTGTGGAACGACGGGAACCCGGGCACGATTGACGACGCGGTCGCACCCCTGTTCGAGAGGACCGGAGATATCGTCAACTCTCCGACGCTCGAGACGATCGGGGAGAAGATCGGTTTTCTGAAGGGCGACCTTGGGCTCTCGAGTCGGGAGGACGAACTCTCGGCTCAGTGGCCGCGGTGCCTGAGCCGCGACAAGCGGGCGTTTCGCGTCACGACGGCGTTCGCGCGGCTGATCGCACGGGCCGGCGAGCGGTTCGGCGCGGACCTGGCGCTGCTGGACGTAGGGCCCAACCTGGGCGCGATCAATCGGGCCGCCCTGATCGCCAGCGACTGTGTCGTCATTCCGTTGGCGCCGGACCTCTTCTCGTTGCAAGGATTGAGAAACGTGGGACCGACCCTCCGCGAGTGGCGCGAAGCCTGGCAGGAGCGTGTCGCAAGGAAGCCGGAAGCGCTGGACATTCCGCTGCCGTCGGGGAGCATGACGCCGCTCGGCTACGTCATCGTGCGCCACGCCATCCGACTGTCCCGACCCGTTCAGGCCTACCAGCCCGTGGAAAAAGTCGGGCCTGGGCTCGACGGATCGAGGCACCTTCTCTAC
>JAPOVI010000285.1 GCA_026708265.1 Acidobacteriota bacterium
CGGACCGAAACGCGACCGTGTCGAGATTCGTGCACTTCTACGTGAGCCGTGACAGACACGGACCACCCGCGCGAGCTGCGCATCGTCTGCGCCAACTTCGAGTGCGATTTCAGCGGCGACCGCCCGCTACCGGTCGTCGGTGTGGACGAGCCGATCTATCGGCGGCTGCCGTCGTTCCTGATCGCGACGGTGGACAAGTTCGCGTCGCTCCCGTGGGTGGGGCCTGCGGGTGCGCTGCTCGGCGGCGCCGACCGCTTCGGCAGGGACGGTTTCTACGGCGCCGCTGAACCCGGGACCGGCAGGCGCCTGGAGGCGCCACTCGCGCCGCCGGACCTCGTCATCCAGGACGAGCTGCACCTGATTGCGGGCCCGCTGGGCACGATGGCCGGCCTCTACGAGACGGCGATCCAGGCGCTGGCTACGCGGGCGGTGGACGGAAGGAAGATCAAGCCGAAGATCGTCGCCTCGACCGCCACGGCCCGCCGGGCGCAGGACCAGGTGCAGGCGCTCTTCGCCCGGCCCGCGACGCAGGTGTTCCCGCCGCCCGGACCGGATCGGCGCGACACGTTCTTCGCCCGCACCTTTCCGTCGTCGGAGACGCCCGCGCGGCTTTACCTCGGCATTGCCTCGCAGGGCCGCAACCCCAAGGTGCTGATGCGCCGAGTCCTGCTGGCGCTGATGGGCGCGGCGGCGCTCGCCTGGCATGAGGCCGGCGGGGAGCGGAATCCGCGCAACCCGGCCGATCCCTACATGACGACGCTGGCCTACTTCAACAGCCTGCGCGAGCTCGGCGGGGCGCGCCGCATCCTGGAGGAGGAGGTCAGCACGACCATCGCGCGCTACGGGGCGCCGCGGCGGATCGGCGAGACGAAGCGGCTGTTCCGGGACCGGACCACCTTCTCGGAGGTGCTGGAGCTCACCTCACGCGTCTCGACCGACAAGGTGGCCGAGGCACGCCGGCGGCTCGAACGCCCGTTCCACGATCGCGACAACCGCGTCGACTGTGCGCTGGCGACCAACATGATCTCGGTCGGACTCGACATCCCGCGTCTGGGACTGATGCTGGTGCTCGGCCAGCCCAAGATGCATGCCGAGTACATCCAGGCAACGAGCCGCGTCGGACGCTCCGACGAAGGTCCGGGGTTGGTGGTGACACTCCTCAACGTTCACAAGCCGCGCGACCGGTCCCACTACGAGCGGTTCCGTCACTACCACGAGACCTTCTATCGCTCGGTGGAGCCGGCCAGTGTGACGCCGTTCTCGGCCCGTGCGCTCGACCGCGGGTTCGCCGGCGCCCTCGTCGCCCTGGCGCGCCACGTCGAAGCTGCTCCCGCCGCCAGAGCTCCGCGCTCGCTCGGGCGGGATCCGGCGGCACGTCGGCTTCCGCGGGCCGCAGCTCGAGCCGCGGGCCGACGAGTTGGCCGCGCTGGCGACCCGCCGGCTGCGGGAGCGCGGAGAGCGGGAAGCGCGCGACCTGGACGAGACGCTCCGCCGGCAACGCGAGCGCATCGTCGAGGAGCTCGGACGCCACGAAGGGCGCTACCAGCAGATCGCGCTGGAGTTCGACGAGGAAGAGCGCCGCCAACTCCAGGCAAACATGCGCTACTGGCGCATGCGCCTCCACCAGTTCGACCGTGACCTCGACCGGGAGCCGGCGCGCATCCGGGCCTTCTACGAGGTGCAGGCACAGCGCGACGAGCCGGTCGGCCTCGTGTACCTCTGGAGACCAGCTGAGGATTCGCGGTTTCGCGGGCAGAGCCGATCCACGGTAGGGAGACGGCCCGCACGGAAGGCAGGGCGGTAGGATCGAAGCACCGTGGGGAGCATGAGATGCCAGAGCGGCAGGTGAGCCTTCAGGAACTCGAATCGAAGCTGGGCAGCTACATCCACGACGTGGACAACGGTGCGACGGTCGTCGTGAGCCGCGACGGACGTCAGGTGGCGCGAATCATCCCGGAGACGGACTCCGCCGAGCGGAAGCTCGCGGCACTGAAGGCCAGCGGGATACTCGACTGGAGCGGACGACGGCCGAAGAACAGAAGGCCATCGGTACGTCTCCGAGACGGTGGCAGCGTCAGCGACATCATCATCAGCGAGCGCAGATGATGTTCTTGTGCCTCGACAGCAGCGCACTCGTGACGCGCTACATCGATGAGCCACACTCGGGTGAGGTCGCCGACTCGATGGACGAGACCTCCGCAATCTTGACGTCGGCGATCAGCCTGGGATAGTCCCGTTGGCTGTTGAACTTCGGGAGTGACGACTCCTCGTCTCGTCTACGAAGTCGTATATGTTACGCCACGTCCGCAATCGCGCCGACGGGTGGCGCCACCGCGTCCAGGGCTGTGAGCAGACGCGGCAGGTCGCGGTAGCCGCGGACCCGCCGGAAGTGCTTCTCCGCCTCCACCAGTGCGCTCGCCACCCAGCGCTGGATCATGTGGCCACCGCGCCACCGTTTGACATTTGCGCGTGTAGTGCTCGACGCTCCCGTTCAAGTTCTCGATGATGTTCGTCGAGCGCAACGTACGCTGCAGCGCTCCCGTCAGGCCGAGGCGCCGCACGGTCAGCGTCTCGTCGAGACCCTCCCGGATGGAGGCCGCGGCGCCGGGGTGGTCGCGGTCCAGCGACGCCGCCAGCCGCTCGAGGACCCGCACCGCGCGGTCCGCCGAGTCGAGGTCCCACGCATCCCGCAGCGCCTTGTCGACCGACGCGTGCAGCCGCTCCGGCAGATGGCCGAGCACGTTCCGGCGCTTGTGCACCTGGCAGCGCTGCACCACGGCGCGGGAGCCGAAGACCTCCGTGATGGCCCGGCGCAGCCCGGGGCGCCGTCGATGACGAACAGCAACGTCCGGTCGGTCGGCAGCCCACGCGTTACAAGGTCGCTCAGCAGGCTGCCGGCGACGGCCGCCGTCTCCGTGGCCCCTTCGCGCAAGCCGAGCACGTGTTTCCGGCCCCCGGCGTCGATCCCCAACGCGATCACCATGCAGGGGTCCCGGAAGACCTTGCCGTCAATGCAGACCACCCGCAGGTCCAGCTCCCAACGGCCGCTCCAGAAACGCCTGCAGGCGCTGTGTCGACAGCGCCACGAACCGCCGCGATACCGCACTGCTCGAGGTCGCCCGCTCGGTCACCCCGGCCGGCACCGGTTCCAAGGTGCTCGCGTAGCGGCGCGTCGACACCCCCGCCGCGACCGCGCCCAGCGTGTGCTCGTCCAGCGGGTCGGTCCCCGCCGCCCATTCGAAGCTCACCAGCGGCACCTCGCCCTAGCAGCCCGTGGCGGAAGTGTGTTTCGCTGAGCTGCCAGGTCAAGTGGCT
>JAPOVI010000210.1 GCA_026708265.1 Acidobacteriota bacterium
GGCCCGGCCGGCGCTGGCGCTCGCCGCGTCGGGGCTGGCCCTGGCGCTCGCGGCCGGTGCGGTGCTGCCGGCGCCCGCCGCGGCGCAGGAGGTTCCGCGCTACGAGCTCGACCCGCTGTGGCCGAGGCTCCCGTTCGGCGACCGCTGGCTCACGGGCGGCCTCGGAGGGATGTGCGTCGGCCCCGAGGATCGGGTCATCATCCTCAACCGGCAGAACGTCGTCCCCGCCGACCTCGACGGAGCGCAGCAGGCGCCGCCCGTCATCGAGCTCGACCCCGAGGGCAACGTGGTCCGAGGGTGGGGCGACCCGGCGCGCATCGGCGACCGCCTGCACGACTGCCACGTGGAGGCGGACGGGAGCATCTGGATCGTCGCCGCAGGCACCGGCGTGGTGCAGAAGTACTCCGCCGACGGGAGCGAGCTGCTGCTCCAGATCGGGGAGACCGGGAAGTACGACTCATCGGACGGCACGCGCGGGGGCCGGCCGCTCAACTCCGACCGCGCGCAGTTCTTCCTGCCCGCCAGCCTCGACGTCGACGCGCAGACCGGCGAGATCTACGTCGCGGACGGCGAGACCGCGGCCGGCAACTTCCGCATCGCGGTCCTCGACCGGGAGGGGAAGTTCCTGCGGCAGTGGCGGCTCCACCGCGCCGCGGGCGAGGAGGGCATCACGCCGCTCCCCCACTGCCTGCGCGTGTCGGGCGACGGGCTGGTCTACGTCTGCGACCGGCAGGCCGACCGCATCCAGGTGTTCGACCGCGCCGGCCGCTTCGTCCGCAACATCGACGTGCCGTTCGATCCGGTCACCCCGCGCGACGAGAGCCGCACGGGCACCCGCGGCACGGCGGTGGTGCTGGCGTTCTCGCCCGATCCGGAGCAGCGCCTGCTCTACGTCCTCAACCAGAACCGCGTGATGGTCGACGTGCTCGACCGGCGGAGCGGCGAGGTCCTGGCGAGCTTCGGCGGCGGCCCCGGCCGCTACCGGGGTCAGTTCACGCTGCCCCACGGCATCGGCGTCGACTCCGCCGGCAACGTCTACGTGGCCGAGCAGGAGGGCCGGCGCATCCAGAAGTTCGTCGTCGTGAACTGACATGGGAATCCTGTACGTCACGGCGACCATCCGCAACCCGGCCGAACCGTCCCGCACCTGGAGCGGGCGGTTTCTGGTCGACACCGGGGCGATCGACTCGCTCGTCCCACGGCAGCACCTGGAGGGCATCGGCCTGCGGCCCAGGGGAAAGCGGACCTACCGCCTCGCCGATGGCCGTGCGACCGACATCGACATCACGAGCGGCGACATCGAGGTGCTGGGCGAACTCACGGCCGGCGTCATCGTCTGCGGCGACCCCGACGCCGAGCCGTTGCTCGGCGTCACGGCGCTCGAGTCCGCCGGCTTCGAGATCGATCCGCAGAACCAGCGCTTGAAGAAACTGCCGGCCCTGCGGCTGTAGTGCGCCCTTGCGGGCACGTTGGCACTCTGCGCGGGCGTGTCATGCTCCAGGGCACGTCCTGCGGCGCAGACTCCTGGGCCGGGGCACGATCGGGTCGTCGCTCCGTGAAGCACGAAAGGACGGGTGAAATGGGCAGCAGAATCGTCTCGTCGGTGGGTGCGGTCATCGCGGGAGCCGCGCTCCTGTCGCTCGCTGCCGCCCCGGCCGCCGGCCAGGACGCCGCGCCCAGAACGCCGTGGGGCGATCCGGACCTGCAGGGCGTCTGGGACTTCCGGACCATCACCCCGCTGGAGCGCCCCGCGGAGTTGGCCGACCGCGAGTTCCTGTCGGCGGAGGAGGCCGCGAGCCTCGAGCAGGATGTCGTCCAGCGGGACGCGCGCCTGCTGGACCGCGCGCCCGAGAGGACGGCCGCGGGCGGCAACGTGGACCGGCGGGCGGACGGCACGCCGGGGTTCTACAACAACTTCTGGCTGGACACCGGCACGAGCACCATCGGGACCCGGCGGACGTCGCTGGTCATCGATCCGCCGAACGGCCGCATTCCGGATCTGACCCCGAGCGGACAGCGGCGGGCCGAGGAGCAGCGCGCCTACCAGGCCGAGCATCCCGCGGACTCCTGGCTGGACCTCGACGCCGGCGACCGGTGCCTCCTGGGCCTGAACGCGGGACCGCCCATCGTGCCGGCCGCCTACAACCAGAACCTGCAGGTGTTCCAGACCCCGGACCACGTGATGCTGCTCACCGAGATGGTGCACACGGTGCGCGCCGTGCCCCTCGACGGTCGGCCGCCCTTGCCCGAGCACATCCGCCAGTGGTCGGGTGATGCGCGCGGCCGCTGGGAGGGCGACACGCTGGTCATCGAGACGACGAACTTCGTCGGCGACCGCCGGTGGACGACGTCCAACCCCATGGGCGCGCTCGGCTCCAGCAAGAGCCTGACGCTGGTCGAACGGCTGACCCGCATCGACGCGGACACGCTGGACTACACGTTCACCGTGACCGACCCGGAGTGGTGGCCGCGCCCGTGGACGGCATCGATCCCGATGCGGCGCAGCGACGCTCCGCTGTTCGAGTACGCCTGCCACGAGGGCAACTACAGCATGCCCAACATGCTGGCCGGGGCGCGCGCGGAGGAGCGGGCCGCGGCCGAGCAGCCGTGAGCGCCACGAGGCCGGCCAGCGTCGTCGCGGTCCCAACCGCACGCGGCCCGAGCTACGGCTGAGAGGGGTCCTCGGCCCAGCCGAGATAGGTCTTCTCGGGAATGAAGTACATGTGCGCCGTGTACGTCCCTGGCGGCCCGTCGGGTCTCCCGTAGTGCAGCAGGTGCAAGTTGTCGAGCGGGGGGATGGGCACGCTGTTCAGGGGCAGCTCGGGCCAGGAGGCACCGGCGGCCAGGTCCTGCTGCCGGAAGACGTACTCGATGAAGATCAGCCGGCCCTCCGCCTCGCCGTAGATCACCCCGTCGTCGCCGGTCGTCGCCGGGTCGCGCGTGGTGGACACCGACCCGTCGGTGAAGTGGCGTCCCATCTGCGGGCAGAAGTCGTTCGGATACTCGGCGCACGCGAACAGCGTGAACCGCGGCGGGAGGCTCGTGACCGGAGGCAGCTCGCCGGCCGGCACGGTCGGGGAGGCCGGCCCCGCGGGCGGCAGGAAGTGCCACAGCCAGAGGTACCGGTTGGCCTCCGTGGACTCCGCCTCGAGGAAGTCGACGCTCAGGTACTGGGGAGCGGGGAAGTCCAGCCCTCGCAGGCTCAGGTGCCGGAAGCTCCGGCCGGCCACGAGGTCCGACTGCCGGACGAGATAGCCGGCGGCCACGACGGCGCCGTTCTCGACCTGGTACACGGCCCCTTGCGTCGGATCGTCCTTCTCGTCCGCCGCCCAGTGGCGCAGCGCGTCGAACCCGTGGTGCTCGCCGCCGTCGTCCCGCCGAAACGACAGGCCGCCGCCGGCCAGGAAGACGCCTCGGTCCGCGAGCTCGCGCGCGTAGCGGAACTCCGGCGGCAGGTCGCTCACGCGCGGCAACGCCTGCAGCGCGGCCGCCCGGTCCGCGTCGACCTGCTGGGCGGCGACCGGATGCGTTCCCAACGCAGCGGCACCACACAGCAAGGCGCCCACCAACACAAGCCGCGCCGAACTCTGGTGCATGCTCACGTTCTCGCCTCCCCCGGAGCCGGTCCGCTCCTGCTCGGTCTCGGTCGTGCACCATATCACGCGCGGCCCGGCTCCCAATTCGGGCTCGCCGACCATCGCCCTCGGGCGGACGCCGCCGAAGCCCGATCTCCAGGCCGGCGCCGGCCCCAGGAGCGAACGCGTCGGCGCTATGATCGGGCCGATACGAGGTGAGACCGATGGCGGAAAGGACACCGGCGAACGCCGGGATCGGCTTCCTGGGCTTCGGCAGCGCCCTGGCAATCACGATCTCCTGGTCGCTGCACGAATCGATCCTGTGGGCGGTCCTCCACGGCTTCTTCTCGTGGTTCTACGTCGTCTACTACGCCGCCACCCGCTAGGACAGCCACCATGCGTGCTTTCGCCCCGGTGATCATCACGGCGCTGACGCTGGCGCACGCGGCGCCCGCGGCGCCTCAGCCGTCCGCGGAGACACAGCCGCCGGCCGAAACGCAACCATCCGCCGACGCGCGGCCGGCCATCCCGGAGTGGAGCTACTTCGGGGCCGACGCGGCCTTCACGCGCTACTCGCCGCTCGATCAGATCGACCAGAGCAACGTCGGCGAGCTCGAGATCGCCTGGCGGCGGCCGGCCGACGATTCGGAGTTGCGGGCGGCGTTCCCGGACCTGGAGGCGAACGCCTACCTGCGCTCGACGCCGATCCTGGTCGACGGCGTGCTCTACGCACCCAACGCGCTGGGCCTGCTCGAGGCGTTCGACCCCGCCACGGGCGAGACGGTGTGGCGCCAGACACCGTTCGATGCCACCGAGCAGGAGGTGGCGGGCAGCAGCACGCGCGGCGCGGCCTACTGGACCGACGGCACGGCCCGCCGGCTGCTGCTGGTCCGCGGCGGCTACCTCTACGCGCTCGACGCGGCGACCGGCCGGCGGGTGCAGGCGTTCGGCCTTGCCGACCAGGGGCGGGTGGACCTCGACTGGGAGCACGAGCTGGCCGGCGAGTTCGACTGGACCGGCAGTCCGATCGTCGTGGGGAACGTCGTGGTCGTCGCCGGCATCACCGGGGGCGCCGGCGACGGCGGCGTGGTTCGCGAGGCGGCACCGGAGGATGTCCGCGGCTTCGACGTGCGGACGGGCGAGTTGCTGTGGACCTTCCACGTCGTGCCGCGGGACGGGGAGCTCGGCGCGGACACCTGGGGCGACGGCTCGGGCGCCTACTCGGGCGATCTGGGCTCGTGGTGCTGCCTGGCCGCCGACGAGGAGCTGGGTCTCGTCTACGTGCCGCTCTCGGCGCCGACCGGCATGGTCTACGGCGGCCACCGGCCGGGGGACAACCTCTTCTCGGACACCCTCGTCGCGCTCGACGCCGCCACCGGCGAGCGGGTCTGGCACTTCCAGATGGTGCACCACGACGTCTGGGAGTACGACACCGTGGGGCCGCCGACCCTGGGCGAGATCACGGTCGACGGCCGGCGCATCAAGGCGGTGATGCAGCCGAGCAAGACGGCGTTCCTCTACGTCTTCGACCGCGAGAGCGGCGAGCCGGTGTGGCCCATCGAGGAGCGCCCGGTGCCGCAGTCGGTCGTGCCCGGCGAGCGCACCTCGCCGACGCAGCCGTTCCCCACGAAGCCGCCGCCGTTCGACCGGCAGGGGGTCACCGTCGAAGACCTCATCGACTTCACGCCGGAGCTCCGCGCCGCGGCCCTCGAGGCGGTCGAGCGCCTCGTGCTCGGCCCGCTCTTCACGCCGCCGTGGCCGCGCAACGGCGACGTCGGCGGCAAGCTGGGCACGCTGGCCGTGCCCGGCGGCTGGGGCGCCGGCAACTGGCACACCGGCGCCTTCGACCCCGAGACCGGCATCTACTACGCCGTCTCGCACACGATGCCGACGGTCTGGAGCGTCGCCCCGCCGGACGTCGAGGACGCCACGCTGGCCTGGGCCACCCCGCGGGGCGAGGAGTTGCGCGTCCCGACCCCGCGCCCGCACGGGCTCCCGATCACGAAGCCGCCCTACGGCCGCATCACCGCCCTCGACCTCAACCGCGGCGAGCTGGCGTGGATGGCGCCCAACGGCGACGGCCCCCGCAACCACCCGCTGCTGCGGGACCTCGACCTCCCGCCGCTCGGCATTCCCAACCGCCCGGCCCCGCTGGTGACCGGCAGCCTGCTCTTCCTTGGCGAGGGGAGCGACGCCGTCATCGGCATCCTCCGCCCCGACGGCGACCCGGACGATCCGGAGCAGGACCAGTCCTGGCGCTGGGGGAAGAAGTTCCGCGCCTACGACAAGGCCACCGGCGACGTGGTGTGGGAGACCGAGCTCCCCGGCGGGACGACGGGCGGCCCGATGACCTACCTCCACGAGGGCCGGCAGTACGTCGTCGTTGCGGTCGGGGAGCGGGACCAGATCCCGGAGTGGGTGGCGCTGGCCCTCCCGTAGGCGCGCCAGGAGGGCGTGTCGGGCGTCCGCGCCTACAGGTCCTTCGCCATGGCCACCGCCGCCATGCGCTGGTTGTTGCGGAGCACCACTTCCGTCCTTTCGAGAACGCCGTAGCCCAGGCCCGAGTAGAACTGCTCGGCGTTGAGAGAGGCGTGGAGCGTCAGACGGGCCACAGCGCCGTCCCTGGCTATTCGCTCGATCTCCTGCACCAGCGCGGTACCGCACCCCTGCCGGGCACCCTCAGGGGCGACGTAGACGGCCCGCAGCTCCGCGGTCGCCAGCACGAGAGCCCCGATCCCGACGGGGCGCCCGTCCAGCTCGGCCACGAGGCGGATCTCGCCGTCGGCGTTCGACCTTAGGCGGCGCACGTTCTCGTCGGTCGACGGGACGACCCACCCCTCGATCGCCCCTGGGAGTAGTGACTCCCGGCGAGCCCCCGAATGGCCCGCTCGTGGATCTCAAGATACAGCCGAATCTCATCGTCCCGGAGGGCGCGAACGGTCAACGCCATGCGGAGCATAGTGCCGGGAGGGGCGCGGCCCCGACCGGGCAGTGTCCCAAGTCGAGATCGTGCCTGTCGTGCGGCTTCAGCGTGGCTGCGCCACACGCTGCAAGAGGCGATCGTAGACCACGGAATGCAGCGAGTGGTGTCCCGCAATCTGCGTGGTGTGTCTCAGAATGTCCAGGGCCCGGTCGGCATGTCGCCTCCAGCTGGGGTCACCGGACCCGAAGGCACATTCCGCCGTCGCACCCTCGATGCGCCCGAGAGCCACCAGCGCATGCTCGGCGTCTTCCTGAGACATCCTGAGAGCTTCCTGTGTCGCAGCCAGAGTCTCCAGGGTCGCGGAGAGATTCCCGGCCTGCGTCGACATCGACCCCTCGATGCGGCGCCGCACCTCCTTTTCCTCCGCGGCGGCATCGGCCTGGTACAAATGATCGACTACGAGTCCGGCCGCAGCCACAGCAGCCACGACAGCCCTGCCGGCCACGCGTCTGGCAAACCTCGAAACGTTCGCATCGCGCCGGTCGCGCCATTCATGGCGGACCGCGAGGGCGAACGGGAGCAGTGGCACGAGGATCTTCAATCCGAGCACAAGCACGGGGTACCTTCCATTCGGGCGGAGGCGCCACGCTGGTCAGTTGGCAGACGCGCGGATTTGGCGTGGCCACGCACCCTGCACCATAGGCCCAGAGCGCCACTGTCCCCCGCCGACGGACTCACCGAGATCGGTGATCGACGCATGCCACACCTCGTCATTCAGGCGACGATTGTCACACGGATGTCGAGTGTCTGGCGACTGAAGGTAGGGCAGTGCCTCGACATCCGCTCGCCTGCCCTGAGCGCGCGGGGGGTGCGGCGTCCTGACGAAGCCCGGGATCGCCGAGACGGAAAGGGGCCTGGGTGTCGCGACGTGCAGGAACCTGGGTGACCAGTGCCTCCCCGTTTGGCCAGCGCAGTCTGCTCCGGCATCCAGCGCTTCACCTGCACGGAAACGATGCAAGTCACTCGCTCCCGAACCAGTGTCCGGCGGAGACCGACAAGAACTCGTTGAGCGGAACGCCGCCCGTCCCCACGAGCAGCGATCGCTGACACTTGAAGTAGGTCTCGAAGTCCGCCAGACCGCTCAGCGAACCCTGTCTCCCGCCGCGCGTCCCTACCTCGATCGCGACCAACCGGGGGCCGCGCCGCAGCACGAAGTCGACCTCGTGCTGACCCTCGCGCCAGTAGTACAGGCGGGTGTCCGATGTCGCGGTGTTGAAGAGATGCGCGCCGACCGCGCTCTCCACGATGCGTCCCCAGAACGTGCGGTCCGCCCTGGCCTCCTCGAACGAGTACCCGGAACCGGCGGTCATGAGCGCGGTGTTGAGCACGCTGAGCTTGGGACTCGATCCCCGTCGGTGCGGCCGGCTGGCGTACTTCGGCAGCCCCGCCACCAATCCGGCGTGCTGGAGCAGATCCAGGTAGCGCGTCAGCGTGGTGGTGTTGCCCGCATCCTGAAGCTGCCCGAGCATCTTCGTGTACGACAGGATCTGCCCGGAGCAGCTCGCCCCGAGCCCGAACAGACGCTTGAGCAGTGCCGGTTTGTCCACGCGGGTCATCGCCAGAACGTCCCGCTCGATACTCGGCTCGACGAGCGCCTGCAAGATATAGTCGCGCCACAGGTTCGGGTCTCGTACCAGCGATGCCGCGCCGGGGTAGCCGCCGAAGTAGAGATAGCTCGGCAGGTCGACCGCGAACGCATCGGCCATCTCCGAGAACGACCAGTGGGTGACCCGGATGGGCGTGAAGCGTCCGGCCAGACTCTCGGTCAGCCCGGACTGCATGCGTAGCGGCGAGGAACCCAGAACGACGACGTGCAGGGGAAGGTCCGCGCTCCGGTCCGCGTCCCACAACCCCTTGACGGTCTCGGACCACTGCGGGATCTTCTGGATCTCGTCGAGGACGAACACGGCTCCCCGCGGCGATCCTGCAGCGACCTGGCGGGCCGCCTCCCATTCTCGCACCAGCCATGCCGCGTCCTTCGGTAGCGGCTGGACCGAGGTCGCAACCGACTCGGAACGCTGCCCCCCGACATCGGGCACGGGGTCAGGTGCGTCGACCGTTCGGTAGCGGCTCGGCCGCTCCATTCTGCGCAGGGCCTGTCGGGCGATGGTGGTCTTGCCGGTTTGGCGCGGGCCGAAGAGCGTGATGATGTGCTGGGGCCGTGCGGCCAGGCGCGCGACGAGCGTCGCGACTTGCGTGCGCTGGAACACCGCCACGCGCCCAGATTACGCCGCTGAGCAAGATTACTCAATAGCGTTCATCGTCACTCCATTGCGCGCCTCCGGCATTGGCTGCGAACGCGGCTCCCGCTCGACGGCTCCGCGCTCGGCCCTACTCCAGGCGCAGCGTCTCCACAGGATCGGTCTTCGACGCGCGCAAGGCCGGGAGGTAGGAGCCCGCGAGCCCGATCGCCGTCAACGCGACGGCCACTGCCGCGAAGGTCGCGGGGTCGGTGACTTCTACGCCGTGCACCAGCGAGGACATCAGGCGCGCGAGCCAGGCGGACGCGACCAGCCCGATCGCGACGCCGGCTCCCACCAGCACCAGCGCCCGTCCGACGAACATCCGGCGGACCTCGCCGTTCCGCGCTCCGAGCGCGAGGCGGATGCCGATCTCGCGCCGACGCTCGGACACGGCGTAGCTGACGACCCCGTAGATGCCGACGAGCCCCAGCAACAGGGCCACCGCGCCCGCCGTCGCGAGCAACTGCAGCGTCGTGGTCGTCCGGGCCAGCGACCGCAGGTAGAGGTCGCCCAGCGTCTCGACGTTCGCCAACGCCAGCGTCGGGTTCAGCGACCAGACCGCCGCCTGGAGCTCCCGCTCGAACGCCGTCGTGCCGGCGCGCGCGCTGCGGACCACGAACGCCGCCGTGGCGCTGCCGACCGCCGGGAAGACGACCACCTCCGGGGCGGGTCGGCTCAGTCCGTCGTGATGCACGTCCTTGACGACCCCGACCACCTCCGACCACGGCGGCGCGGAGTCCACCGCAAGCCGCTGCCCCAGTGCGTCTCCGGCCGCCCCCCACTCCGCGCGCGCCAGATTCTCCGACACCAGCACGACCCGGCGCCGCTGCCGCACGTCGTCCCAGTCGAAGGCGCGGCCGACGAGGACCGGTGTCCGGAGCGTCTCGAAGAACCCCGGCGAGACGAACTGGACCTCCCGGAGCGCGGGCGCCTCGTCGCCGGATGGCCGCCCCTCGACGGAGATGGCCGCCGCCCGGTTGTCTCCGTCGAGCGGAAGCCCGTCGTTGAAGCTCGCGAACGCCGCCGCCTCGACGCCGGGGGCCCCCGCCAGCCGCTCGAGGATTTGGCCCTGCAGTCGCACCAGGGCCTCGGGATCGAAACCGCCGGCGCCTTCGCCCGGCAGGTCCGCCGCCGGGATCGTCAACTGGAAGGTCTGGACGCCGGCCGGGTCGTGGAAGCCGGGATCCACGCGGCGGAGCGCCTGGAACGTCTGCAGCATCAGCGCGGAACCGACCAGCAGCACCAGCGTCAGGGCGACCTGCGACACCACGAGCAGATGGCGCACGCGACCGCTCTCCCGCCCCCCGGTGTTCGATCGTCCCCCGCCGCGCACGGCCCGCACGAGCGGAACGGCCCCCCGCGCGACGTGAAGCACCGGAACGAGCGCGAACGACACGGTGGCGAGCAGGGAAATGCCGGCGGTGACCGCCAGGACGGTGGGGTCAATGGTCACCGTCATGACATGGGGCAGGTCGCGGCCCCCGATCGCCTGCCGCACGGACAGCCCGGCGTACGCCAGGGCGAGCCCGCCGATGCTGCCGGCCACGGCCACCATCGCGCTCTCGGTGACGGCCAGCCGCGCGATCGAGGCCCAGCCGCCTCCGAGCGCGGCCCGGACGGCGAGCTCGGAGCGCCGCGCCTCGGCGCGCACGAGGGTCAGGTTCGCCACGTTCGCGCAGGCGATCACCAGCAGCAGCCCGACCGTTCCCATCAACACCCAGAGGGTGTCGCCGAGATCGCCGACGACCGACTCCTTCAGCCACCGCAGCTTCGGCCCAAACTGCAACGCCTCGGCGCTTCCTCCCGGGTACTCCTCGTCCAGGATGGCAATCATGCGCGCGACGTCGGCGCTTGCCTCCGCGAGGCTGACGCCGGGCCTCAGGCGGGCGATCCCGCGTCCGTCGCTGGCCGGGAAGCGCGCCTCGGAGCGGACGGGCTGCAGGGGATAGAAGATGTCCGCCGGGTAGTCGAAGAAGCGGAACGAACGGGGCAGCACACCGATCACCTGGCGCGGGGTGCCGTCGACGATCAACGTCTGCCCCAGCGGGTCAATGCCGTCGAGATAGCGCTGCCAGAACGCGTACGAGATGACGGCGGTGGGGGCGCTTCCCGGCAGGTCGTCGGCCTCGATGAAGCTCCGTCCCAGAATCGGGTCGGCGCCCAGCATCTCCAGCAGCTCGTGCGTCACCTCGACGCTCGGGACGGCCTCCGGCGATCGGGAGCCCGTGACGGTGACCGGCGACCGGTCCCAGTCCCAGAGGCCCACCGCCTCGAAGGTGCGACCGTGGTCTCGATACCCGAAGTAGGCGGCCGGCGAGGCGAACACCTGGTCGATGCCGATCGCGGGGGCCTCGTGGACCAGCTCGATCAGGCGGTCCTGCTCCGGATACGGCAACGGCTGGAGCAGGACGCCGTTCACGACACTGAACATCGCCGTGGTAGCGCCGATGCCGATCGACAGCGTCAGCAGGACCGTGGCGGTGAACCCGGGGTTTCGTGCGAGGCCGCGGAGGCCGACCCGCAGGTCCTGCCGGCTGGTGTCGACGAACGCCAGACCACGCGCGGCGCGACGCGCCTCTCGGAGCTGAGTCAGGCCACCCAGCTCGACGCGCGCCGCCCGGCGGGCCTCGGCGCGCGTCAGGCCGAGCCGGACCTTGTCCTCCTCCGCCATCGCCAGGTGAGACCGAAGCTCCAGGTCGAAGTCGCCATCGAGATCGTCACCGCGGAAGAGGCTGCGTATCCGCGCCGCCAGCACGTGCAGAAGGGCTCGCATGTCTCAGCCCCTGCGCGCCGGCTGCAGCACGCGACCGATGACGCCGGCGATGCGCTCCCAGTTCTCGGTCTCGGCCTGCAGTTGCTTCCGCCCGGCCTCCGTGATCGAGTAGAACTTGGCCCTGCGGTTGTTGCTGGAGACGCCCCAGCGCGCCGTGATCCACCGCTTCTGCACCAGACGGACCAGGCAGAGATACACCGTCCCCTGGTTGATGACGAGCGCGTCCTGACCAACCTGCTCGATGCGCCGCGCGATGCCGTAGCCGTGCATCGTCCCCAGTTGCTCCAGCGTCTTGAGGACCATGAGGTCGAGAGTTCCCTGAAGGATGGCCGACCGGGTCTCTACCATGGCGCACACCTCTATGCCGCATAGAGGAGTCTGGACCACCCTCCTGTGGGATGTCAAGACAAGCTGGGAGGATCGCCGCCGCTCGGCCAGACGTCACCGAGGTCGCGGGTCGGCGTCTGCGGGTGCGCGCGCCGGTGCAGCGGGCTACTCTGCCGCCCCGCCCTGCAGGTGCTCCAGCACGACCCGACCGCGCGGGGAAAGCTCGTAGCCGACGCGCAGGCTGATCGTCAGGCCGAGGTTCTTGAGCTTGCGGACCTGCGGCTTCAGCCAGGTGCGCTCGCAGCCGAGCCGCTCGGCGAGCGTGGTGGAGACGACGCCGGGATGCTCCTCGATGGCGGCCAGCGCCCGCAGCGTCCACGGGCCCTTCGCGGATCCCGCGTCGAGCCGCCCCAGTCGACGCAGCAGACCCTCGACCTCGGCGTCGGAGAGAGCGTCCTGCTCCCGCAGCGCGATGCGCGGGTCGGCGCCCCCGAACGCCACCCGAACGCGGTAGAGCGAGCGGCCCTCGCGCGACGGGAAGTCCGCCAGGAGAGCAGCGCGCGATGCGTACCCAGCGTCGGCCGCGTCGACATCGGAGACGTCGGCCTCGTCCACGATCGCGACGTCGAGGATGCGCAGCAGGCCGACGGCGGTGCGCAGCGTGCCCCCGGTGCGGACGGTCGGGCGGCGCCAGCGGCGGAAGACCAGCGTGACCTCCCCGCGGACGATGCGCTCGAGCACCGCCATCCGCAGCAGCATGCGGCGGCCTCAGTCTTCCTTCCAGGGGTTGTTGGCGAAGATGGCGAACTCCGGCCAGAGCGCCCGCGGGTGCATCCGCAGCACGGCCAGGATCGCTTCCGCGATGTCAGCCGCGTAGAGCTTGTTGGGGTTGTTGCGGCCCGTGCGCCCCATCCAGTCGGTCTGCACTTCGGAGGGGCAGACGCAGGTGACGTGGACCCCGTGGGGGCGGAGCTCGGTCTGCCACGACTGGCTGATGCCCCGGAGCGCCCACTTGCTCGCCGCGTAGACGGTGCCGGCCTTGCCCCCCTTCATGCCGGAGGTCGAGGCGATGTTGAAGATGTAGCCCCGCTGCTGCGCGGTGAGCATCGGCGCGACGCGGTTCGTCAGATCGACGAGGCCGAAGACGTTGATGTCGAACAGCGCCCGCATCCGGGCCATGTCGATCGCCCCGAGCTCCGCTAGGTAGCCGACGCCGGCGTTGTTCACCAGCACGTCGATGCCGCCCATCCGCTCCACGCACGCCTCGACCGTGCGCTGGTTGTCGGCCGGGCGCGCCACGTCGGCCCGCAGCCCGTGGGCGCCGCTCTCGGCCGCCACCCGGTCGATGCGCTCGGGGTCGCGGCCCGTGAAGACGACGTCGTGCCCCTCCTTGCGGGCGAGGGCGACGAGCGCGGCGCCGATCCCCTGGCTGCCACCGGTGACGAGGAATCGCTGCTTGTCCATCGAGCCGCTGCCTCCGTTCTGGATCGGGCGGGCGTCCGGAACGGGCGCGCGCCCGTCAGTCCGCCCACAGGGTCTTGACGTGAGGGTAGCCGAGTATCCGGGCATCCGCCGTGACGACCGGAGCGGCCAGGCGGCGCGCGGTGGCCACGATGATGCGGTCGGCCGGGTCCCGATGAAACGGCTCCGGCAGCGCGTACGCCTCCTCTACCACCTCCAGATCGATGGGAAGCACCGTCCAGCCGTTCCTCTCGACGTAGTGCCTGAACCAGAGGCGCCAGTGGCGGTCCAGCTCGAGGCGACCGCGCTCCGTGGCGCAGGCAATCTCCGCACAACTGATGGCCGAGGCGCAGACCTCCGTGTCGCCCCTCACGAGCGCCTCGGCCACGGGCTGCGGAAGCCGCGCCGGATCGCCGACGGACCAGAGGATGGCACAGGTGTCGAGCACGATCGTCACGACCCCTCGTCCCCCAGCATCTCCCAGTCTTCCTGGGGAATCAGGGGCTCGGTCAGGTCGGACTTCACGACGACCGTGCCCGCGCCGCAGCCCAGGACCGTCCGGTTGCGCCGGGGTGCCCGGAGCGGAACGACCCGCGCCAGCGGCACGTTGCGCTTCCGAATCTCCACCTCCTCGCCGTCCGCCACGGCGGCGAGGTACTCGCTGAGGTGGTTCTTGAACTCCGCGATGTTGGCCACCTTCATGGCCAAAGGATAGGACATTTCACCGCCGCCTTCGCCGCGTGAGATGATCGGGGGATGCCTGCAGCCACGACGCCCGATCCGATGCGAGCCATTCGCTGTCACCGCTACTCCGGTCTGGACGCGGCCGGGAAGCCCGTTCCCAAACCCGACCCGTTGCGCGACGTCCTGTCGCTGGACGAGGTCCCGGCCCCGGCCTGCGAAGCGGGGCACGTGCTGCTGCGGACGGAGTTCGCGGGGGTGCAGTACCCGGACGCGCTCCAGGCGCAGGGGCTCTACCAGCACAAGCCCGAGGTGCCCTACGTGCCGGGCATGGACGCGGCGGGGACGGTGGCGGACGTGGGCGCCGGGGTCGAGCACGTGCGGCCGGGCGACCGCGCCATCGTGCAGCTCGGCATCGGCTGCCTCGCGGACGTCGTGAAGGCGCCGGCGGCGTCGGTGTGGAAGGCCCCGGAGGGCGTGCCGCTGGAGCGCTGCGCCAACCTGGGGCGGAACTTCTTCCCCGCCTACCACTCGCTGAAGGTGCTGGGCGAGGTCGGGCCGGGCAGCCTCGTCCTCGTCGACGGCGCCTCGGGCGGCGTGGGCATGGCCGCCATCGAGCTGGCCAAGGCGATGGGCGCGCAGGTGATCGCCGGCGTCAGCACGCCCGAGAAGCAGGCGCCCCCGACCGCGGCGGGGGCCGACCGCGTGCTCTGCTACGGGCGCGACCGGCAGAGCTTCCGGCAGTTCAAGGACGCCGCCCGGCAGGCCGCAATCGAGCTGGGGCATCCGCAGGGCGTCGACGTCGTCATCGACATGGTGCAGGGCGAGCTGTTCGAGGCGGCCCTGGTGTCCGCGATCCGCCCCCTCGGCCGCATCTGCCTCGTCGGCTTCACGGCCGGACAGCGGCCCATCCGGCCGGGCCTGCTGCTCATCAAGCAGGCGGTCGTCATCGGCAGCATCTGGGGCGGCTGGGCCAAGGCCCATCCCGACGAGCACCAGGGGAACGTCGGCGAGATCCTGGCCTTCATGGCGAGCGGGGCGATCACGCCGCGGGCGGATCGCATCTACCCCCTCGACCGCTTCATCGAGGCCTTCGAGCTGTTCGAGCGCAACGAGGGCCGCGGCAACACGGTGGTCCGCTTCACCGGCGCGTAGCCGCCACCGTCGCCGGACGGCTCCGCGTGGTGCCCAAGCAACCCTCCGATGGTCCGCGCCGTCCGGCGGCCGAGGCTCCCGGCCCGGCCGCCCCGCCCCCGGCCGGCGCCGCGCCTTCGCACGCGGCCATGCCGGCGCCTGCCGCACCCGACCCGCCGGGCGTGCGGAGCGGCGTCCTCCTCATCGCGGTCTTCGCCATCGCGACCTGCGGCATCGTCTACGAGCTGCTGGCGAGCACCATCGCCAGCTACCTGCTCGGCGACAGCGTGACGCAGTTCTCGACCATCATCGGGGTCTACCTGTTCTCGATGGGCATCGGGTCGTATGCCTCGCGCTACTTCCAGCGCGAGCTGATCGCCCGCTTCATCGAGATCGAGATCCTGGTGGGGTTGATCGGGGGGCTCTCGTCGCCCGTGCTCTTCTTCGCCTTCTCCGAGACGGCGGCCTTCCGGCTCGTGCTCTACGGGTGGGTCACGGCGACGGGCGTGCTGGTGGGGCTGGAGATCCCGTTCCTGCTGCGCATCCTCAAGGACCAGTTCCCGCTCGACGACCTCGTCTCGCGGGTCCTGTCGCTCGACTACCTGGGGGCGCTGGCCGCGTCGCTGCTCTTCCCGCTGTGGCTCGTTCCCCGGGTGGGGCTGATGCGCTCGTCGTTCGTGTTCGGCGCGCTCAACGTGGCGGTCGCGGTCTGGACCTGCCACGTCTTCCGCCGCCACCATCGCCGCCCGCGGCTCACGGCGCAGGCCTACGGCGCGCTCGCCCTGCTGGTCGCGGGGGCCGTCTTCTCGAACGACCTGACGTCGTGGTCCGAGCGGCGGCTCTACGACGATCCCGTGGTGCTGTCGCGGGCCTCCCCGTACCAGCGGATCGTGCTGACGTCCGGCGCGGGCGGCGTCCGGCTGTTCCTGAACGGCAACCTGCAGCTCTCGTCGCAGGACGAGTACCGCTACCACGAGGCGCTGGTCCACCCGGGGCTGGCCGCCGTCGCCGCGCCCCGCCGCGCCCTGGTCCTGGGGGGCGGCGACGGGATGGCGGTCCGCGAGATCCTGAAGGATGCCCGGGTAGAGACGGTCACCCTCGTCGACCTCGACCCGCTGATGACGGAGATCTTCGGCGCGAACGAGGCGTTCGCCGCCCTCAACGACTACGCCCTGCGCTCGCCCCGCGTCGAGGTCGTGAACGCCGACGCCTTCGTCTGGCTGGAGTCGAACCCCGAGCGCTACGACTTCATCGCGGTCGACTTCCCCGACCCGCGGACCTACTCGCTCGGCAAGCTCTACACGACGACCTTCTATCGCCGCCTGGCCGCCCACCTCGCCCCGGGCGGCATCGCAGCCATCCAGAGCACGTCACCGCTCGTCACCCGCCGGGCCTTCTGGAGCGTCGTCGCCACGGTCCGCGCCGCGGGCCTCGACGCCGTGCCCTACCACGCGCCGGTCCCGACGTTCGGCGAATGGGGCTTCGTGCTCGCCTCGCGGGAGCCGTACCGGCGGCCGGACGCCCTTCCCCCCGGCCTGCGCTTCCTGACCCCCGACGGCCTGCCTTCGCTCTTCGCGTTCCCGGCCGACATGGCCGCGGTGCCCGTCGAGGTCAATCAACTCAACAACCAGATACTGGTGCAGTACCACCGCGAGGGCTGGACCGACTACGTCCGTGGACGATAGGTGCCGCACTTGCAGCCTGCTGAACGCCAGGCGTTCAGGCGCACTCTTGACATCAGAACAACGCCATCCTATACTGCCATCTGAACTGGCGGATGGAGATCGAGTTCCGAGACGCGAGACTTGCGCTTGTTGAAACAGACCGTGCGAGCGAGACCCGGTTGTCCGCTGCGGTTATCAACTCACTGCGGAACAAGCTGGTTGTTCTTCGAGCGGCATCTGACGAACGAACGCTCCGAAACTGGAAGAGCCTCCACTACGAGCGGCTGGCCCGCAGCGTCGACCAGAGGTCCATTCGACTGAACAAGCAGTGGCGGTTGGTCTTTACGATCGACACGAAGACGAAGCCGAATAGAATAACTGTGCTTGGCATTGAGGACTATCACTAGACTGGGGTGGCCTTGTGACTGCGACAAGCGCGCTATGGGTGAGGCATCCTGGCTTCTACATCAAGGAAGAGATGGCGGCCCGTGGATGGCTACAGCGGGACCTCGCTTTTGTCCTAGGTGTTCCCGAGCAGGGTGTCAACATGATACTTTCCGGGAAGCGCAACATCAGTCCGAGCATGGCCCGCGCCCTGGCAGACGCCTTTGACACCGACAAGGAATTTTTTGCCAGGCTGCAGCTGGCGTACGAGATGGCCCATGTCCCTGCCCCGGCACCCGATATAGCCACGCTCGGCACCCTGCAGTCACAGTACCCTGTGCGCGAGATGATCAAGCGCGGCTGGCTGGCACAGGCTGACGCCCGGGCGATGGAGCAGCAGCTGGCTAGCTTTTTCGAAGTGACCACATCCGACGAGATTCCATACTTGGCGCACGCCGCAAGGAAGGGCCGGTACGAAGAACGCCAGATCCCACCGCCCCAGCTCGCATGGCTGTTCCGTGTGCGCCAAATCGCCCGGTCAATAGCCGTTCCCACTTATTCGGAGCAGGCCTTGCGCGCGGCGATCGGCGAACTGGAACTACTGCTCCGCGCGCCCGAAGAGACTCGCCACGTGCCGCGAATCATGACGGCGTGCGGAGTTCGTTACGTCGTGGTTCAGAGCCTCCCTAAGGCGAGAATCGACGGGGTGTGCTTCTGGATTGACGGCTCACCGGTCATCGGGATGTCGCTGCTACGAGATACCATCGACAACTTCTGGTTTGTGCTACGTCACGAGATCGAACACGTTCTTCGGAAGGACGGTCAGTACAACGAAGTCATCGATGAGAACCTCGCGCGGGAACCGGAGACCGAAATCGCAAATCTCCCCGAAGAGAAAGCCGCGAATGAGGCCGCCGCGAACTTCTGCGCTCCCGGCCAGAAGCTGGAGTCCTTCCTGGCGCGCAAGCGGCCGTTCTACTACGAGAAAGACGTCGTGGCCTTTGCGCGGCTCCACCAACGTCATCCGGGACTCATCGTGGGGCAGATGCAGAAGCGACTGCACCGCTGGGATTACCTCACTCGTCACCTCGTGAAGATCCGGCAGTTCGTGCTCCCGACAGCCGTGGCCGACGGATGGGGGCAGGCTTTTGGTGCAGATGCTTAGATTCTGGGTTGAACGGTGACCAACGACGAGCGTTTTCAGGCTATCTTTCAACTGTACGAATCCGAACACGGGTACGCCCCATGCCGCACGCGCGAGGTCGTGGAGTGGGCTGTGGGTAAGAACTTGTTGCCGATGCCGCCGCCTGTAGACCCCTACGAGGTCCTCGCGGGGCGGATGTCGAAGGCCCTTGCGCAGGAGTTCGAGACACATGAGGGGCGCCGATATCGCGTCAACCACGCCGTTCGGGCGACGAAGAACGGCAAGCAGCAATCCTTCTGGGCAATCATGGGCTTCGCTCCACATGCGCACATGGAAAGAGCGTTTGCACAGCGTCGGGAGCACATCGTGGCGGAATGTGTGCAGTTGGACACTGATGTCGCCGTCTACAACACGATGAACGAGGGGAAGCACCCGGAGATTCAGATGATTCTGGACTTCACGGAGGACGTTGCCGAACGACGTCAGTAGTAGCCCCAGGACGTGTTGCGCGCGGACTCCCGTTCCCGTGTTCCGCGACAACGTGACTCGGGAGGCCAGCGGCGTCGCTTGGCCGGTGCCATCGGATTGTCGCGCAACGACCGCTGGCTCGCGCCGATCAGAGGTGCTTCCAGAAGACGACCTTGTCTCCGCCGGGCTCGTAGAACTCCCGGATGCGCGCTTCCTCGGCGTAGCCGTTGGCCCGGTAGAAGGCGCGGGTGCGGCGGAACGCCGGCGTGCCCATCGTCTCGACGATGAGCACGCGTTCGCCGGCGGTCCGGAGCCGGTCCTCCAGGTAGCGCATCATCGCCCCGCCGATGCCCCGCCCGCGGTACCGGGCGAGGATGGCGATGGCGAGGAGGTTCCAGGTGCCGCTGGTCATGCGCTCGGGTTCCGAGTAGCCGAAGCCGACGACCTGGCCGTACGCCACCGGGACGAACCAGATGTCCCGGGCGGTCCGGTCGAGATAGCCGGCGATCATGTCGTCCAGCATCTCCGGGGGGAACATCTCGGCGTCCTCCACCACGGACCGGATTGCCGGAACGTCCGACCGCCGGGCCGGACGGAGCATGGGTTCGATGTCCATGGCCCTGGCGGGTCGCACGCGCGTGCCGGGCTACGGCGCCAGAGTCGCCGCAGTCCGGGCCTTCGAGCGCGATGTAGCGGTCGGATCGCGGCCGGTGCTGCCCTGTCCTACAGCACCCCGGCCTGCTGCATGACGGCCTCGCACTTGCCGCGGATCTCGGTGGCGACCGCGAAGGGGTCGCCCTCGACATAGTCCGCGCGGAACAGCTCGACCGAGAGCGCCCCGGTGAACTCCTTCTCGGCCAGCTTCTGCAGGATGCGCACGACCGGCGCGATGCCGTCGCCAGGGATGATGCGCGAATCGTTGTCGATCAGCTCGCGCGGCCCCTCCAGCAGGTCCTGGAAGTGCGCGTGGGCCAGCTCGCCCGGCTCCAGCAGGTCGAGGTCCTCGAACTTGCTGAGGCCGGACCAGAAGTGGAAGAAGTCGATCATCGGCCGCACGCCGGGGTGCGCCGCCGCGCGGATGACCGCGAGCGACGAGGTGAGCGTGGCGAGGTGGGTCGACGTCCGCGTGAACTCGATCATCGTCGTCAGCCCGTACTCCTGCGCGATGTCGCCCGCCTCGCGGATGCACTCCGGGGTGGCCGCGAAGTCGTCGGCCGTCACCGGCCGGCGCGTGACCGACGGCGAGTAGATCCGCTGCAGCCCGAGCTCGGCGAACTGGTCGCAGGCGCGCCGCCACGCCTCGAGCGACTCCGCCCGCTCCGGCCCCGGCAGCCAGAGGTCCTGCAGGACCACCGCCGCCGACACCGGCGTCATGTCGAGGTCCTCCAGCAGCCGGCGTGCCGCCGGCAGCGTGTCGGTACGGAGGAAGTCCGCCAGCAGCGGAGCTCCGAGCTCGACGTAGCGGATGCCCGCCCGCGCCCAGCCCTCCAGCGAGCCGCGGTAGCCGGCGGCGCTCGACGTGTTCTGGTGCATGGCCAGCAGCATGCGGCCGGCCGGAGCGTTCTGGGCCGCGGCGGCGCGTGCCACCGTCACGGCCAGGGGGGTCAGCAGGAGCGTTCTTCTACTCAGCATGGGCGTAACTATACCGGCAAGAGGTCGGCATGGCACCCGTCAGGGCGCGCCAGGAGCGGGTCTCGGGTCGGCGTGGCCCGGGTACCAATAGACTGCGTGGCAGCGCTCGCACGCGAGGTCGAGCTCGGCGCCGGCCGCGAGCAGCGCGTCGACGTCGCGCGCGTCCACGGCATCGAGGACGGTGGCGCTGGTATCGCCGAGGCCCCGTGCCGCCTCCGCCCACGAATCCCAATCCTCGGCCAGCAGCTCCTCGATGGCGTCGGGATGGAGGTCGATGCCGGGCAAGTCCGAGCGCGACTCCGGCGCCGCGATCCTGCGCCCCTCGACGAGCAGCAGGTTCGCCGACTCCGCAAGCAGCACCGCCTGTCGGCGCAGCCGGGCCCAGTCGCCGTCGGTCTCCGGCCGGGTCTCCACGATGCCCTCCGGCGTCGACTCCGTCACGACGGCGTCCCAGACCGCGTCGGCCGCGGGGTCGATCATCATGCGCATCAACTCCTCGACGGTCGCGGCCGGCCGCGGCTCGACGGGCGGGCGGGCGCAGGCGGCGAGACCGGCCACCAGGACCGCCACGGCGGACAGACGCATTGCCCCACGGCGCATGGCAGACCTTACCAGCTACCGCTGCGGACCACGGGACGCCGGCCCGAGGCGAACGGAAGCGGTCGCCCCGACCCCGGCCAGAAGGCAGGACATCGGCTGAGCTCGCGCGCCCGGGGGACTGTCGCTTCCCCCCGCCCTCCGGTATGCTGGGAAGACGCATGGGGCTCCGGGAACGGCTGTTCGGCCGGCGGCAGGAAGCGGACGAGCCGGATCCCCTCGCGGATCTCGTCCTCGCGAAGCTCAAGGTCGGCTACCTGGTCGACCACGACCTCCGGACGTGGCGCGTCACCGGCCACAACCGCTACCAGTTCTCCGGCCGCGACCGCATCGACGAGTGGGAGCTCACGGCCGGCAACGATCAGCGCTACCTGGAGCACGCCGACGGCGGGTGGTCGCTCTCGACCACCATCGCCATCGGCGACGTCGGCGGGGACGTCCGGCAGCACATCCTCGACCACGAGGAGCCGCCGGAGCAGATAGTTTACGGCGGCAAGATCTACCGCCTCGAAGCCGCCTACGCGGGGCACATGCATCCCGGCGGGGACGGGGCGGGCCGTCAAGTGATCCGCTGGGAGTTCCTGGACGAGGCCGAGACGGGCTTCGTCGGCATCGAGCAATGGAGCGAGACCGAGTTCACCGCCGCGGCCGGGTCCGTCGTCGAGGACTACCAGTTCACGCACATCCTGCCGGGAGGGCCGGCATGAGGACTCCCGGCCGTTCGTCTCCGGCGCAGACCGGGCCCCGAGCCGTCCGGCGGGGCGGGTCCGTGCCCGCGGCTGGCGGCGCCCGACGCGGCGCGACGGCGGCGCTCGCGCTCGCGATGACCCTCCCGCTCGCCCTCGCCGCGTGCAGCTCCCAGACGCCGCTGGATCGCCTCCGAACCCAGCTCGACGGCTTCCCCGAGTACTCGGTCGTGCTGCAGGACATGGACGCGGGCCTGTTCACGTACACGCACCGCTACCAGGTGCTCGTCGGCCAGCCGCAGCCCGGCTCGGACGATCTCGAGTATCGCGAGACGGTGCTGGAGGCGGAGGTCGACGGCGCCACCTACTCGCGCTACGAGCCGTTCCTCGGCATGGTGATCCTGTCGAAGACGGGCGACGGCGGGGTCGACCAGGGCGCGCACCCGCCCGGCTACCAGCAGGTGGGCGACGAGCGCTACGGACAGTGGCGGGACGACGGCCGCGGCGGCTCGTTCTGGGAGTTCTACGGTCAGTACGCGCTGCTCAGCAACCTGCTCGGCGGATTCGGGGGAGGCATCAGCCGGGACGACTGGAACGGCTACCGGGACTCCCGCGACCGCGGCCAGACCTACTACGGCCGCGGCGGCAGCACGTACGGCACGAACGGGTCCGCCACCCGCCAGTCGAACCCCGACTTCTTCCGCCGGCAGCAGGCGCGGCAGGCGGCGAGCACCCGGTCCTTCGGGCAGCGGGTCCAGGGCCGCATGTCGGGAGGCTTCCGCAGCTTCGGCAAGTAACCCTCGGGAGGCGCATGATGTCGGTCGAGCAGATCCTGACCGGGTTCGTCTATCTGGCCGTCGTGCTCGTGCTGCTCGTCATCGGCAAGTGGGTCTTCGACCTGCTGCACCGGCGCTTCGTCCTCCGGACCGAGCTCATCGAGCGGGACAACCTGGCCGTGGCCGCGGCGGTGGCCGGCTACTACCTGGGCGTGGTCATCGTCCTGGCCGGCGTCGTCTCGGGCCCGGCCTCGTTCAGCCTGCTCGACGACGTGATCGGTCTGGCCCTCTTCGGCCTGCTGGGCATCGTGCTGCTCAACCTGTCGGCCTGGATCAACGACAGGGTGGTGTTCCGGCAGTTCGTCATCGAGCGCGAGATCGTCGAGGACCGCAACGTCGGCGTCGGCCTCATCGAGGGCGGCAACTACGTGGCGATGGGCCTCGTCACGGCCGGCGCGATGTCGGGCGAGGGCGGCCTGGCATCGGGGCTGGCGTTCTGGATCGGCGGCCTCGTGGCGCTCCTCGTCGCAGGGCTGCTGTACGACCGCATCACGTCGTACGACCTCCACGACCAGATCGAGCGCGGCAACGTCGCGGTGGCGATCGCCTTCGCCGGGGTGCTCGTCGGCTTCGGGAACATCATCCGGCTGGCCGGCGAGGGCGACTTCGTCTCCTGGAACGCGAGCCTGACCGAGTTCGGCTACTACACCGTGGTCGGACTGGTCCTGCTGCCGCTGGTCCGGCTCTTCGCGGACAAGGTGCTGCTGCCCGGCGCGAGCCTGAGCGACGAGCTGCTCCAGGACTCGCCCAACCTGGGCGCCGGGGTCATCGAGGCGACCACCTATCTCGCGGCGTCGATGCTGATCGGCCTGACGCTCTGACGTCCCCGCCGGCCGATGGGCATCCGCACCATCCCCGTCGCGCGGCCGTTCGCGACGCTCCTGGCGTTCCTGCGCCGGGAGAACCTGTTTCGGCTGGCGGGCGTGATCGTCGTTCTGATCCTGGCCGGGGCGGCCGGGTTGACCTTGTTCGAGGAGGACCGGCCGTTCCCCGACGCCGTCTGGTGGGCCATCGTCACCCTGACCACGGTCGGCTTCGGCGACATCGCGCCGGTTTCGCTCGGCGGTCGCCTGATCGGCGTCGTGCTGATGTTCTTCGGCATCGGCGTGCTGGGCACGTTCACGGCGACCATCGCCGGCGTGTTCGTCGAGAAGCGGGCGAGGAGGGACCGCGGCATGGAACCGTCCGACCTGGAAGGGCACATCGTCCTGTGCGGCTGGAACGACCGCACGCGCGAGATCCTGAAGGACCTGCGGGCCGATTCGCGGGCTGCCGACGCCGACATCGTCCTGCTGGCGGAGGTCGAGACCAGGCCGGTCGACGACGAGCGGCTCCACTTCGTGCGCGGCGACGTCAACGAGGAGGACCTCAAGCGGGCCGGGCTGGAACGCGCGGCCACCGTGGTGCTGGTGGGGGACCGCGGGCTCGACTACCAGGCGCGCGACGCCCGGGCCGTGCTGTCGGTCCTGACGGTGAAGAGCATCAACCCGGCCGTCTACGCGATCGTGGAGCTGGCCGGCGAGGAGAACGCCCGCCACTCGGAACGGGCGGGCGCCGACGAGGTCATCGTGGGCGCCGACCTCTGCAGCCGGGTCATCTCGACCGCAACCCTCGATCACGGCATCTCCACCGTCGTGCGCGAGCTGCTCAGCGCCCAGGAGGGTCAGAACCTCATCACCGTCCCGGTGGACGACGCCGACGCGGGAAGGGGGTTCCTCGACCTGTTCTGCGAGCTCAAGCGGCAGCGGGGGATGATCGCGCTGGCGATACAGCGCCGCCGGGACGCGGACGGAAAGAGGGAGATCGTGACGAACCCCGACTCGAACGAGCCGGTGCATGCGGGTGACCACCTCGTGGTCGTCGCGGCGCAGTCGGGGGCCGGGACCGGCCCGCCGCCGGGTGCGTGAACCGCCCCGCCGGCCGCATCGTAATCTAGAAGAGGAAGCTGTGACGGCAAGTGCTACAGTCGCGCGGGGAGGCGCGGGTTTCGATGTCTGAGCATCTCGACAAGGTCCGAGAGTACCTGCTGGAGCTCGGGGTCACCATCGTGACGGAGGACGAGGCCGAGGAGTTGGTGGTGATCGAGGACGAGGACGCCGGCATCAAGCAGATGGTCATCGACTGCGAGCCGCCCCTCGTCATCCTCGAGCAGTTGATCGGCGAGGTGCCACCGGAGCCCCGCGATCTCTTCACGCGGCTGCTGCAGATGAACAACACCCTGGTGCACGGTGGGTTCGTCCTCGACGAGACGGGCCGGCGCGTCCTCTACCGCGACACGCTGCAGCTCGCCAACCTCGACGCGAACGAGCTGCACGGCTCGATACAATCGCTCTCGCTGGCCCTGGCGGAGTACGGCGCCGAGCTGCTCACCTACTGGCAGGGCACGAACCGGAGTTGACGGCACAGTTGGGACTGTGCAAGGAGAGAAGAGAGAATGGCCGGGTTTTTCAGCCGATTGTTCAAGGTCGCGGAAGCCAACGCCCACGCCGCGGTGGATCATCTGGAGGATCCCATCAAGATGACGGAGCAGGGCATCCGCGACCTCAAGCGGAACCTGCAGGCGGCGATGGTCAGCCTGGCGCAGGTCAAGTCGTTGGCCATCCGCCTCCACAAGGAGGGCGACGACCACAAGAAGCGGGCCGCCGAGTACGAGCGCAAGGCGATGCTGCTCCTCAAGCGGATGGAGTCCGGTGAGATGCAGGCCGCCGATGCGGAGCGGCTGGCGACCGCCGCCCTCGAGAAGAAGGAGGACGCGGTGCGGCTCGCGGCGCGGGTGAACGGCGATCACCAGACCCAGCAGCGGATGGCCGATCAGCTCCAGGCCAAGGTGGACGACCTGAAGCGCAAGATCGCCCGCTACGAGAACGACCTCGTCACGCTGCGGGCGCGCGCGCGCACCGCCTCGTCGATGCGCAAGATCAACCAGCAACTCGCTGGCGTCGACGCCAGCGGCACGGTGGCGATGCTGGAGAAGATGAAGCACAAGGTCGAGGAGGAGGAGTCGCTCGCCGAGGCCTACGACCAGCTCAACGACGTCGGCCGCAGCGTCGACGACGACATCGACAAGGCGCTGACGACCTCGTCGCCCAGCGCCGCCGCCGACTCGCTGGCCGCGCTGAAGCAGAAGATGGGCATCGCGACGGCATAGGCGCGCCGCCGCGCAGCTCCCCGTGCACCTCCGGACCGCCCGGACTCCTTCGCAGGGGCCGGGCGGTCCTGCGTACCCGGCCGGCGATCAGAGCGAGCTCGCGAACGGATGGGCGAGCTCGCGCATCACCTCTTCCGCGGCGCGGACGCCGTGGTACTGCGCTTCCTCGAACACGGAGATCCCGCTCATGTCCGAATGAGCGAAGTGGACCGCCCCGTGCCGGGACGCGGCCGCACGCCGCTCCTCGCCCCAGATGAAGCCGGGGACGGGGCGGATCATCGCGTGCCCCCAGAGCATGACGTCGACGTGGGTGACCAGCGACTCGATGTCGGGGTGCGCCTGCCCGAGGTCGGCCAGGATCAGCGACACCCAGTCGCGCCACTCGCGCTCCAGCATCCACGCGCGCGCGGCGGCCGGGTTCGGCGCCGTGAGCGGCAGGTAGTAGGTCAGCACGCTCCGCCCCGGCGCGATCCGCAGGTCCTGGTGGGTGGCGACGACGTAGCCGAGCGACGGGCTGTCGGCAAGCACGTTGTCCCAGGCGGCGCCGTCCGGCAGACGGCGGACGGTGAGATTGGCGACCATCCACGGCGAGTAGGTGAACGCGTCGAGGCCGCCCGGCGCGTAGCCCTCGATGACGTGGCGAGCCGTGAACCGCGGGAGGGCGTAGATGGCATGGCGTGCGCGGAACCGCACCGCGTTCCCGGTGCGCGTGTCGAGGGCGTCGATCTCGATTCCCGGCGCCCCGGCGCTCCGCACGCGGAAGGCCAGCATCCCCGTGCGGACGCGGTCGCCGATGCGGTCCAGGTAGTGACGGACGATCCGGCCGTTCCCCTCCGGCCACGTCAGGTACTCGACGTCGTCGGGACGCGAGCAGAAGTAGTGCCAGCCCGCCCAGGCCGACGTCGTGTCGATCGTGCAGCCGTAGTCGTCGCGGCAGCAGTAGTCGACGTACCATCGAAGGTCGGGTGAGGTCCACCCGGCGCGATCGAGGTACTCGCGCATCGACAGGCGGTCGAGCCCGACGATCGCGGGGTCGGCCGTGCTGAGCGCCACGGGCAGGGCGAACGCCCGCCGGCCCTCCGCATCCCGGTAGTCGCGGAAAGCGGCAACCTGCCGCTCGAAGGCCGCGAGCTCGGCCATCGCGCCGCCCCCGTCGCCGTCCGGGTCCACAACGTCCCGCGCCGACAGTCCCGCCCGCCACCGTCCGTCGACGAAGCGCCGCTCCTGCGGCGCGTGGCAGAGGTGGCGCGGGTCGTAGCGGGGGGCGCCGTCCGGCCCGTACCCCTCGACGAGGCCCATCTCCTCGACCAGCTCGCGGACGGCGGTGGCTTCGGCCGTCGGCACCGGCAGGTAGTGCGCGCCCCACGGGTAGGCCGAGACGTCGTTCGCTCCCCAGCGCGCGTTCCCGCCCGCCTCCGGCTCGAGCTCCAGCACCGTGAAGTCGTGGAACCCGCTGCGGGCCAGCTTCCAGGCGGCCGAGAGCCCCGCGATGCCGGCGCCGACGATGACCACCGGCACGTCCTGCGCCTGCGGCGGCGCGGGCCATCGGGGCGCAGATCCCGGCGGCGTCGGCCGCAGGAGATGTCCGGCCCGGTGGGAGGCGCCGACTATGGCGCCGCTGATGCGGCCGGCGTCGAGCGCGCTGTCAGCGGCAGGAGGGAGACCGCGGGAGCAGCCGACCGCCATCGCCGCCGTGGCGCCGGAGCCCGCGCGGAGGAACCCCCGGCGGGTCAGCCCGCGGCTCCGACGCTTGCCCCTCGCGGTCACGCCGCGTCCCGGTCGCGGCGGCCGGCGAAGAGACCCTCCAGCGAGCCTTCGAGCTTCACCATCCGCTCCCGGTTGTCCCCGAGTACCCATTGCACCCGGTCGAAGCGCTTGAGCATCTCGCTGGTGAGGTTCAGCGTATCACGTCGGTCCGACCTCACCCGGGTGGCTCCCCGGCGGGTCAGCCCGCTGCCGCTCGCAAGCCCCGCCACGACGGTCGGGCCCAAACGAGGGCTTCGGACGCCCAGCGGTGGTGGCGGCACCCCGGCCGCGTACCTCCCGCCACGACGGTCGGGCCCAGACGAGGGCTTCGGGGCCGAGGGGCGCGGCGGCCGGCCCCGCCGCAACCGCGGCTGCTACGATATGCTTGTGACGGTCAGCACACTTTTTGCCCTTCCATCGGTCACTTTCTTCACCCGGAACGCGACGCCGACCCCCGGCACGGATCGCCCGCACCGCCGCGGGCGAAGACCGGTGCCGTGGCGCACCGCCGCGCTCGCCGCCCGCGTCGTCGCCGCCGCCACCCTGATCGCCGCCGCTCCCGCCACGGCCCAGCCGACCGGCGCCATCGAGGGGACGGTGGCCGACGTGCAGGGTCTCGCGGTGCCGGGCGCCACCGTCACCCTCAGCGGCGAGGAGCTCATCGCCCCGCTCGTCGCGTTCACCCTCGTCGACGGCTCCTACCGCTTCCGCGCCCTCGGCCGCGGATCGTACGACCTGACGTTCGAACTGGCGGGCTTCCGGACGCTCGTTCGCGAGGGAGTGCTCGTCGAGGGCAGCCGCGTGAGCCGGATCGACGCGGGGCTCGAGGTCGCGACGGTGGCGGAGACGGTCACCGTCACCGGCGACGCGCCCGTGGTGGACATCCGGACCACGGCGCTCGTCAACGACTTCGGCGTCGAGGAGCTGCAGGACGTCCCGTCCGCCACCGACGTGTGGGCCGTGCTCGGCCAGACGTCGGGCGTCCGCATGCGCGGCTTCGATGTCGGCGGCTCCCACAAGAGCCAGCAGACGGGATACGAGAGCTTCGGCATCCGCGACCAGAACCGCATCCTCGCCGACGGCATCGACACGACGGAGGGGGACGGCGGCACCGGCTTCTACTTCGACTACTACTCCATCGAGGAGTTCACCACCACGGCGGCGGGCGCCGACGTGGAGATGACCGCCCCCGGCTCGCTGGTCATGATGACCATGAAGAGCGGCGGCGACGTCTTCAGCGGCATGTTCCACGGCGACTACGAGCACGAGAGCTTCGTCGGCGACAACCGCGACGCGGACCTCGAGTCGCGGGGCTACACCGGCAACCCGAACCTGCTCTTCTTCGAGACCCACGCCGACCTGGGCGGCCCCATCCTGCGCGACCGGGCCTGGTTCTACGGCTTCTACAACCACTTCCGCATCGACAAGGCAGTCTCGGGCGTAGACCGCTCGGTGGCCACCGACCTCGGCGACTTCGACAACTTCGGGGGCAAGGTGACGCTGCGGCCGAGCGACCGGGACCGGTTCATCGGGTACACGCAGTGGGGCCTCAAGGAGAAGCCCAAGCGGGGCCTGTCGACCGACGTCGGCCCGGACTCCGTGCTGGCCCAGGCCAGTTGGAGCTGGGCGCACAAGGGGGAGTGGCAGCGGATCTGGAACGACCGGACCTTCACGACGACGGCCGTCAAGCACTTCGGCTTCGGCTGGCCGATGGTCCCGCAGGTCGCCCCCGGGCCGAACCCGCCGCGCCTCGACGCCGCCACGGGACGCCTCAGCGGGGCCGGCTGGTTCCCGGGCGTCGACGGCGCGCCGCCGTTCACGTTCGTCCGCTGGAAGCCGCAGGTGACGTTCAGCACGAGCCACTACGTTCCCGACTTCGGCGGCAGCCACGACCTGAAGGTCGGCTACGAGTTCCAGATCGACAGCGCCCGGTTCGGGTCCAACGCCAATTCCGGGCACGTTCGCTACCTCGACGACAGTGAGAACGACCGGCCGTTCCACGTCGACCGCATCATGCTGTTCAGCATGCCGGCCGAGGGCGAGATCGCGTCCGACAACCGGAACCGGCACCACGCGGCGTACTTCCAGGACACGTGGCGCCCGACGGAACGGCTCACGCTGAACCTCGGCGTTCGCTACGAGCAGCAGCACACCTACTTCCTCGACGCGGAGTCGAATCCCCACTTCGCCGACTTCTTCCCGACCGGGGCGATCGGCGGCCAGACCAGCGTCGTCTGGAACACCTGGGCGCCGCGGCTGGGTCTGACGTTCGCGCTCGCCGAGCGCACCGTGCTCAAGGGGCACTTCGGCCGCTACTACGTCAACCTCGCCGACTCCCACGGAGCCGCCAATCCCGCCAGCACGTCCTGGATCCGCTACGCGTTTCTCGACCCGAACGCCAACGGGATCTACGACGGCCCCGAGGAGCTGGGCGCCAAGCTCGCCGAACTGGGCGCCACGGGCACGACGCTCCGGACGATCGGGACGCCCATCGACCCGGACCTTGCGACGGAGTTCGTCGACGAGATCAACGTATCGCTCGAGCACGAGTTGCGGCAGGACACCGCGCTACGGGTCTCCTACGTGCGCAAGGACCTGAGCGGCGACAGCGGCCTCTGGAACGGGCCGCAGCAGGAGGCGCTGCTCGCCGGAAGAGGCATCGCGTGCACGGCCGACCCGGGCTGGGACTGCCCGATCAACGTGCTCACCGGCGCGCCGATCCACGTTCAGCGCGTGCCCGACGACCTCGCGGGGACGGTCGACAACCGCATCGCCGCGTTCCCCGGCATGCACGCCTCCTACGACACCCTGCAGGTGGCGGTGGACCGCCGCTTCACGGGCGGGCTGCTGCTGCAGGCGAGCTTCGACTACCAGTGGCGGGACGAGTTCCGCGCCGCGGCCGGCGAGACGCGGAGCCCGTTGTTCGCCGATCCGCTGGTCGTCGGCTCGGGCGGGCACGGGCGGATCTGGCAGAACCACAGCCTCGACGTGCCGGCCCGGCAGGCCACCACGAACTGGGGCGGCCGGCTGCTGGCCCGCATCGACCTGCCCTGGGCCGTCGGCCTGTCGGCCAACGTCCGGCACCAGAGCGGCTGGCCCTACGCACCGATCCAGCGGGTCGACATCCCCGGCACCGGCACCAACCAGCCGATCTTCCTGACGAACCTCGCCGCGAACCGCTCCGAGAACGTGACGATCGTCGACCTGCGCCTGGACAAGGCGATCGCGGCCGGGGCGCGCGGCCGGCTGACCTTGATGGCCGACTTCTACAACCTGCTGAACGCCAACGCCGTCACCAACTTCTCGCTGCGGACGGGCGACTACGAGCGCGTCATCGCCGCTCTCGATCCGCTGGCGATGAAGCTGGGCCTGCGCTTTCAGTGGTGAGGCGATCGCCTGGGCCTGCCCTTCCCTGGCGGGGCGGATGGACTCCCCGGGCGGTTCCCTCATAATGGAGGCCCGGCCGGAGCGCCCGGTCTGGCGGGATCGTGCGGAAGGAGATCGTCATGAGGCTGGTGAGCAGGATCAGCGGCGGCGTGCGATGGATCGTCTCGTTGGGCGTTGGAAGCCTGCTGGCCGCGACGGCTGCGGGTGTGGCCGCCGCGGCGCAGGACCGCGGCGCGGATGCCGAACCGGTGGTCCTCAGCTGGGTGGGAACCACGAGCCACGCCTGGGGGGCCTGGGTTCCCGCCGGCGCTACCGTAGAGGACTGGGTCGAGCAGGCGATCGCGCTCTGCACCGGGGACGAGATCTGCGAGGTGAACGTCTTCGAGGGGCCCGAGCTCGTGACGCACGAGATTCCGGTGCCCGAGGCGAACCGGCCCGGCCTGAAGTGGGTGTTCCTCTACCGGCAGGACGAGACGCCGAGCGTCGTGGTCGAGGAGGCGCACGCCGAGCCGGGACGCGAGCCCCGCACGTGGACCTTCGATCCGTGACGACCGGCTTCGGTTCCCGAACCCGGCGGTGAGCGATGGCCGAGACGCACGACGCGGCCGCCGAGGTCGTCGAGACCGCGCGCGGGGCCGTCGAGTTCGCGCGGCGAGGCGAGCCTCCCTACGTCGTGCTCCTCCACGGCACGCCGGGAGGGCATCCCGCGAGCGTTCTGGGGGAACCGTTCGAGGCGGCCGGCTTCGGGACCATCACGCCGTCGCGCCCCGGCTACCTCCGCACGCCGCTCGCGACCGGGCGGACGTTCGCGGAGCAGGCCGATGCCGTGGCCGCGCTGCTGGATGCGCTGGCGATCGACGCCGCAGCCGTCTACGCCATCTCCGGCGGCGGGCCGAGCGCCATCGAGCTCGCGGCGCGCCACCCCGAGCGCGTGCGGGCGCTCATCCTGGAGGTGGCCGTCTCCGAGACCTACAAGCCCGAGTTCTCCGACCTGGCCGTCAGGCTCCTCACCAGCCGGACCGTCATGTGGCTTCAGGGCCAGATCATGCGCCGCCTTCCGCGGCTCGCCGTGAGTCAACTGCTCCAGACCGAGAGCACCCTGGACGGCACGGATCGGAAGCGCGTCCGGGCCGACATCCTCGCCTCGCCGGAGAAGCTCGCCTACCTGCGCAGGTTCATGGCCAGCGTTCCGCGTTTCGATCTCCTGCGGACCGGATTCGACAACGACCTCGAGCAGTTCCGCGCCATCGAGCGACTGCCCCGGAACGACGTGCGCTGCCCGACGCTGGTCGTGCACGGCACGCACGACCGCGACGTGCCCTTCCACCACGGCGAGAACGCCGCGCGCGAGATCCCGGGCGCCGAGCTCCACCGCGTGGAGAAGGGCTGGCACCTGCTGGCCCTGGGCGACGGGGCCGAAGGCTGCGCGCGGGCCGAGATCGCCTTCCTGCGGAAGCATCTCGCCCCGCAGCCGCCCGCGGGCACGGCGCCGTAACGAGGCTGACGGGGCCGACCCGCGCCACCACAACCTCACATCGACCCGATCCTGCACACCGTCAGTCGATCGGCTCGACGCCCCGGGCCTTCAGACGGGCCAAGTGATCTCTCATTTCCTCCAACCTCTCCTGCGAGTGCCCCGGCCATTCGTCGACTTCTCCCATGACACGGAGAGGGTCGCGAGACCGGAAGGACTTGGTTGGATTGCCGGGGAACCTCTTGTCGGTGAGATTGGGATCATCTTCGTACGGGCCGGTCGGCTCGACCAAGTAGATTCTCTCCCGGCCCTCACCCACGGCCAGCTCCGCCCCCCAGATGGCCGCATCGAGCGTGGCGGTGAAATAGACCCACGACATGACCTTGCGCGACGCAAAGTTGGATTGGCGACCCACGGTGATGAGATCGCCCGTTTCCAGGTCGGCCTTCGTACCGTGATACCAAGACCCGGTTTCCGTCGACGCTTCCGCTTTCATCCTGCCGCCTCCATGCCGGGCCACCCTCGCCTGCCCATGAATGCCGGCCGACCAACCGTACGCGGCGCCCGCCGCTGCGGGTCAGGAACCAGCGGCCAAGGAGGACCGAGGCGGCCGGGCCGACCGGAATGGACCTCCGCGCAAGTTGCGCGCGACCACTTCACGGCAGCGTGTACGCCACGCCCGCCTGCGGGACCGCGTAGGCCAGCCCGGACGAGCGAATCGTTATCACGCCGAGCGCGACACTACCGCTCCAGCGTCCCCCGATTCCGAACGACACACCGCCGCCGTAAATCAGCTCCCAGGGCGCTCCCCGGTCCGGTTTCCGCCATGTGCCCACGAGGATGCCCGGACGCAGCCTCCACCCGGTGCGGGCGAGGTTCAATCGCCCGCCGAATGCGAACGTCTGGCCGATCTCCTCCGGCCAGAACGTCCAGGATGCCCACGCCCCGAGGCGCCCCACCACTTGCGTCGAAGCTCCAAACACCAGCCCGTTGGCTGTCGCAGGAAGCACGTCGTGCATGCCGACGACGCGGCCGGCGCGCCGCACTGCAATGGAGAGCGATGTCTGCGCGGAAACCGAAGTCGCCACCAACGCCATCAGCATAAGCCCGGCCCAAAGTCGTCGCATGCACGGTCATGTTACGCGACATGCGACCCGAGGACGGCTCCCCGGCGCGGGCGCGGAAGGCTGGCGTCGCCGACCAGCGCCCAACCCGTGCCCCACCCCGACGCACAGTATGCGGGCGACTTCCGGCACGCGCGCGCAGGCAATCTGCGTCGGTAGCAGGATGCTGTTCTTGAAGGTGCGAGTCCTTCGTTCCTCTGATCGGCGCGGTCCTCGACCGAGTTCGAGAAGGCAGCCTCTTCGCCGACCTTCGCAGTGGTAGCATGCGCTTTGATGGTCGATTGTGAGCGAAACAAGGCGAACGTCGTCGCGTTCTACGAGTTGATGTTCAACGAGTGCCGACCGCGCGAGGCGGTCGAGCGCTTCGCTGGCGGCGACTACATCCAGCACAACCCGCACGTCGCAACGGGCAAGGACGGTTTCGTGGAGTATTTCGAGCGCATGGCGCGCGATTATCCCGGCAAGCACGTCCACATCAAGCGAACGATCGCCGAAGGCGACCTGGTCGTACTCCACTGCCACCAGACTTGGCCGGGCGGTCTGGAGTACGCCGGGATCGATATCTTCCGTCTCGATGACGCCGGGAAGATCGTGGAGCACTGGGATGTGCTCCAGAAGGTGCCGGATACGAGCGCCCACGAGAACGGGATGTTCTGAAGGGGTACGCGCTTTCCGAGCGGACGTAGGCCCAGCGCCGCCTCGCGAAAGGGCCTTGTCCTGCCGGGCGCTGCCGGAACGCCGTTGGTTGTCACGGAAGCGCGAACACCCACATGACGCCGCTGCCGTCGGACATCCTCGTGTCGGTCAACCGGGCATAGAACCGCGTGTTGGCGATGCGGCCGCCGGCTCCCACCGCGAGGTACTGCCGCCCGTCGACCTCGAAGGTGACGGGGGCGCCGGAGACGTCGCCGTTCAGCCGGGTTTCCCAGAGCAGATTGCCGTTGTCGGCGTCGAGGGCGAAGAAGCGGCGGTCGGCCGTGCCTCCGAAGACGAGCCCGCCGGCCGTCGACAGCGCAGCCGCGCTCATCGCCGCCCCGCCCGGGAAGCGGCGCTCCCACGCGCGCCGCCCGGTGAGCGGGTTGAAGGCCACGAACTCGCCGACGTAGTCGTAGTCCGGCACGGTCTTCACGCGCGCCGCGATCCCGCTGTAGAGCCGGTTCGGGCGGTACTCCTCGGAGACGAACGTGACGTCCATGCAACTGTTGTTGATGCCGACGTAGTAGAGGCCCGTCTCCGGGCTGTAGCTGGGCGAGTTCAGGTTGCGCGTGCCGACGTAGAACGGGCACACCTCGAACACGCGGCCCGAGTCGACGTCGTCCATGCTCGGGAGGAGCGCGGGGTTGTAGATCGGAATCCCGATGTCCGTCCAGCCGGTGATGAGATTGTCGAAGCCGGTCCGGAACGAGCCCAGGAACTGGCCGGTGACGCGGTCGAGCACGATACCCCAGCCGATCTTGCTGGTCTCGATGAGCGCCTTGCGCTCCCGGCCCCCGATGACCAGGTCGACGAGCATGCTCTCGTGGGTCGAGTCGAGGTCCCAGTTGTCCGACGGCACCACCTGGAAGTGCCACTGCAGCTCGCCGTCTTCGACGTCGATCGCCAGGATGGAGTTGGTGTAGAGCGCGTCGCCGGGCCCCCGGAGGGTCGAGGACCAGGGAGTGGGCTGCCCCGTGCCGATGTACATCCAGCCCAGCTCGGGGTCGTAGCTGATGGTGTTCCACGTGAGACCGCCGAGCGGCTCGATCTCGTGCTCGGCCCACGTCTCGTAGCCGGGCTCGCCCTCCGCCGGCACCGTGTAGGTGATCCAGAGCCGCTCGCCCGTCTCGGCGTCGTGCGCCACGACGGCGCCGCGCGCCCCGCGCTCGCCCCCGGCGAAGCCCAGGATCACCTTGCCCTCGGCGATCAGGGCGGGATGCGGGTGTCCCAGCCCGATCGTGTAGTCGCCGGTGTCCACCTCCCAGCGCTGCTCCCCCGTCCGGGCGTCGAGGGCGACCAGCGCGGCGTCCGCCGTGCCCCAGTAGATCGTGTCGCCGTAGACCGACACGCCCCGGTGCCGCATGTAGGCCTGCGAGAGCTCGATGTCCTCGGGGTAGCTCCGCGTGTGCACCCACACGACGTCGCCGGACACGACGTCGAAGGCAGTCACCCGGCCGCTCCCCTCGGAGACGTACATCAGGCCGTTGGCGACGATCGGCGTCGGCACCCAGCCCGTGACGTCGCGCATCGAGTAGGCCCAGACGAGCCGCAGGTCGCCGACGTTCGAGCGGTTGATCTGGTCGAGGGGGCTGAAGCCCGTCACGTCGTAGGTCCGGCGATAGCTCATCCAGTCGCCGTCCTGCGGCTCGAGCAGCCGCTCCGCCGTGACGGGCTCCCACTCGACCTCCGGCTGCGCCGAGGCGACGCTCCCCGCGGCGAGACAGATCCCGATCAGGAGCGCGGCGATTCTCGTGCGTCCAAGCTGTGGCATGTCGGCCCTCCCTCGCTGCGACGGCCGGTCCGGTCACGACGGGCCGGAGGGTGCTGTCCCCGGCGGCGGCACCCGACGCACTGTAGGAGCTTGCGCGGCAGAAAGCAACGCGGCGGAACCCCGTGGCGCGAGGAGTCTCCGCCGCAGAACCGGCGACGCAAGACTTCCCGCGAGCGCAGACGCGGTTTCCTCTACCATTTGGGCGGGATCGCGCCCAGTCCGGGGCGGCAAAACGCGCGGCGCCGCGCTCGGCGACGACGGCCGAGGCGCCCGCCGACCGGGCCGCGAGGGCCGAAGAGGAGACGACAGCGCATGGCATCCAGCGCCGGGAGCGAGAGCCAGGACGTCCGCTACGAGCCGGACGAGCAGCCGCCGCTCCCGCTGACGATAGGGCTCAGCCTGCAGTACGCCATGCTCACCGTGGCGAGCGTCGTGCTGTCGCCGGTGATCCTGATCAGCACCGTGGGCGGCAGCGAGGCGTACCTGGGGTGGGTGGTGTTCGCCGCGCTCGTGGTCAGCGGCGTGACCACGGTAATCCAGGTCGTGCGCGTCGGGCGCATCGGCTCCGGCTACCTGCTCCTGATGGGGAGCAGCAGCGCCTATCTCGCCATCTGCGTGACGGCGCTCGAACGGGGCGGCGGAGGCCTGCTGGGGACGCTGATCATCATCTCGTCGCTGTTTCAGTTCGTGCTCGCGGCCAAGCTGTCCCTGTTCCGCCGCATCTTCACCCCCACCGTGGCCGGCACGGTGCTGATGCTGATACCGGTGATGCTGTCGCCGACCATCGTGGGCAAGATGACGGACGTGCCGGCGGACGCCTCGCCCGCGGCGGCACCCGTCACGGCGGCGGTCACGCTGGGAGTGATCGTCGCGATCTCCGTCCGTGCCTCGGGCGGGTGGCGGCTCTGGGCCGCGGCGGCGGGGATGCTGGCCGGAAGCCTGGTCGGCGGCCTGGTCTTCGGGATCTACGAGACCCAGCGCGTCCTGGACGCGGCCTGGATCGGCGGCCCTGCCCTCGCCTGGCCGGGCCTCGACCTGAGCCTGGGACCCGACTTCTGGAGCCTGCTGCCGGCGTTCGTCCTGCTGACGTTCGTCGGCGCCATGGACACCATCGGAGACTGCATCGCGATCCAGCGCATCTCCTGGCGCCGGCCGCGCGCCATCGACTTCCAGTCCATCCAGGGCGCGCTCGCCGCCGACGGGCTGGGCAACCTCCTGTCCGGCCTGATGGGCACGCTGCCCAACACGACGTACGTGCACAGCATCGCGGTCGCCGATCTCACCCGGGTGACCGCGCGGGCAGTCGGCATCTGCGTAGGCATCATCTTCGTCATCCTCGCCTTCCTGCCGAAGCTGGTGGCCGTCGTCGTCGCCATCCCCGGTCCCGTGGCCGGCGCCTACTTCATCGTGCTGGTGTCGTCCCTCTTCGTCCTGGGGCTCCGGGTGCTCCTGCACGACGGGCTCGACTACCGGAAGGGCGTCGCCGTGGGCCTCGCCTTCTGGCTGGGGCTCGCCTTCGAGCTCGACTGGATCTTCCCGGAGTACTTCCAGGGCGTGTGGAGCGATCTGCTCGCGAACGGCTTGACGGTGGGCGGCCTGACGGTGATCGTCCTGTCGCAGTTCGTGGAGCTGACGGGGCCGCGCCGCCGGCGCCTGAAGACGGAGCTGACGCGTGAGAGCTTCGCGAAGGTCGACGCGTTCCTCTCCGACTTCGCCGCCCGCGGCCAGCGCAACGAGGAGATGTCGGACCGGCTCCGGGCGGTCGGTGAGGAACTGCTGCTCACCCTCACCCGGCAGGAGGCCGGCGGAGGGCGGAGAGCGAAGCGGCACCTGCTGCTCGTCGCCCGCAACGACGGCGACGCCGTCGACCTCGAGTTCGCGGCGGCGACCGACGAGGCCAACCTGGAGGATCAACTGGCCCTGCTTACCGAGCAGGGCGCCGGCGCCCCGACCGAGGAGGAGATCTCGCTGCGGCTGCTACACCACTACGCGTCGTCCGTCCGGCATCAGCAGTTCCACGACACGGACGTGGTCACGGTCCGGGTCGGCCCGTCCGCCTCCCTGTGAGCGGCGCGGAACGGGCCGCAGCGCATCAGCCCGAGTGCCCGCCAAGGTCGCGTTGCCCCATGCCCGTCGGCCACCACGGCCCCTCGGTCCGGATGATGCTCGGAGGTTCTCCGGGGCGCCCGTCACGAGCGGCGCGGTGGCTCCGGCCAAACCGGCGAGGACGAGGAAGTGTCAGGGGCGGATCTTGTGCGGGCAGTCGCCGCAGGTGCTGACCAGCTCGCGCTGCAGATCGGCCTCGAGGGGCGTGGTCGCCGTGTACGACTCGGGCGCGGGCCTTCCCTGGCCCCCCGCCGGCGCCGCCGCGGCCGCGAGGGCCAGCAGCAGGACGAGACCCGCGGCCATGGCGACGACCAGCGTCA
>JAPOVI010000324.1 GCA_026708265.1 Acidobacteriota bacterium
TAGGCGCGATTCTCACGGGACGGGTAGTTGTACGAGAACGCCACCGTCTATCAGACGGCTACAGAGTCCGCAGCGAAGGAGACGAACACGCCCTCGCCGCGATTCTCTACGGCCGGTCGCCACGTGATCGTTTCGGCGAGCGCAGCCCGCTCTACGTCCAAGTCGATCTCACCGTCTCGCTCCGGACTGATCGATTCGAAGCGCGTAAACCCCAGCAGGGCCACCACATCACGCAGGCGATGCCCCCATACCAGCTTGTCGATGGCATCGAGGAGCGGGTCGCTGTCCGGATCCCACTCAGCGCGGCACAACGTCTCGGCGAAGAACTCCGAGCGCGGATCATCCTCGCCGATGTGGGCGTCACCCTTGTCGAGAACCTCGAACTGAGCGCCCCGACGCCCGAACAAGCGTCCCCGTCGACACCTCCATCGACCATCGACGGGGGCCTGGACATGCGTCTTCTACTGCTCGGACGCCTCCCGCTCCTGCGCGCGGGCACCGGAGAGCAGATTGAGCATCCCGTAGTTCCCCTCGTGGCAGGCGTACTCGAACAGCGGCGCCGTCCCGCGCTTCATCGGAATCGCCGCCGTGAAGGGCCGCGTGAAGCTGGTCGGGTCGTTGATGGTGAACTCGTAGAGAAGGGTGTCCTCCGCCACCCGCCGGAACCGCTCCGTCAGATGCAGGGTCCGTCCTGTCCCGATCGCCGACACCACCGATGGACTGAAGCTGGAGGTGAGGCCGGTGAAATTGGTGGTCTCGACGACCAGCGTGTCGCCCTCCCAATGGCCGCGCGAGCTGCCCATCCACTGCCGCATGTCCTCGGGCAGCGGATCGCGTCCGTCGAGCGGCACGATGCGCGCGTCGTGGACCATCTCGTTGAGGATGACGACGTGGTCCGCGGTCTGGAAGAGCTGCATGTTCTGGTTGTAGCCGCCGGGCACGATAGGCGGGCCGGTGTTGAATCCGAGCAGGCAGCGCTCTGCGAGACCGCGATCCTCCGGGCCGTGGGTCCCGATGCCGCCCACCCGGAAGCGCACCGGTCGATCCGGCTCGGACGTGTCGTCGTTCGTCGTCTCCTGCTGTTTCACGCCAGGCTGCGCCTCGGGGACCCGCCCGTCCGGGGGATCGACAATCAGCGACGTGCGGCGGTCGTCCACCACGCCGGCCCCGCGGTCGAACCAGAAGTTGTTGTAGCCGCCGACGTTGCCGCCGACCGGCAACGGCTCGGTGCGGATCTCGCTCGGCCGATCCGCCTCGATGGCCCGCTGCACCGCCGCCGCCTCGATCTCCGCGGCCTCTTCCGGCGTCAGCAGCGCCTGGTCGGCGCGGTCCTCGGGCCGCTGCAGCGGCGTCAGCGTGCGAAAGTCCCAGACACCCTGCAGGTCCGGCTTGCCGTCGGCGAGGCGCGACGGCTCGAACTCGGACTGGGCCGCGGCCGGCGCCGTCGACCCCAACGTAAACGCCAGCAGAATCAGAGCCACGGCGCATCCTCGGTTACTCATCGCACGCTCCTGGGTGTATGGGGCAGGTTCCGTCTCGCACGTATCGATTCGCGTTTCCGCATTATAGGCGTTCGATGGGACACCGACAGGCGTTTCCACGAAGCCCTCGCCCCGCCGCCGAAAGGGCGGGCCATTGGTGAACGAGAGCTTCCGCAGCATCAGTACTCGATCGTTTCGCCGGCCAGGGGCGGCGCCAGTGGTGGTGGGCGGCGCTCCAGGGTCGCCTGCTCGTAGTCGTACGCGTAGCCGATGAGCCTGCCTTCGTCGTACGGCCGTCCCAGGAAACCCAGGTTCATCGGCAGCCCCTGCAAACCGAAACCCATCGGCACGACGATGCTCGGGAAGCCGACAGAGCTGTAGCCGGCCAGGGTCGACGGGCTGCGCTGGCCGCGCGCCGACACATACGTCGGATCGTCGGCCGTGAAGGTCGGATCGCGGGCCTGCGGGGCGAAGCGCGGGTTGTACGGAAAGACCAGCGCGTCCAGGTCGTGGGCGTCGAACACGTCGAGCTTGAGGCGAGTGTTGCGCGGCAGCACGTTCTCGATGAGATCGACGTAGACGGGATCGTCCGTGGACGTTGCGCTCGCCCGCTCCAGCAGGTCCAGAACGGAGGCCTCGGCGGGCAGCGGTGACGCCGCCACCTCGGAGTAGTAGATCTCGAGGAACTCGTCGACCGTTCGCGGCACGTCGGAGCCCAGGGTCGCCAGATACGCCTCCCAGTCCGCCCGGAACCGGTAGTCTGCAATTCTCCGCACGCCGTCGACGAACGAGCCGTCGAACGTCACCGGATCCACCATCACCGCCCCGAGTTCCCGCATTCTGTCGATGGCGACCTCGGCCAGCGCGTCGATCTCCGGATCGCCGCCGAAGTAGTCGCGCGCCACGCCCAGCCGTGCGCCCCGCAGCGCCCCGGGCTCCAGAAACTGCGTGTAGTCCATCCGTTCGGCCGCCGGGCCGGCCGGATGCGCGGCGAAGACACCCAGGTTCAGACCGTCCGGATCGGCCGGATCGGGGCCGGCGATGGCGGTCAGCAGGACTGCCGCGTCCGTCACCGTCCGCGCCATGGGGCCGGCGGTGTCGAAGTTGAGGTTCTTCGGTGCGATGCCATCGCGGCTGATCAGGCCGGTGGTTGGCCGCAAACCGACGATGCCGGTGAAAGAGGCGGGGCCGCGCACCGAGGTGCTGGTGTCGGAACCCACCGAGAACACCGCGAGGTTCGCCGCCACGGCGACCGCCGACCCGCTGCTCGATCCGCCCGCGCTCCGTAGCGCGTGGTAGGGATTGACGGTCCGCCCGTCGACCGAGTTGTAGCTGTTCCCGCCGGCGAATTCTCCCAGCGACGCCTTGCCCAGGATGATAGCGCCCGCCTCGCGCAGCGCCCGCGTGACGTGGGCGTCGTCGGGAGCCATCGCATCGCGCAGGATGACCGTCCCGTTCGTCGTCGGCATGTCCGCGGTGTCGATGTTGTCCTTCAGCAGGACCGGGATGCAGTGCAGCGGGCCGCGCGGCCCCGAGGCGGCCCGCTCTTCGTCGAGCCGTCCCGCCGCCGCGAGCGCCCGGGGGTTCACGGTGATGATGCTGTTCAACAGGGGACCGGCGTCGTCGTAGGCCGCACTGCGGTCGAGGTACATCCGGACCAGCGCCGGGCACGACAGGGCGCCCGCCTCAAACGCCGCCTCGATGTCGGCGACGGTCGCTTCCTCCAGCGTGAACACCGCGGCCGGGGACTCCGGCGGCACCGTCCCGCAACCAGCGCAGGCGCACGCGACCAGGAGCATGGAAGTCGACGGTACGAGGTGC
>JAPOVI010000069.1 GCA_026708265.1 Acidobacteriota bacterium
TGAAGTCGCTCGGCCAGAGCGTGAACGCGACCTTCCGGGGATACGCGTCGTGCCGGCTCCGGTGCTCTTCGAGGAGCGCTTCCGCCAGCCCGCGTCCGACCGTCCACGCCTCCGGCGAAGGCGTCTTCTCGGCGTCGATCGAGAACAGGTTGCGCCCGGTGGGCACGGCGTCGGGGTTGAGGATGGGATCGCCCCCGGGCGACGGGTCGACGTAGCCGCCCGCGAGAGCGCGCGCCACGCTCCCGAGCTCGAGGTCCGAGCTGTCGCGCAGGCCGTCGCGGTGGCGGTCGATGCCGGTCACGCTGGCCTCCAGCGTCAGGACCGCGCGGGCGAGCTCCGCGTCCCGGGCGGCGCGCTCCTCCAGCTCGACCTCCGCGGCCCCGACGGCGGCGTCGAGGCGCCGGTCGAACGCGGCGTCGTCGAGGACCTTCCGCAGGCGATCCGCCGCAGGCGCGTCGACGCTCCGAAGCTGGTCGCCCAGCGTCGTGCGGTGCTCGCGGTAGAAGGCCACCGCCGACAACGTCCGCTCGATGTCCTCGCTGGCGGCGGCCGCCAGCCCCTTGGACGATTCGCGGCCCCAGGCCCGCTCGAGGGCCTCGACCTGCGGCGCGTCGAGGGCCAGGGCCAGGCGTTCCTCCGCCAGCCGCCGCTTCTCTTCCTCCACCCGGTCGACGAGCCCCGGGTCCTTCAGCAGCGCGAACGTGCGCTCGCGGAGCGCCGCGTCCTGCATCGTCTCGATCAGGGCGAACACGTCCGGGTCCTCGGCGATCTCGATGGCCTCGGCCATCGGCGGGATGACGGCGGCGATGGTCCTGGCGCGCTCGCGCTGCACCGGATCGAGCAGTTGCGACGTCCGCGCGAACTCCTGCTCCGACTGCAGCCGCTCGACGAACTCGACCTTGCGCGGATGCGGCAGGATGCGCGCCACGAGGTCCTCGAGCTCGCCCGCGTGGGCCTTCGACGCCGTCGCCCCCGGACGGCCGCGGGAGCCCGCGCCCATGGAGATGAAGCCGCGGATGATGTCGTCGTCCGACGGCCGCCGCGCCGCCTCGCGCCAGGCGTGGGCGTGCCGCAGATCGGCGTCCGCCACCAGGCCGGCCAGCACCGCCCCGGCGTTCCGGCCCGCCGCGCGACGCGCATAGGCCCCGCGCGCGCGCTGGCGGTAGCGGCGCTCGAAGAACACTTCGTCCTCGAGGTCGGCGGACTCGACCGCACCCTTGACGGTGTCGATGCGGGCGAGGGCGTAGGCAATGGGATCGATCGCCATCAGCTCCGCCGTCGAGTCGACCTCGTCCGCCGTGAAGGCGTTCCCGAGGGTGTAGAGCCCCTGCGCGACCTTCTCGCCGTCGATGGTCTCGACGTGGTTGCTCAGGCGGAACATCTCTTCCGCCGACCACGTAGCGTCTGGGTCCAGGCCGAGGTCGACGTGCAGGCTCATCTCCGTCGCGAGGCGCCGGATCGTGCGCCCGTGCTCCGCCCGGACGGGTCCGTCGGCCGCGTTGCGGTAGCTGTCGAGGCGGTCCCGCAGGGGGCGCAGCCCCTCGTACAGCCCGCCCTCCATGAACGGCGGCGTCAGGTGGGTCACCGTGGTGGCATAGGAGCGGCGCTTGGCGATGATCCCCTCGCCGACGTTGCTCATGACGTAGACGTAGACGTGCGGGAGCCCCCCGACGAGGGCGTCCGACCAGTCGAAGGTCGAGAGCGCAATCTGCTTCCAGGGCGTGAACTCCAGGCTGCCGTGGGTGCCGAAGTGCATGACGGCGTCGGCCCCGAAGGCGTTGCGCGTCCACAGGTAGGAGGCAACGTAGGGGTGGGGCGGCGCCTTCCGCGCGCCGTGCACCAGGCGGAACGTGTCGTCGCCGGCGCCCGGCAGCGGCTGCGGCAGGATGACGACGTTGCCGAACTCGACGCGGGCGACGGCCAGCGCGGTTCCCTCGCCCTCGCCGACCGTCATGTACTCGCCGGGAGCGGGACCGTACTGCTCGACGACGGCGTCGCGCATGCCCGGCTCGAGGTCGTCCGCAAGCCACGCGGCGTACTCGCCGGCCGGCACCAGGGCCGGATCGCCGGTGGCCACGTACTCCTCGAACGCGCCCCGGGCGTAGGGTCCGAGCACCGGCCCCTTCGCCTGGACGAGCTCCCAGAACTCGTCGTCGGTCTCGGGGAGCCCCTCGACCGTGTAGCCGGCGTCGCGCAGCGAGCGCAGCAGGTTGAGGAGGCTCGGCGCCACCTCCAGGCTGCCGGCGTTCATGGCGTTCTTGCCGGGGCCCTTGTAGTAGTAGATGGCCACGCGCTTGTCGCGGTTGGGCTTCGCCTTGAGCGCGAGCCAGCGCTCGACGAGGTCGCAGAAGGTGTCGAGCCGCCCCGGCACCGCGTCGAAGATCTCGTAGCCGTCCGCGTCGGTGTACTGCGCCGCCACCGCGTAGGGCGCGATGCCGCCGTCGAGCTCCGGCAGCACGACGCTCATCGTGAGCAGGGCGCCCGCCATTCCCTGCTGGTCGGTCACCCACTCGTCGTGGTTCTGGAACACCGACAGCGGCGTCAGCATGGGGATGTCGCGCTCCCGCAGCCACGCGATCGCCTCGTCGGCGCGGCCGAGGGTGAGCCGCCCGTGGGGCATCAGCACCACGAGATCGGGGTCGATGCGCTGGAGGAAATCGAGGCGCTGCTCGACGGCGGCAATCGGGTAGACGTTCCACGCGCGGCCTTCGAGCGCACCGATGAAGGCATCGACGTGATCCCGGTTGGCGTTGAACGGGCCGGGCACGCTCGTGAGCAGGGCGATCCTCGGGGCATCCGGCTTCAGCAGACCCTGGGCGTCGTAGTAGGCGTCGAACGCGTCGACGGACTCGAACGTCAGGTCGTCGTCGAGGTGGAACAGCACGTCCATCGAACGCTCGACCGGGGGCTCGACGGGGTCGGAGCGGAACGACTTGCCGTCGAGCTCCACACGCGAGAAGTTGAGCAGCCGGGCGTAGTTCTCGGCGCCGCCGAACTCGAGGTAGCCGTTGGCCGCGTCGAGCAGCGGCCCGCCCAGGTTGGTGACGTCGAGGGCCGGGTTCGTGGCCCCCTGCACGAACAGGCGCGTCCCGCGGCGGCCGGCCTCCCGCAGGTGCTCGAGCTGCGTCTGGTCGAGCTGCAGGCCGCGGCCGAACACGTAGACCACGGGATAGCCGGCGGCGCGGTCCAGCGCCGCCATGTCCAGCGCCTCGACGCGCACCGCTCGGCCCTGGCGCCGCGGCTCCATGCGGGCGGGCTGGACGCCGGGGACGTTGCCCACGGGGCCCCCCGGCC
>JAPOVI010000237.1 GCA_026708265.1 Acidobacteriota bacterium
CGGGCGCCGGCGGAGCCGGGGCCGGCGGCGGCGGAGCCGGACCGATGACCGACACCACCTTCGAGCAGTTCGCGGCACTGGCCGCCCAGGGTACGGTGGTGCCGGTCTGCCGCGAGGTGCGCGCCGACATGTTGACGCCGGTGTCCGCCTTCCTGCGGATCGCCGAGAACACCGAGCACGCCTTCCTGCTCGAGAGCGTGGAAGGCGGCGAGCGGGCCGCACGCTACTCCTTCCTGGGCAAGGACCCCTTCCTCATCCTGCGGTCGGGCGAGGACGGGACTCGCGTGGAGCGCGGCGCCGGGAGCGAGCAGCGGCCGGAGCCTTTCCTCGAGACCCTGCGCGAGCTGATGTCCCGCTATCGCTCGGCCCCGGTGCCCGGGCTGCCGCGGTTCACGGGGGGCGCGGTCGGGTTCCTGGGCTACGACGCGGCGGCGTGGTTCGAGCCGACGCTCGCCCGGCATCCCACGTTCGCGGCGAAGCCGCGGGCGGGCGACGACGCCGGCTTCATGTTCTTCGACACCGTGCTCGCGTTCGACCACGTGAAGCATCGCATCCTGATCATCGCCAACGCCCGCATCGGCGACACGGAAGCCGACGCGCTGGAAGTCGCCTACGCGCTGGCGCGGGCCAAGATCCGCTTCCTCGAGGGAGAGCTGCGGCGCCAGCTCTCCGAGTCCGAACCGGCCTCGGCCGGCGGGCTCGAGGTGCGCTCGAACACGACGCAGGCCGAGTTCGAGGCGGCGGTGCGCACCGCGAAGGACCACATCACGGCCGGCGACATCTTCCAGGTGGTGCTGTCGCAGCGCTTCGAAACCGACGTGGCGGCGGACGCTTTCGCGGTGTATCGCGCGCTGCGCTACGTCAACCCGTCGCCCTACATGTACTTCGTCCGCATGGGCGAGGTGGCCATCGTGGGCTCGTCGCCCGAGATGCTGGTCCGTGTCGAGGGCCGCCGGGCCGAGACCCACCCGATCGCCGGGACGCGCCCCCGCGGCGAGACCGACGAGGACGACCGGCGTCTGGCCGATGAGCTGGCCGCCAACGAGAAGGAACGGGCCGAGCACGTGATGCTGGTCGACCTTGGCCGAAACGACCTCGGCCGCGTGTCCGAGTTCGGGTCGGTCCGCGTCCCCCAGTACATGGGGCTTGAGCGCTACTCGCACGTCATGCACCTGGTCTCGCGGGTGGAGGGGGAGCTTGCCGAGGGTCAGGATCGGCTCGACGCGCTCGCGGCCTGCTTCCCGGCCGGCACGGTGTCGGGAGCGCCGAAGATCCGGGCCATGGAGATCATCGCCGACCTCGAGCCGACCCGCCGGGGGATCTACGCGGGGGCGGTCGGGTACCTCGATTTCGCCGGCCACCTCGACTGCTGCATCGCCATCCGGACCATCGTGATGAGCGGGGGGCGGGCCTTCGTGCAGGCCGGGGCCGGCATCGTCGCGGACTCGGACCCTTCCGCCGAGTACCGCGAGACCGAGGCCAAGGCGTCGGCGCTCATCCGGGCCCTCGAGATCGCGCAGCGCGGCCGCGGGCCGGCGACAACCTGAAGGGGCGGCCGCAGCCATGGTGCTCGTGATCGACAACTACGACTCGTTCACCTACAACCTCGTCCAGATGCTGGGCGAGCTCGGCGCCGATCTCACCGTCAAGCGGAACGACGCCATCTCGGTCGCGGACGTCGACCGGCTGCGACCGACGCGCATCGTGATCTCGCCGGGGCCGGGGCGGCCCGAGAACGCCGGGATCACGGTCGAGCTGATCCGGACCTGGGGGCCCCGGGTGCCGACGCTCGGCGTCTGCCTCGGGCACCAGGCGATCGGCCTCGCGTTCGGGGGCGCCGTCGTGCCCGCGCCGGCGCTCCTGCACGGCAAGTCGTCGACCATCGCCCACGACGGGCGAGGCGTATTCGCCGGCATCGACGGACCGTTCAGCGCCGGGCGCTACCACTCGCTCGCGGTCAGCCCGGAGCCGATGGCGGCGGACCTCGAGGTGGCGGGAACGGCGGTGGAGGACGGGACCATCATGGCGCTGCGGCACTGCCGCTGGCCCGTGCACGGCGTGCAGTTCCACCCGGAGTCGGTGCTGACCGGCGAGGGGCCGCGCGTCCTGCGGAACTTTCTGGAGATCGCGGCCTAGCCGCAGACCGAACATGTTCCCGGAGCTGATCGACAAGCTGTATCGGCGCTACGACCTGACCGCGGCCGAAGCCGAGGCCGCGATGGCCGAGGTGATGGCGGGACGCGCGACGCCGGCGCAGATCGCCGGGCTGCTCGTCGCGCTCGCCATGAAGGGAGAGCGGGCGAGCGAGATCGCCGGTCTCGCCCGCACGATGCGGCGTCACGCCGTGCCGCTCTCGCGCCCGCGGCCCGACGCCTTCGACACCTGCGGGACGGGCGGCGATCGCTCGCATACGGTCAACGTCTCGTCGCTCGCGGCGATCGTGCTGGCCGCCTGCGGCGTCCCGGTCGCGAAGCACGGCAACCGGTCGGTGTCGAGCCGCTGCGGCAGCGCCGACCTCTTCGAGGCGCTGGGCGTCGACCTGGCCGCGTCACCGGCCACTGTCGAGCGGTCGCTCGGCGAGGCCGGCATCGCCTTCTTCTTCGCCCCCACCTTCCACCCCTCGATGCGCCACGCGGGCCCGGCGCGGCGCGAGTTGGGCGTCCGCACGGCGTTCAACCTGCTGGGCCCGCTGACGAACCCGGCGGGAGTGGCCCGGCAGGTCATCGGCGTGCCGCGGCCGGAGCTGACCGACCTGCTGGCGCGGGTGCTGGGCCAGCTCGGGAGCGTGCGGGCCTGGGTCGTGCACGGCGCCGACGGCGTCGACGAGATCTCGACGACGGGCTACACGAAGGTCTCCGAGCTTCGCGCGGGACGCGTCCGGACTTTCTACGTCCACCCGGCGGAGTTCGGGCTGGCCCGGGCGGAGGGGGCCGCGCTCCGGGTGGCGGACGTGGAGGCGAGCGTGGCGGCGGCGCGCGCGGTGCTGAACGGGGAGGCGGGACCGGCGCGCGAGTTCGTGCTGGCCAACGTCGCCGCGGGGCTCGTCGTGGCGGAGCGGGCGGCCACCCTGCGCGACGGGGTGGCCCTGGGCGCGGAGGCGCTCGACAGCGGCCGGGCCGCGGGGACGCTCGAGGCGATGGTCCGCTGCTCGACCGCGGCCGCAACGGGGGATCGATCGTGACGAGCGACGTCCGCCCCCCCGACGTGCTGGCCGCGATCGTGGAAGCGGCGCGCCGCGGGGCGCAGGACCGGCAGGCGGCGGGCGCCGGGCC
>JAPOVI010000060.1 GCA_026708265.1 Acidobacteriota bacterium
CAGCCCGTGGCGGAAGTGTGTTTCGCTGAGCTGCCAGGTCAAGTGGCTTGAGGATGGGCGATTGGGCCGATGAGCGCGGTCGGCGGCCACGGAAGGCCGCAGATGGGCCTCAGACGCCCCCAGGGGCCGATCAGACACTCGATCCAGCGGAAAATGGCCGACGGAGCCCGCCCCTGTAGACTCCGGGGCGTGCCAGTGCCCGTCCGGCGGCGCAGGAGCAGTGCCAGGTTGCACGCCGCCGCCTGGATCAGCACGCGCTTGCGCACGTTCTCGTGACCCCGCACCCACACCCGCCGCATCCCCCCGGTCTCATACTGGTGAGCGAACGGACGCTCCACCAGCTCTCCACGCCGCCGTTGCAGACGACGCCCCCGAGCCCCACGAGTACGCCGGCGGTTCCCATACAGAGCCTTCTGCGCAGCCCGCTTCTCCGGCGGTGTCTCTCCCGTCCGCTTGTCCTGCCAGCGACGCGGGCCCCGCTCCGGCTCCGAGATGTAGCTGCGTACCTCCAGCTCGTCCAGCGCAACCAGCGTCGCGTCGCTGTGATACCCCTGTACCCTTCCGAGCGGCTTCACGGGGATGATCTCGTGGAGTCGGGCAGGCTGCCGGGAGCACCAGTGATAACCCCGTGCTCGGAACACCTGACAAGGACTTGTGCCCCGGCGGCCCAGCCACCGATGGATGCCCAGTGGGGAGTCTGCGCCATGGAGCGCCGGTACAGGGGACGGCAGGCATCGGGGCGCGCCCGTTCGATTCGTCATGGACGGGAGGTTGGTCTTGAAGCTGGCGTGGTTCGGGGGTGTTGATTGGGGAGCTCAGAAGCATCACGCGTGCGTGCTCGACGTCGCGGGCCAGGTGCTCGGGGAAAGGGAATTCGAGCACGGTGGCGCCGGGCTCTCGCAGATGGCCGACTGGCTGCTGTCGTTCACCGCAGGCGAAGCGGGCGAAGTCGGCGTGGCCATCGAGACACCGAGCGGACCGGTCGTCGAGAGCCTGCTGGAGCACGGCTTCGTCGTCCACTCAATCAATCCGAAGCAGCTCGACCGCTTTCGCGACCGCATCTCGCCGGCGGGCGCGAAGGACGACCGTCGGGACGCGCGGGTGCTGGCCTCGGCGCTGCGGACAGACCCGCACTGTCTGCGCCGACTGGAGCCGACGGACCCGGCCATCATCGAGCTGCGCGAGTGGTCACGCGTGAGCGAGGAGCTGACGCGGGAACGCGTGCGCCTCGCGAATCGGATGCGACAGCAGCTGTGGCGCTACTACCCGCAGTTCCTCGCCGCGGTTGACGACGACGTCGCGGCGCCGTGGGCGCTCGACCTGTGGCAGAGTCTTCCGACGCCGCGCGCGGGTCAGCGGGCTCGCAAGGCGACGTTGAGCAGAGTCCTGAAGCAGCACCGCATCCGTCGGATCGACGCTGGCACGTTGCGCGATCGACTCCAGGTACCGGCCGTCAAGCTGACGCCGGGTACGGCCGAGGCCGCTACCACCCACGTGCGACTCCTCGTTGAACGCCTCGCGTTGCTCAACCGCCAGCTCGGGCACTCGGGCCGACAACTCGATCGATCGGTGCGACAGCTTGTCGAGGCGGCACCCGGGCCGGACTCCGGCGGGTCGGCGGACGAGCCGCCCGATGCCGCGATACTGCTGTCGCTTCCCGGCATCGGCACCCGTGTACTCGCCACACTCCTCGCCGAAGGCAGTGACGCGGTGCGCCGGCGAGACCACGGCGCTCTACGTTGCCTGTGCGGGGTGGCTCCCGTCACTCGGCGTTCCGGCAAGAGTCTGCTCGTCACACAACGGCGGGCGGCCCACCACCGACTGCGCGACGCGGTGTTCTATTGGTCGCGCGTCGCCGTCCAGAAGGATCCGGTCTGCCACGGCAGATACCTGGCGCTCCGCGCCCGCGGCCACGGACATGCGCGCGCCCTGCGCTCGGTGGCGGATCGGCTACTGAACGTCGCTTGCGCGATGCTCCGAGACGGGACCCGATTCGACCCACACCGCGCAGGGATTGGTAACACCTGATCACTCCGCGCAGCATCAGTTCCTCGGGCACTGCGCTCTTCTGTTGGAACGACGGCCGGCCCGTCGGGCCGGCCCTCCACAGCTTCCCGCACGATCGTTCGCGGCAGTCACCCGAAGGGCCGGAGCGTAGCGCAGGACCCCGCGCAGCGGGGTTGACGGCCGTGGGCGACCGTGCGCGCGGTAACCGCGCTCCCAGCGAGACGCGATGTTCCCTTGGCCGAGGCCGAGCACGGGGATCTCCAGATCTCCCTTGCCAAACGGTGGGGAGTCCTTGTCCGCCACCACCTCCTCAACCTCACGTCCGTCGGGCTGCACCGCCTCCACCTGCTCCGACGCCTTCGTCAGCGTCTCCGGCAGTGTCGCCGTATCGCCCGCCGATGCATCCTGCACCGTCACCGCAACAATGGCCCCGGTGTCCATGTCGACCCCGTGCTCCACCTTGTGCGTCAAAGTGCGTCCGACCGTCCTTCATCTTCCCAATCTTCGCGTCCGGGTCCTGCGGGGACCGCCAGTCCTTGTTCGACGTCGTCTTGTCCTTCCGCGACCGGTCGAACCGCGCCAATTCCGCTCGCGTCGGCGTCGCTATCCCAGACGCCTCCGCCAACCGCTCCAGAAACGCTTCGTGCGATTCTCCCGTGTCCCGCCGCTCGATGCTGCGCATCGCCGCGTTCGCCTCCAACGTCGTCGCATCGATGCCGATCGTCTTTCCTCGAACCAGGCCCGCCTCCGCCGCCCGCTCCAGCACCCACGTGAACACCGCCTCGTGCGTCTCTTCGGCAATCCGCCGCCGCGTCCGAGACAGCGTCGAGTGGTCCGGCGCTGCCTCCGTCAGGTCCAGGCCCAGAAACGACCGCAGACTCAGCGAATCCGCCACCCGCCACGCGATTCCCCGCTCCGACGACACGCCCTCGAAGAACCCAATGAACAGCAGCCGGAAGTACCGTCCCGGCTGCAGACTCGGCCGGCCCAGCCGTTCCGCGTAGAAGCTCGAGCACAACCCCTCCACGAAGGCGTCAAAACCGGATTCCTCCAGAATCCGGTTCAGCCGTTCGAAGAACGGATGCCCGTCGCTCGTCGGAAGATCCTCGCTGTGTACCCACATCGGCACCGCCTGCCGCGCCGCTGGTCTCTTGCCCATCGCCATTCAGGCAGTGTAGAGAAGGTGCCTCGATCCGTCGAGCCCAGGCCCGACTTTTTCCACGGGCTG
>JAPOVI010000127.1 GCA_026708265.1 Acidobacteriota bacterium
TCCTGATATCCAGAGCAGCGCCCGGGAGCGCCGCTCCAGCAGCGTCCGGTATCCAGGAGGCTGCGCTGTACCGGTGCGCGGCGGAAACGACGGTCGCGGTGGCGACCGTGGGAATCGAGTTGTGCGACGCGGAACCGACGCCGCTGCTGGCCGAGCGCGCGGAGCCGGACAACCTGCAGATCCGTGGCGGCGCGCTGGTCGTGGAGGTCGAGGACGGCGGCGTTGCGGGCGTCGCGGGCGTGCAGCCGGGAGACATGATCTACCGCGTCGCCCGCGCCGACGTCCCCGGGGCCGGCGCTGTCGCGGCGGGCCTAGCCGGCGTTGGCACGGACAGCGACACGCAGATCAACTTCCTGCGGCGAGGCCGGCCGTACCGGATCAAGCTGCGCCGCTGAAGGCCGCCAGGACCCCGCGTCCAGCCCGCGATGGGCTCGTGCGCGTTACCTCCTCGTCGCAGCCGCTTGCTACACTGGGGCATGCTTTCCAACCTGCCCAACGTGGATCGTCGGACCTTTCTGTCCCTCGGCGGCGCCGCGCTCGGTGTCGTGCCGTTTCAGGCGCTCGCCAGGCGGGCCGCGGCAGCCGTGCACGGTCAGGCGCCAAGCGCCGCAGGGACGCGGGGCGAGGCGGGCTACGGCCCGCTGCGACCGGTCCGCGACGAGACGACGGGCCTGCCGCTGCTGCACCTCCCCGCGGGTTTTCGCTACCTGACGTTCGGCTGGACCGGGGACCCGCTCACCGACGGACGGCCGACGCCCCCCGCGCATGACGGGATGGCCGCGTTCGCCGCCGGCGGCAGCCGCATCCGGCTGGTCCGCAACCACGAGGTGCGCACGGGCGGGGCGTTCGCCGACCGTCCGCTGTACGACGCGATCGGCGGGGGCGGCACGACGACCGTCGAGTTCGATACCGGGAGCGGGACGGTCCATGACGCGTGGACCAGCCTCGCCGGCACCGCGGTCAACTGCGCCGGCGGACCGACGCCGTGGGGCTCGTGGCTGACCTGCGAGGAGACGGTCCACGGACCGGGCTGGAACCCCCCGCCGGTCCAGAGCTGGACAATTCCCGACTACCGGCGGCCGCACGGCTATGTCTTCGAGGTCCCGGCCGAGGGCACGGCGACAGGCGAGCCGTTCCGGGCGATGGGCCGATTCATCCACGAAGCGGTCGCGATCGACCCCGCCACCGGAATCGTCTACGAGACCGAGGACCAGGGAGCCTCGGGGTTCTATCGGTTTCTGCCGCTCGAAGCCGGCAATCTCTCGGCCGGCGGCCGACTCGAAATGCTGGCCATCGCCGGGGCGCCGGGGACCGACCTGCGCACGGGCCGGACCGTGGGTGCCTGGCTACCCGTATCGTGGGCGCCGATCGCGGATCCCGACCCGGCCGAGGTCGCCGAGGACAGCGTCTTCCGGCAGGGCGAAGCCGGTGGCGGAGCGACTTTCGCGCGCCTCGAGGGGACCTGGTACGGCGACGGCCGGATCTACATCGTGTCGACCACCGGTGGCGAAGCCGAAGCGGGCCAGGTATGGGAGTACGACCCGAGCGGCGAACGCCTGCGGCTCGTGTTCGAATCGCCGGGCGAAGACGTGCTCGACATGCCCGACAACCTCTGCGTGAGCCCGCGCGGCGGCCTGGTGCTGTGCGAGGACGGCGGCACGGACAACTTCGTCCGGGGCCTGACGCTGGACGGCGCGATCTTCCCCTTCGCGAGGAACAACGTCCTCCTCCGTGGCGAGAAGAACGGCTTTGCCGGCGATTTCCGGGCTCGCGAGTTCGCCGGCGCGACCTACAGCCCCGACGGCCGCTGGCTGTTCGTCAACGCGCAGACGCCGGGGATCACGTTCGCGGTGACCGGCCCCTGGGCCGACGGCGGGCTCTGAGCGCGCTCGGAACCGATCCCGGCCGCGAGCGGCGAGCGGGCGCTACCGGCCCTCCTCACGCTATCCTCCCCGTCGTGGGCCATTTCCGCGCGCTCTCCCGGGTCATGCTGCTGGCGATCGTGCTGTGGCCGATCGAGCCGCCCCCCGCCCTCGCACACCCGCTCTCGTTCACGGAGGTAACGCTGACGCTCCGCGCCGATGGCGCCTTCGAGGCGGATCTGATCTACGACCTCGACGCCCTGGCGCTCGGCGTCCCCATCGACACCGACGACACGGAGCTGGTCGCGGCGCTCGAGCGCCTGTCTCCGGTCGAGCTCGAGACGCGCCTCGCCCGCTTGCGCCGCCTGTTCGAGCGCCGCGTGCGGGTCCGGTTCGACGATGACCCGGTTCCGTTCAGCGTCAGGTTTCCGGACCACGGTACGCCGCGCGCAACCGAGGCGGACATCCCGACGGTGCTCGGGCTGACCGCGCAGCTCACCGGCACGGTCCCGGAGGGCGCCGCCACCGTCGGGTTCTTCGCCTCGCGGGCGTTCGGCGAAGTGCACCTGACGATCCGTGACCCGGCGCGCGACATCGAGGCACGCTCGGTGCTCGAGCCGGGCGCCCGCAGCGATCCCCTGGACCTGACCGCGCCCGTCACGCCGCCCAGCCGGGCGGACGTGGCGCGAGACTACCTGCGCCTCGGGTTCGTCCACATCGTGCCGGAGGGGCTCGATCACATCCTGTTCGTGCTCGGACTCTTCCTGCTGAGTGCGCGGCTGCGGCCGCTCGTCTGGCAGGTGACGGCGTTCACGGTGGCCCACGCGGTCACCCTGACCCTGGCGGCGCTCGGCGTCGTGGCGCTGCCGCCAGGCCTGGTCGAACCGCTGATCGCGCTGTCGATCGTGTACGTAGCGGTCGAGAACGTCCTGACGGATCATATGACCCGCTGGCGGCCGCCCGTCGTTTTCGGATTCGGCCTGCTGCACGGACTCGGCTTCGCCGGGGTGCTCGGCGAGCTGGGGCTCCCCGAGCAGGAACGCCTGGTCGCGCTGATCAGCTTCAACGCCGGGATCGAGCTGGGTCAGCTCGCCGTGATCGCCGGCGCGGCGACGGCGTGCGGCTGGTTCCGGTCGGCCCCGTGGTACCGGGCGCGACTGGTGGTGCCCGTGTCGGCCGGCATCGCTCTGGTCGGCCTGCTCTGGGCCGTCGAGCGGATCTTCGCCTGAGCGGCCGGAGGCGGCTGGGCTCGCCGTCAGCCGGACGCGCCGACGGGCCGACCGCTGAGCAGACGCCCACCCGCCTTCAGCCTGCCCCAGAAGAAGCCGAACTAGCCCAGGAACGTGCCCC
>JAPOVI010000402.1 GCA_026708265.1 Acidobacteriota bacterium
CCTCGACTCCCTCTGCGCCACCCTCGGGCTTACGGCCGCTGCCGCCTGACGCCTCGACGACGCCGCCGGCCTGGCGGCCCGCCCGCACCGTCAACAGCTGCAGTTTGCACAGAATCAACAGATCGGCCGGACAAGGAGGCTAACAGGGGAAGATCCAGCGCGCTCTATGGCGCTCGCCTGCGCCTCGTCCCCGGAACATCGTCGGGATGCCGGCACGTGGGCACGGACGTCAGGCGGCGTTCGGGCTGCGGCCGGCGTTCATGAACGCCGAGAGTGCGCCCTCGAGGGCGCCGGTCCGATCCCGGAGGTCGGCGATGTCGCGGCTGATCGTGTCGATTCGCTTGTTCGTGTCGTCGAGCCGGGTTTCGAGGTGATCCAGCCGGCTGTCAACGGTGTCGAGCCGTTGATTCATGGCCTGAAACTGCTGCGCGAACTGGCGGTTCATCGCGTCGAACTGCCGTTCCATCGCGTCGAACTGCCGGTTCATCGCGTCGAACTGCCGGTTGATGCCGGTCCAGAGCATACGTGCCATCAGACCGGCGAGCCCGATAATCGCGATCCCGGTACCGACGATCGACGTGACGATCGGTGCCGTTTCCATCGTTCGATGCTTCGAAATACTACACGTTCATGCTGGGGGCGTTGTCGGCATCCCGACGACATCCGCCACGTTCCCAATAGCCGCAGCCAAGGCGAATCCAGCTTCCTTCCGCGCGCCCTTCACCTCGGCCTCCACCCGCCGCGTCTCTCTATCCGAGCTCAGTCCGTGAAGAAGGCCCGCCGCAGGGCGACCGACGGCACGAAGCGCGCCGTCCGCCGGTAGATGGCGTGCAGCGCGCCGGTCGCCAGGTGCTTGTGCAGCGGAATGGTCACGATCTGTCGCTCACCATCCGCGGCCACCCGGACCAGCTTGGCGTGACTGCCCCGCAGCGCGGCGACCCCGAAGCGGGAGCGGCGCAGGATGCGCACCAACTCGTCGGAGGAGAGCCGGCGCAGGCGCGGCATCAGGGCACGACGGGAGGCGCTTCGTAGCTGACGAGGAGCCGGGGTGCCGGCGACAGGCCGAGCCAGGCCGAATCCTCCCCCTCCAGGTGCAGCGTCAGCGCTTCGCGCAGATTGACGAGCAGCGCGTCGAACGAGCCCGACTGGGTCACGACGGCGAGCTCCAGGCACTCCGCGACGTACAGGCCCTCGCTGTCCCGTACCGCGACGTGGAGCTTGTCGCGGACCTGCGGGTGCCCTTCGCCGTACGGCGGTGCCGCTTCGGCGACCCGCGCGGCAGAACGGCCCGTCGCCCGCCCCCCCTGCGGGATCGACGCCGCCGGCGGGGGCTGCCGAAACGCCGGCTCGATCCGATAGCGGCCGCGGGCCACGCGTCGGAAGTACGGCCACCGCCGGGCGTGGTGCGCGGGAGCGTTCACGCAGCAACGGCCGGTGACCTCCGTTCGCACCGTCGCCGCGCTCACGCCTGACAGCCACCGGACGACCTCGGCCGGTGTGAACGTCCAGTCGCCCCGGCCATCACAGAGGCGTTGGGCCGCCGCGAGCACCTGCCTCTGCACCGACTCCTTGCGCGCCATCAACGTCTCCTGGTTGCAGGCCAACGATATTACAAGTGGCACTTTCACATTGTCAAGTGCAAGAGATGCCAGCTCCCATCAGCGTGCCGGCACCCAACGCGTCGGCCGGAGCCTGGGCCCAGCGTCGCCACGAAGCCGTCCGCGCGCACGAGCCAACGGAAAAGGAAGGTCGACTCTCGATGACCAGGCGAGCGCATCGAATGCGCACTCGCCCCGCCGCGCCGGCAGAAAGCCGCGCCGTTCCGTGTGGCCGATTCCTACCGGATGCCGGCCGCGACGCCGTCGGGCTCGTCCCCGAGCCACGTCGGCCTGCCGAGGGGACGGGCGCGCGGCCACGTCTCGTCGAGCGTCTCGGCGTCGTAGAGCCGGCCGTTCTTCATGACGTAGCGGATGCGGTTGGTGTTGCGGATGTCGTCGAGGGGGTTGGCGTCCAGCACCACGAGATCGGCCAGCTTGCCGGGGGCGATCGAGCCGAGCTCGCCGTCGAGGCCGATGGCCTCCGCCCCGAGGGCGGTGGCGACGCGCAGCGCCTCGTGCTCCGAGAGGCCGCCCGACTGCGTGGCCCAGAGCTCCCAGTGGTAGCCCAGGCCCTGAAGCTGCCCGTGGCTGCCGACGCCGGCGATGCCTCCCGCCTCGACGATCGCCTTCACGCCCTCGGCGTGCTGCCGAAAGACGTACTCCTCCTCCCGGAACCAGCCGCCGGGGCCGGCGTCGACCCCGGCCCCGCGCCGGCGGGTCAGCCGGTCGATCTCGGCATGGGGTATGAACCGGCGCAGCTTCGGGTCGTCGTGCGGGTTCTCGCGGGTGAAGAACCAGTTCTCGCCGAACGGCCCCCCGAACGAGACGAGCAGCGTCGGCGTGTACGCGATGCGGGTCCTGGCCGCGAGGCTCACGACGTCCCGGTAGAGCGGGAAGATGGGGAAGGAGTGCTCCAGCCCCGGGTAGCCGTCGATGATCATCTCCAGGTCGTACTTCATGTCGAGCCCGGCCTCCGTGGTCGGCAGCAGCTCCTGCTCCTTCGCCGCCATCAGGATCCACTGGCGCTGCTGGCGGTTGCCCGACATGTACATCTTGATGGTCTGTGTGTCGTAGTACTCGCTGTAGCGCGTCAGCACGTCCCGGGCGTGGTCGAGGTCCGCAATCTGCTCCGCGTTGAAGACCCCGGGCCCGGTCGAGTAGATGCGCGGACCGACGATGTCCCCCGTCTCCACCAGGTCGCCGTAGGTCAGGACGTCGGTGGTGCCGGTCTGCGGGTCGCGTGTCGTCGTGACGCCGTAGGCGAGGTTCGCCAGGTAGGTCCAGGGCTGCGTCTTGTGCACGCCGAAGCTCGGCCGCATGTGGGCGTGCGTGTCGACGAAACCGGGGACGATTGTCGTGCCGCGGACGTCGAGGATGCGGGCCGTCTCGTCGACGTCCACGGAGCCCCGCGGGCCGACCGCGACGATGCGGTTCCCCCGCACCACGACGTCGGCGTTGTCGATCACCTCGTCGCCCCGCATGGTGACGACGCGGCCCCCGCGCAGGACACCGTGGCCGTCCGGGATGTCGCGCGTCCCCTCCACCCGGACGCGGATCTCGACCGGCTCGTAGGCGGGGGCATCATCGTCGTCCGCTACCCCGCGATCGGCATCGTCATCGGCCTGGCCTGTTTCGCCGGCCGCTGCGCCCGCGTCGTCGCCGGCACCCGCCGAGGCCGCGTCGTCGCCGGCAGCGGCGTCGCCGGCCGAATCGCGCGCCGCGGCGTCGCCGTCGTCGCCTGCCGAGTCGTCATCGCCGGCAGCGGCGCCCTCCGACCCCTCGGCCGCCCGGGCCGCCTGCTCGGCGGCGCGCGCCTCGTCGAGGTCGTAGACGAGGTGGGCGTTGCCGATCGACCAGTGCGCGCGCCGCCCGTCGCCGCTCCAGGCCGGGAACTGGCCGCCCACTTCCGTTAGCTTGCGGACCGGCACGATGGCGCGCGCCGGATTCGCCACCGAGACCACCGGCGTCTCGCCCCCGACGTAGGGCACGGCCAGCGCGTAGAGGTCGTTGTTCACCTGCGCGAGGGCCCGATCCCCAGTCGGCGCCATCAGCACGAGCGACGCCGGGGCCGGCTCGCCGCCCGTGGGTGGAGTCCCGCCGTTCACCTTCACGTGCGCCTTCTCGTCGCTCCCGTCCCAGCGGATCGACACCAGACCGTCCGCGCGGTGGTAGAGGTAGATGCGGTCGGGATCGGCGGTCGTGGTGTGCGGGAACGCGCGCCCGTCGGTCGGCGCCACCAGCGTCCAGTCGCCGCCGGCGGCCGCGATCGAGACGATATTCGCGGCGGCGCCGGGCGCGGTTTGCCGGGCCGATTCCCGAAAGCTGCGGGCCGGCCCCTGGACGGCGGCCAGCCGCTCGCCGTCCGGCGACCACGCCGGGTTCTGGAAGATTGCCGGCCGCGTGCTCAGCCGGACGGGCGGCGCGCCGCCGTCCGCCCGCACCTTGTACAGGTGGCCGCCGTCCGGGGACCAGGTGACGAAGGCGATCCAGGCCCCGTCGGGCGACCAGGCAGGTTGCGCCTCGACCATGTCCAGATCCGTCAGGCGCCGCGGCTCGCCGTCCGGCAGCGGGCGCACGTAGAGCCGGTCGAGCGCCGCGAAGGCCAGCCTCGTCCCGTCGGGAGACGGAACGGCGTCGCGGATCTGTCGAACGGTGAAGTGCGCGCTGTCGTCGACGGGGTACTTGAAGGCCAGCTCCGGTCCGATCTCGAGCTCGGTGCGCACGCGGAACGGCACCGGGATCGGCTCGGCGCCGGCGGCGATCGGCACGCGCCAGATGCGGCCCCCATAGGAGACGACGACCTCGGACGAGTCGGGCGTGAACGACATCCCGGGCAGCACGTCGCCCCCCGCCACCGATTCCTGGTCGTCCCGCTGGACGGGATACGCGAGCCACCGCTCGTCGCCGGTCGCGAGGTCGCGCAACCGCAGCCCGGTCCGGTCCTCGTGCCGGGTGCCGTAGACCAGCCACGCCCCGTCGGGCGAGATCGTCGGGCGGAACGCGGAGCCGTAGCGCGACGTCCGCGTGTACTGCTCCCCCGTCTCCCGGTCGTAGACGCCGAGCTGGTACTGGGGCAGGATGGCGTTGTACTGCCACAGCCGCTCCCGCTGCGCGAACCAGATGTGACGGCCGTCGGGCGCCGGCGCGGGCCCGGTGATGCGGCGCGACTCCGGCTCCCCGATGAGCTGCACGCCGGTGCCGCCGTCGACGTGCCACATCCACAGCTTCGGGTTGCGCAGGTCGCCGCCCGCGAGCGCCCCCGCCCCGACCGCCGCGACCACGTAGCCGCCGTCCGGCAGCCAGTCCGGCGACTCGTAGTTGTGGACCGAGGTGTCGGTCACCTGCCGTGCCGCCTTCGACTCGACGTCGATCCGCCAGACGTTCTCGGCGCCGTCCCGGTCCGACACGAAGACCACCTGCGAGCCGTCGGGGCTGTAGCGCGGCTGCGCGTCGTAGGCCATCCCCTCGGTCAGCGGAGTCGCGTCCCCGCCCGCGAGCGGGACCGTGTAGAGGTCGCCCAGCAGGTCGAAGACGACGGTCCCGCCGTCCGGGCTGACGTCGACGGAAATCCAGGTCCCCTCGTCGGTGTCCAGCGACAGGGTGCGCGCCGCCTCCAGCGGGAGGTCCGGAGAGTCCGACCCGCTACCCTCCTGGGCGGCCGTTCCCCCGGCGGCGACGGCCACGAGCACGGCTGCGGTCACGAACGGGGTCGCATGCATCGGTCCTTCCTTCCCGCACCGGACGGTATGCGTGGGCATCGTCGTCGACCTGGGGTTCGAGATCATCGAGGGCCGCCGCATGAACTGCCTCGTGGCTCAGCCCGCGCCAGCCCACAGCTTCGGACGACGGTGGTCGCCATGGATCTCTTGTCACGACACCACTTATACACCGGAGCACCGAGCCGTAGAACGGCCCGGCGTGTTAGGTTGTATACAAGGTGGACAGCAGCACATGAGCACGACCCTATCGCTCCGGATCGACGCGGAACTCAAGAACCGGCTCGAGTCCCTCGCGAAGCGGTCTCGCCGCTCGAAGTCGTTCCTGGCCGCCGAGGCGATCGCCGCGTACGTGCAGGCCGAGAGCTGGCAGCTCGACCAAATCGCGGCCGGGCTCGACGACCTCGAAGCGGGCCGCACGGTAAAGCACGAGGACGTAGCCGTCTGGCTGCAGTCCTGGGGCACTCCGGGTGAGCGGAAGACACCCGGGCGGTGACCATCGTCTGGTCCGCCCGGGCCATGCGCAACCTCGCGCAGCTTCGCGCTTTCATCGCTGCCGACCGGCCGACCGCGGCGGCGGAGATCGCGAACGCCATCCTCTCCAGCGTGGAGTTCCTCGCCGAGCGGCCGGCCTTGGGCAGGCCCGGACGACTACCGGGCACCCGCGAGCTGGTGGTCCCCGGCACGCCGTATCTGGTGCCGTATCGCGTTCGGGGCGAGCGACTCGAAGTCATCGCGGTCCTTCACGGTCGACAGCGATGGCCCGACCGGCTGTGAGAGCGGATCCCGGGTACTCCCGCGAGTGGGCGGACGCGACCCGCGCTGTAACCGCTCGCCAGGCTTGACGCCGAACCGCCGAACGGTCATGGTCCCCACGGGTCGTGCGCTGCGCAGGCCCGGCAGCTTCCCCCGGGAGGGCGCCATGCAGAGAAGGGCCGGATCGCTGGCGGTCGCCGTCATGCTGGCCTTGGGTGCGCCGGAGTCCGTGGCCGCCGGACAGGAAGCGGTTCCCGAGACCATCATCGGCCTCGTGACCAGCGGCGCCGGCCCGGAAGCCGGCGTCTGGGTCATCGCCGAGACCGGCGACCTGCCCACGAAGTTCCGCAAGATCGTCGTCACCGGCGACGACGGGCGGTTCCTGTTGCCGGAGCTTCCGCCGGCGAGCTACACGGTCTGGGTGCGGGGCTACGGGCTGGTCGATTCCGAGCGGGTCACGGCCGCGCCGGGTGACGAACTGCGCCTGACGGCGACCGTCGCACGGACGCCCCGGGAGGCGGCCGCGATCTACCCCGCCAGCTACTGGCTGTCGCTGCTGGAGCCCCCGGCTGCGAGCGAGTTCCCCGGCACCGGACCCGACGGCAACGGCATCAGCGCCGGGCTCCGGACGCGCGACGAGTTCCTCTACCACGTGAAGGCCTGCCTGCGCTGCCACCAGGTCGGCGGCCGGTTCACGCGGGAGCACCCGGAAGGGCATGACCACGACTCGAGCGCCGACGCATGGGACGCCCGCGTCCGCATGGGGCAGCGCGGGGCCGAGATGAGCATGTGGATGTCGCGCTTCGGGCGCGAGCGCGGGCTGCGGATGTTCGCCGACTGGAGCGACCGCATCGCGACCGGCGAGGTGCCGCCGGCGCCGCCGCGGCCTGCCGGGGTGGAGCGCAACCTGGTCCTCACCCAGTGGGAGTGGACCGACGAGATGGGGAAGATCCACGACGAGGCCTCCACCGACAAGCGCAACCCGCGCGTGAACGCCAACGGTCCCATCTACGGCGTCGACATCGCCAACGACAATCTCGCGATGCTCGACCCGAACACCCACACCGCGACCATGCTGCGCATCCCGACCCTGGCGGACCGTTCTGCGATGCGGGCGTCGTATGCGCAGTCCGGCTACCCGCCGTCGCGCCTCGCCGACCTCGCGCGCTTCAACCCGGCCAGCATCCACAACCCGATGCTCGACCGCCGGGGCCGCGTCTGGTACACGGCGACGCTCCGCCCCCCGGAGAACCAGCCGGACTGGTGCCTGGAAGGCTCCGACAACCCGTACGCGCGGTACTTCCCCGTGGAGCGGTCGGGCCGCAACGTGAGCTACTACGACCCCGAGACCGGGGAGTTCACGATGGTGGACACCTGCTTCGGCAGCCACCACCTGCAGTTCGCGCACGACGAGAGCGAGACCCTGTTCCTGAGCCGTCCCAACAGCGACGTGTTCGGCTGGGTCGACACGAAGCTCCTCGACGAGACGGGCGACGGGCAACTGGCGCAGGGCTGGTGCCCGACCGTGGTCGACACCAACGGTGACGGCCGGATCACGAAGCCGTGGAACGAGCCGGAGCTGGTTCGCGGGGCCCGCTTCGAGGAGGACGCGACGGAGAGCGCCTACGACTTCGACCCGGCGCTCGACACCCGGGTGACGGTGGGGGCCTACGGCATCATCGTCAGCCCGGTCGACGGCTCCGTCTGGGGCGCGCAGGATTCCTACCCCGGGAGGATCGTGCGGCTGGTGGTGGGCGACGATCCGCCGGAGAGCTGCATCGCCGAGGTCTTCGAGGTGCCCTCGGAGCGCTGGGACGTGGAGGCGGGCGGCGAGGTCGGCTTCATGCCGCGCGGCCTCGACGTCGACACGAACGGCGTCCTCTGGACGGCGCTGTCGGGAACGAACCACCTCGCCAGCTTCGACCGCGGCAAGTGCGGGCCGCTGACCGGTCCGGCCGCCCACACCGGGCGGCACTGCGCGGAAGGCTGGACGCTCCACCCGCTGCCGGGCCCCGCCCTGCGGGGAACCGACGTCCGCGCCGACTACAACTACTACAACTGGGTCGATCAGTTCGACACGCTGGGGCTCGGCCGGAACGTGCCGATCGCCACCGGCACCGGCTCGGACTCGCTGGTGGCGCTGCTTCCGGAGACCGGCGAGACGGTCGTCATGCGCGTGCCGTATCCGCTCGCCGGTTTCCATCCGCGCGGCCTCGACGGCCGCATCGACGACCCGGACGCCGGCTGGACGGGGCGCGGCGTCTACTCGTCGACCGGCTCCGACACGGTGTGGCACGCCGAGGACGGCCTTGCGGTCGAGAACGGCGAGTACCGGTCGGTATCGAAGCCCATCCTGGTGAAGTTCCAGTTCCGGCCGCACCCTCTCGCGAAATAGCGTAACAGGCTTGTTATCAGCAGTTTAGGAGGGTGTTCAGGGCGGTCGTTGCTCGTTTCGTATGCAATTCGCACGGGCCGTCCCCGGCCTTCACGCGCCGTCTCGGCGGCGCGTCGTCGCGTCGTCGCGTCGTCGAACGCTTACCCCGTGCCCGCGTCGTCGCGTCGGTGCGTCGGTGCGTCGGTGCGTCGGTCGCGTCGGGTAACCGTTCAGGGCGGGCCGTCATTCCGCAGCCCAGCCATCGTCGTCTGGTTCGCCCAGTTCGGGGCGCCGATCGTCCGGCCCTACGCGGACGCGCGAATGAGATCGGTCAAGCGCTCGATGTGGCCGTGCTGGCACCGGTAGATGTAGGTGCCGTCGCCAGGGCGCTTGTCGGGCGACATTGGCCACCCGCACGTTGGGCACGGCCAGGCGTCAGGAAGCTCGTGCTCCGCCAGGGCCATCTGGCCGTGCCTGTGACAGAACGTCCCGACGAATCCGACCCGTGCGAAGGCGACGAAGGCGCGCGGCCCACGGCACTTCGGACACGGCGGCGGCTGGATCTCCGCCGCCGTCACGGGCTGGACGGCACAGTGGCCGGTTTCAGCCGGGCGCCACTGGCCCTTCGGACGGTACGGCATGGCGCGTCCTCCCGATGAGCATCCTCCTCAGCGATGGCGGGTTACCGCGTCGTCGCGTCGGTGCGTCGGTCGTTGGTCCAGCGAGCATGAGCCGATGGCGGTGGACTCCGTCCGCTTCGCAAGATTGGAGCCGCCCCCGACCGACCTCGGCGCGCCGCGTCGGGGCCGCTCGGGTTCACTTGGACCTCGACCGCGCCCGAGCCGTACCGCACGTCGAACATGTGCGCCTCGACCGTAAGCCTCCCACGGTGCCGTCCGGAGTCGGCGAGCGTGACGCCCCCAGCCGGTCGTCGTCAAGCCCGCCGACGCAGGCGTCCGTCTCGTGGACGAGACCGGCATCGACCGCGCCAGACCCCGTCGCCGGGCAAGCAGCCGTCGGCCAGACATCGGCCACGGCGAGTGGCTACCGGCTCGCGCGCCGGCCCGCGGCCGGCGAGCCGTCGATCCTCAGTGCCGCCAGCGTCGAGGGCGACCGTCTTGTGGTAGGCTGCTCAACTCGCTGACGACCCCGACGGATCAGAACTGTCGGCCCCCAACTGGCTGTCGGCGAGGTACTTTCCGGACCGATAGACGATGCCCAAGCCGCCGGGGGACCAGTCCTCCCTACGCGAGCACTTCGCCTGGACCTACGGCACGCTCGCCATGGTCCATGCCGCTGTCGCCGACGGGAAGACCAAGTACCGGTCCCTGCACTTCATCATCCGAGGCCGTTTTCGGAACGGGTACCTGTCCGGCAAGATTAAGATGCGCCCCCTGCACGACGACGAAAAGACCAAGATCGCCCATGCGACAACCTGCTGTTACTGTGGTCGCGAGGCGAAACTCTCGCTTGACCACCTGATCCCTCAACTCAAGGGCGGAACCGACGCCGCCGACAATATCACCTACGCTTGCAGGAGCTGCAACTCGTCCAAGGGACCGAAGGACATGGTCCTGTGGCTGGTGTCGAAGGGCCGGTTCCCCGCGGTCCTGGTCTTTCGCCGATACCTCAAGCTCGCGGCTCGCTGGTGCGAAGACGCCGATCTGATGGACACGGCGTGGGCTGACGTCCCCGACGCCTCCCTGCCGTTCGACAAGCGAGCCCTTCGCGTTCAGTGGCCGGACCTCGCCGTGCACAGGTTGTGGCCTGACCCACTGGCCGAGGAGCCGCCGCACGCAGCGACCCGGCGCCGGTAGCTCGTGAGTGCCGGCATGAGCATCCTGAACGCAGCACCGTCGATCACAGGTTGCGATCCTCCTGCGTCTGCACTTGGCCCCGGTACGTCCAGCCGAGTCCCGATACCACCATGATCGTGAGCCATCGCGGCAGCATCCGATGATTCGCGAGCCACAGGATGGCATCAACCGCCCGCCGACGCCACGTCCGCTTGATGCCGAAGCCGGCGGTGATGCTCCCCGTGCGCGGATCGTAGTCGACCGGCGTGAAGAAAGGCGACCGTCGTAGATCGTCGATGGCGCTCTGCGTTCGGGCTTCGTGATCTCGAACCCCTTTTCTGTAGATGCGTTTCGCGGGGTGCCAGCGCTGGCGAACGTCGTACATCAGGAGGAGGAGCAGGGCGAAGCCACAAGAGAGCACGACCCAATCCGAGATCATGTCGAGCCATGTCTCGTTCGAGGTTGTCAACATCCGCACCCCGGCCAGCAGGGTAGTGATCGTTCCGATGATTGCTCGTACCATTGCGGTTCAGTATCGTCCATTCTGATCCTTGGCCCGGCTCCGAGGTCATCGGTGCCGGTGACGCCTCCCCCGCAGACGAGGCTCTGGTGGCCTCCTCGAAATCGCCGGTCGGCTACAGGAGGCGACGGAAACCCTGGAGCTCGGTCGCCCGCGGGTGCCACCGGCCGCGAGAGTCCTACGAGCTTCCTGAGCGCACACGCGGCGACGTGGCCTCACACGGACCTCCTGCGCCGCGACGGCGACCTCCGGAGACGCGGGCCAGAGGGCTGCACAGGGGGCGACCTGAACCTTGCCCCGTTCGCCCGCCGTCTCCCCGGCCGCCCTCTCCACCGGGCGGCCGGGGAGGGAAAAAATCGCGCGCGCTGTGCGCGCCTTCCCTTGCCGCGCTGAGCGCGGCAAGGGAACGAGGCCGGCCAGCCGACCGACCGACTCGCTCGGTTCACCAGCGTCAACGTCGCCTGACACCTGACGCTCGACGAGGACCGCCGGGCCTCCCAGACCACCAGGCACGATGCCGAATCGACGGACGCCAGCAGGTTGCCCGGCAACGACCGCGCTCCGTGGTTGCGTAGCGCGATCCGGGCGTCGACATCCGCTCGACCGCCTCGTCGGTCGTCACCGCGCCGCTGTCGACCTGTGCCAGCACGCCGTCGACCGCCTCGAGGGCGCCGGCCATCTTCCGGTCCGCCAGCTCGGTCATCTGCGCCCCCGGGGGCCAACCCCGGGGGTTGCCCCCGGGACCGGAACACCCCGAGAATCGAGACCCGGATCTCGGACCTCCAAACCCTCGGGAGCCACGAGACATAAGTCCTATTCTGACAGGCACATGCAGCGAGGCTCGAGAACCCCGGGGGCCGACCCCGAGACCGTCTGACCCTGCGACCTCGGCCCGGGCCGTAGGGCCCCCGGCCCCGCGGGCCGATGAGCCTCGACTCCCGAGCCGACCGGGGTCGCGCACCGCCACTCTCCCCCGGAAGCCTCGACGGCGCCCAGCGGCGCGGGCCACACGGACCGCACCGATCACCAGCCCCGAGGCGCAACATCCCAGCTCGAGCGGTCGCGACGAAGAAATCTGCCGACCTGGCCGTACCGCCTCGGAGCGGCGAGGACCGAACCGGTCCCTCGGAGTCCCGGCCGGCCGCAACCGGCCAGACCAGGACGGAGAGGGTCAGATCCGGACGGAACTCCTTGTCTTGGAGATAGTTACGGCGCTTGATACGCTCCGATCCAGACCGTTCGCGGGCCGATCACGGCAGTCCATCGCAGCAAGGAGCGCATCCGATGACGACGAACCGACACACCCCCCCAGTGCAGCCGAGCGCCGACACCGCCATGCCCCGGCTCCTGACCCTGCGCGACGTCACCGCGGCGACCGCCCTGTCCCGCTCGGCCGTCTACGCGCTGATGGCCGAGTCCCGCTTCCCGAAGCCCATCCGCATCGGCAGCCGCGCCGTCCGCTGGGTCGAGAGCGAAGTGCTCGACTTCATAACCAGCCGCCCCCGGGCCGGCTCCGATCGGCCGCCGCGCAGCCAGGGATGACACTGCGGTCCACCAAGGCCGGCAGCATGAGGCCCTCTGTGTCGACGAGCGACCGAGCGCCTGCGGTCAGAGCTGGCTCATGGTCCATTGAGAGCCATGAGCCAGCATACCCCTTGTATACACAAGGGGCTGGCGAGGGGGGACGCTGCGCCCCCCCTCGACCCCCCGGCTTCACGCGCCCTGCCGGGCCAGACCGCGGGGGCTCCCGCCCCCGAACCCCCGGGCCGGTGCGCTGATGGCTGACCGCCGCACCGGGCAACTCCACCTGCGCGTGTCGCCGGCCGAGGCCGCCGCGTGGCGGGCCAAGGCCGAAGCGGCCGGCGTGCCGCTTTCCGACCTGCTGCGGCAGGCCATGGCGCGGACCCGCACCTGGACCGCGGCCGCGGCCGCGGTCGAGCGCGAGCGCACCCGCCAGGTCGCCCGCATCGGCAACAACCTCAACCAGATCGCCCGCTGGGCCAACACCCACGCCGACAGGGCCGACGCCGTCGAGGTCATCGCCCACCTCGTCGCCATCGAGCGGGAGATCGCGCGGCTGGCCCGCTTCCAGGACGAGCGGCCCGATGCACGTTAAGTTCATCGCCCGCGGCGCCGGCTCCGCGAAGGCCGCGGCCGACTACCTGCTCGGCGAGCGGGACGCCGCCGGCAAGCCGCGCGACGGCGTCGAGGTCCGCCGCGGCGACCCCGACACCGTCGCCGCCGTCGCCGACTCGCTCGAGTTCGACCACAAGTACACCTCCGGCGTGATCGCCTGGGCGCCGGAGGACCGGCCGACCAACGCGCAGATCGAGGCCGTGCTCGACCAGTTCGAGCAGACGGCCTGGGCCGGGCTCGCGCCCGACCGTTACGCCTGGTCGGCCGTCGAGCACCGCGAGCGGGGCGGCGGCGTCCATGTGCACATCTTCGCTGCCCGCTGCGACCTCGAGACCGGCAAGAGCCTCAACATCGCGCCGCCCGGCTGGCAGCAGACCTTCGGCCCGCTGCGCGACGCCTTCAACCACGAGCACGGCTGGAGCCGGCCCGACGACCCGGCGCGGGCCAGGGCGAACCAGCCCGGCCACCGCGCCTTGATCGACGCGGCGAAGCTGCGGGCCGGCCTCCAGGTCGAGGCCGACCCGCGCGAGGTCATCCGCGACTACCTCCTGCAGCGCGTCGAGCACGGCGTCGTGCAGAGCCGCGCCGACGTCGTCGCCGCACTGAAGGAAGCGGAGCTCGACGTGCCGCGCCAGGGCAAGGACTACGTGACCGCCCGCGACCCGAAGACCGGGAAGCGGTGGCGGCTCAGGGGAGCGTTGTACGAGCATGACTTCAACCCGGAACGACTTGACATCGCGGCTCCAGCGCCGGCTGGAGAACGAGCGGGCGGAGATCGAGACGACGGCCGCGCGCGAGCTCAAGAGGCTTGGCGAGAGCTTGAGCGCCGTCGCCGAGAACGCGCTCGGTACCATCGAAGCCGATACGGCGGCGTGGATCGAGCGGGTGCGCGGGATCCTGCTGCGGACGTGGCTGTGGCCGCTGCTGTTCGGCCTGATGCTCTCGGCCGGCATCTGCGGCGGGAGCTGGGCCGGGACGCGGTGGCTGTGGACGACGATCGAGCGGGAGATCGAGACGCTGGCGGTGCTCCGCCTGGACATCGACCAGGCCCGCCGGACCCTGGCGCGGCTCGAGGAGACGACTTGGCGCGTCGAGCTCCGCGAAATCGACGGCGAGCGGTTCGTCGTACTGCCGCCGGGCTCACTGGAGCGTCCGCCGTGGACCGTGGGCGGACGGCCTGCCTTGAAGCTGTCGAGCGAGTGAAGGACCTCTATGACCGGGCTGGAACGGCAGTTGACGAGGGCCTTGCGGGAGTTGTCCGCGCAGTACGAGCGGGAGCGGACGCAGCACGCCGAGCAGATCGCGGCCTTGCAGCGGCAGGTCGAGCACTGCGCCGGGCAGGTGACGCGCTTGATCGCGGACTACACGACGCTCGCCGAGACGTTGCGCGGGCCGTGGAGATGATCCGCCACCGCGGCCGGCAGCGTGGGGCGGGCCGGGACCACGGACCGAGCCGCTAGGCCGTTCGCCGCCGACGCAGGGTGATCCGGCGCGCGTGCTACCGGCGCAGCGTCACCACCTGCCCCCGCTCCTCGGCGATGTACTCGGCCCACTCGTTCATGAGCGCCCGCCGGCGCTCGAACAGGTCCGAGCGGGCGTAGGCCGCCTCGACCCGGTTCTGAACCACGTGCGCCAGCGCCGCCTCAATGACTTCCCGCGGGTGATTGGTCTGTTCCGCGGCCCAGTCCCGGAACGACGAGCGGAAACCGTGCGGAACGGCGCCGATGCCCAGCAGCTTGACGAGCTTCGAGATCCCGCCCTCGGAGAGCACCTTGCCGCGCCGGCTCGGGAACACCAGACCCGTGGGCTCGCCCCCATCAGCGGCGGGGCTCAGACGCGCCGCTTCGCGCAGGATCTCCAGCGCCCGGCCGCACAACGGCACGCGGTGCTCGCGTTGCGCCTTCATCCGCGTGTCCGGAACCGTCCACCGCATCGCGCCGAGGTCGAACTCGTCCCACGTCGCCAGCCGGACCTCCGCCGACCGCGCCGCCGTGAGCACCTGGAACTCGAACCCCAGCTTCGCCCCGACCCACCCCCGCGAGGCGTGGACGGCCGCGACCGCGGCGGCGACTTCGCGGTACGGCAGCGCCGGCATGTGGCGGACCTTCACCGGACGCTTCGGCAACGCCGCCCCGATGGCCTCGCCGGCCGGGTTGTCGCTCCGGTAGCCCTGCGCGATGGCCCACTTCATGATCGCGCTGATGCGCCAGCGCACCCGCTGCGCGGTCTCGTGCTTGCTCGTCCAGATCGGCAGCACCACGGCCATGACATCGGCTGTCGTCACCTGGTCGACGCCCTTGCCGCCGATGCGCGGGTAGGCGTACTCGCTCAGGCTCGCCCGCCACTGCTTGGCCGACCTGCCCCCATCCTTCCACCCGCCGCTGTGGATCGCGACCACCTTCTCGGACGCTTCCTCGAACGACGGCATGCCCTCGGTGCGCCGCTTGGCGGCCAGCGGGTCGCCCCCGGCGCGGGCGAGCTTGCGGTTGGCGAGCGCCAACTCGCGGGCCTCGGCCAGCGTGACGAGAGCGTAGCTGCCGAGCCCGAGCCCGCGGGACCGGCCCCGGATGACGAGCCGTTGCACCCAGCGCCGCGCCCCGGACGGGTCGACGTGCAGGTACAGTCCATTGCCGTCCGCATAGCGGCCGGACTCGGCGACGGTGCGGCAGAACGCCGCGCTGAGCGCCTTGTCGGGGTGACGGCCCCTGCGCTTGGTGGTCCGGGGCTTCTTCGGGAGGGTCTTCATGGCGCTTTCGCCGTCCGTTCTGGTACCATGGCGTGGTCCATCTCGTTCCCAATTCGTTTTCTGAATGCAGCGAAAGTGCCCGGACGAATCAACATGACGAGGCCAGTCTACACGATGTTTATTGCAGTTTTCTCAAGGGATTTCTTGGGACGGCCTGAGACGAGGCCGGAAGGCGAAAGTCAGCGGAGGCCGCACCCACTTGCGAAATGAGGAGTGACGATGAATGACATCACGCGACGGACGTTCTTCGGTCGAGCGGCGGCGGGGGCCCTCGGGGCCGCGGCGGTAACGGCTGGTCTGCCCGGCTCGATGCGCGCTCGTGCCCGGGCCCAGCGCACGGCCGCGCCCAGCGGTCCTCGCGCCGACTGGCTGGCGTTGACCGACGAGGAGGTGCTCGAGCCGGAGCTGCCCATCATCGACCCGCACCACCATCTGTGGGATCGCCCCGGCAACCGCTACCTGCTGGAGGGGCTGCTCGAGGACACGAACACGCACAACGTCCGGCAGACCGTCTTCGTCGAGTGCAGCGCGATGTATCGGGCGGACGGTCCGGAGGAGCTCCGTGTCGTGGGCGAGACGGAGTTCGTGCAGGGCGTCGCCGCCATGAGCGCGAGCGGCCAGTACGGCGAGACCCGGGTAGCGACCGGCATCGTGGGTTCGGCAGACCTGCTCCTCGGTGATCGCGTGGCGCCGGTGCTCGAGGCGCAGATCGCGGCCAGCCCCCAGCGCTTCCGCGGCGTCCGCCATCGTGCCGCCTGGGCGGAGCCGCCCGTCGTGGCGCGGCGTCCGGCCGGGCCCGAGCACCTGCTGCTCGATCCCGAGTTCCGTCGCGGCTACGCGCACCTGCGCCCCTACGGGCTCACGTTCGAGGGCTGGGTCTATCACACCCACATCGCCGACCTGGGCGACCTGGCGGACGCGTTCCCCGACACCATCATCATCTTCAACCACCTCGGCGGGCCCATCGGGATCGGGCCCTACGCCGGACGCCGCGACGAGGTGTTCGAGGTCTGGAAGCCGGCCGTGACCGAGCTGGCCCGGCGTCCGAACGTGGTGGCGAAGGTGGGCGGGATCCAGATGGTCGTGAACGGCTACGGCTGGCACGAGCGCGACCGGCCGCCGACCTCGGACGAGTTGCTCGAGGCCAACGGCGACTGGTACCGCCACATCATCGAGGCGTTCGGGCCGCGGCGCTGCATGTTCGAGAGCAACTTCCCGGTCGACAAGCTGTCGTGCTCGTACACCGTGCTCTGGAACCAGTTCAAGAAGCTGACGCGGGGGTTCTCGGCCGACGAGCGGGCGGCGATGTTCCACGACACCGCGCTGCGGGTCTACCGGCTCCCGCGGGTCTGACGGGACCTGGGAGCAGAAGCCATGCCCGGCAGGAAGCCTCTCGCCAAGCCGGCCGACGGGCCGGTCCTGCTTTCGGGCGGCAACCCCCAGATCGCGAAGGCCGACGGCGACGCCCCCGTGCAGGCGTACATCGCGGCCATGCCGGGCTGGAAGAGCGACTTCGGCCGCCGCCTCGACGAGCTCATCGTGCGCACGGTGCCCGGCGTGCGCAAGTGCGTGCGGTGGAACTCGCCCTTCTACGGCGTCGAGGGCAAGGGCTGGTTCCTGAACGTCCACGTCTTCACCCGCTACGTGAAGGTGACGTTCTTCTACGGCGCGTCGCTTCGACCCGTCCCGCCCGGCGCGGGCAAGGACGAGAACTCGCGCTGGGTGGACATCTACGAGGGCGGCCTGGACGAGGTGCAGATGGCGACCTGGGTCCGGCAGGCGGCCGCCGTCCCCGGCTGGGATCTCACCTGATTCCCCGAGCGCCGTTCCGAGCGGAGCCGCAGGCGACGAACGGCGGGCTAGCGCCGCCAACCCGTCGCAGGCTCCGGGTCGGCCCCAGCCCCCACCGGCCCAGGAGCTTGCGAAGCTCCTAGGCTCCGACGGCCGATGGGGGTAAGGTAGGCTCGTGATGGTCACGGTGCTGCGATCCGGCCGTGCGGCCGTCGCGGTCCTGGCGTTCGCCGGCGTCACCTGGGCGGGCGTCTCGTCCGGCCCGGCGGCCGAGCCGTCACGGGCGGATGTCGCGACGCTCCGGATTCCCGAGGGCGGCCGGATGCCCCGGGCCGTCGTCGACGCCGAGGGCACCGTGCACCTCGTCTATGTCGCGGACGGGACCGACCGTGGCAACCTGTTCCATGTGACCCGCGCTTCGGGCGCCCCCGGCTGGTCCGAGCCGCAACCGGTGAACAGCCGGGCGCTCTCGGTATCCGGGGTCGGGCCGATCGACGGCGCGCAGCTTGCGATCGGGCCTGACGGTCGAGTCCATGCCGTCTGGCTGCAGTCGGAACCCGCGCGATTCATCTACACGCGCAGCCGCGAGAACGGTTCCGGCTTCGAGCCGCAGCGTGAGCTCTCGACCGGGGACGAAGGCGACCTCGAAGCCGGTCCGGCCGTCGCCGTCGACCGTGCGGGCGACATCTTCGTCTTCTGGCATGCCGGCGCCGACGAGGACGCCCGGCGCAGCGTGTACCTGACCGCGTCGCGCGACGGAGGGACGACCTTCGAGCCGGCGCGCCGCGTCAGTCCGGACGTGGAGGGAGCGTGCGCCTGCTGCGGCCTGTCCGCGATGAGCGACGCCGCCGGCGCCGTGCGCGTCTCGTACCGCGCGGCGGGCGCCAACGTACATCGCGGGCAGCGACTGCTGACGTCGACGGACGCCGGGCGCACCTTTGCCGACCGGCTGGTCGATCCCTGGACGCTGGCGGCATGCCCGGTGTCGACCACGACCCTGGCGGCCGGTCCGGGCGGCCCGACGGTGGCATGGGAGACCGAGGGGCAGGTCCACTTCGCCGACGTCGACCGGCTCGACGCCGTGCGTTCGCCGCCGGGGCGGGCCCGCTTCCGGCGCAAGAACCCCGTCGTCGCGGTCGACTCGCGCGGGGACACGCTGCTCGCGTGGGGCGACGGACCGGGTTTCGCATTCGGGGGTTCTCTTCACTGGCAGGTGTTCGATCCGACGGGTCACCCGCTGGGGAAACCCGGTGGCGGGCCGGAGATGATCCTCACCGGAAGCGTCGCGGCGGTGGTCGTGCACGACGATCGGTTCCTCGTCATCTACTGAGGAACGGGGAGGCGCTTCCATGCGCGTGAATCGGATTGTTGCGACGGCCTGCGTGGTGGCGCTCGCGGCGGCGTCCGCCCCGACCGCGCTTGCCCAGCCGCAGCGATCGGTGACGGAGGGCGTCTACACCGCGGACCAGGCCGCGCGCGGCGGGCAGGTCTACCGGGAGCAGTGCGCGAGCTGCCACGGCGATGCGCTCGAGGGCCTCGTCGGCCCCCCGCTGGTCGGAGACGGCTTCCTGTCAATCTGGAGTGCGCGGCCGGTCGTGGAGCTCGTCGACAAGATCCACAACACCATGCCCCTCGAGGCGGCGGAGCCTCTCTCCCGGGAGCAGTCGATCGACCTGACGGCCTACATCCTGCAGGCGGGCGGGTTCCCGGCCGGGCAGGCGGCGCTGGCCGACGCCACCGTGGCCGAGATCGCGCTCCCGGCCGGTCCGGGAGCCGCGGCGTCCGCGGGCGGCGGGGACGTGCCGCTGGCTCCGCTCGCCAACCTCGCGCAGTTGATGCGGGCCATCGCCTTCCCGGCGTCGAACATCGTGTTCAACGTGCAGATCAAGAATCCCGCGGACGACGTGCCGCCGCCGACGGCCGCCCGGTCCTTCGACTTCGTAGAGTGGGGATCGACGGTCTACCCGGGCTGGGAGGCCATCGACCTCGCGGCGCTGGCCCTCGCCGAGTCGGCGCCCCTCTTCCTGGTGCCCGGCCGGCGCTGCGAGAACGGCCGGCCGGTTCCGGTGGAGCGGGCCGACTGGCAGCAGTACACGGGGGCGGTGGTCGAGGCGGGGCGGGCCGCCTACCGGGCATCGCAGTCCCGTGACTGGGACGCCGCCATCGCGGTCACCGACCAGCTCAACGAGGCCTGCGACAACTGCCACAAGGTGTACCGCGACGCAGGCTCCGAGGGGCGCGGGCAGGGAGCGGACCGCTGCCGGCAGGACCCCTGACGGAAGGATCTTCACCGGGAGGAACGACCATGCGCCTGATAACAGTCGTTGCGGCGGCTTCCGTCGTGTTCCTGGCCGCGCCGGGGCTGGCGCAGGACTGGACCGAGTTCGCCAGCCTGGAGGACCGGTTCACCTGCAACTTCCCGGGCGAGCCGACCGTGACGGAGACCACCTGGACCTCCGAGTTCGGGGCCGAGCTGCCGGCGCGCGTCTACGCCGCCGAGCGCGGCCCGAGCCGCTACACGGTGACGGTGGCCGACTACAGCCACGCCGAGCGAATCCTCACCGAGCGGGCCGGCGACTGCCCGCCGGGGGCGGAGCGCTGCAGCGGCGGCGGGTCTACCGGCGAGGGGTACTGGCGGCATGACCTGCGGGGCGCGATGCTCTATGCGACCTGGACGTTCCTGCAGCGGGACGCCGAGGCGACGCACCTGGGCTACAACTCGCTCGATCGCGTGGAAGGGCACCAGTTGCACCTGACCAATCCCGACCGGTCCCGTACGTTCGTGTCGATCTACATGCACGAGAACAAGCTCTACGTCGCGGAGGGCACGGTGCCGCGCGGCTACCCGGAGCCGGCGCTCTTCCAGCAGTCCCTGGGATGGCTCGACGAGAACGGGAACGGGTTGCGATACGAGTCCCCCTACAACAACGGATTCCCGGCGCCGCCCCGCGTCCCGGCCGTGTTCTAGGCAGGAGTGGTGGGCCTGCACCGCCGCCTCGGACGGTCGAAGCCGGTAAGGAGGGTTGTCATGCGGTTCAAACTCGCTCTCGCCGCCATCTGCGCAGTTGCCTTCGTCTTGCCAGCCTGGGGTCACCATTCCCACGGCAACTACTCGGACGAGTTCACGGACCTCGAGGGCGTGGTCACGGAGCTCCACCTGCTGGTCCCGCACTCCTGGCTCTACATCGAGGTCGAGGGCCCGGACGGCGAGCCGCAGATCTGGGCGCTCGAGGCCAGCGACCGCAACCACCTGGCCGAGAGCGGCATCACCCGCGGCTACCTCGAGCCCGGCGACGCCGTGAAGGCGCGCTGCCATCCCGTCCGGGACGGCTCCCCGGGCTGCCTGCTCGGGTTCCTGAAGGACCCGGACGGCAACGTGAAGGACTGGGACGGCAACAACGCGCCGGCGCCCGACGACTTCTAGGAGCCTGAACATGAAGCGAAGCATCTGTGCCGTCGTCGCCCTCGTACTCGCCTTGCCGCTGGCGATCGCCGCGAACGATGACCTGCAGTCGCGGCAGACCGACGACAACCAGTGGGTGTTGCCCAGCAAGAACTACTCGGCGACCCGCTTCAGCTCGCTCGACCAGATTACCGCCGACAACGTCGCCAATCTCACCCAGGTCTGGTCGTTCTCGACGGGCGCCCTGCGCGGCCACGAGGGGCAGCCCCTCGTGGTGGACTCGACGATGTACGTGCACAGCGCGTACCCCAACCACGTGTACGCCATCGACCTCGCCGAGGAGGGCTGGCCCATCAAGTGGCGCTACACGCCGGTCCAGGATGACCGCGCCGTGCCGGTCGCCTGCTGCGACCTCGTCCATCGCGGCGTGAACTACGTCGAGGGCCGGATCCTGATGACGACCCTCGACGGACACGTCCTCGCGCTCGACGCCGAGAGCGGCGAGGAGCTCTGGAAGGTGAGGAACGCCGACCCGCTGCGGGGCGAGACGATGACGATGGCGGGCCTGGTGGTCAAGGACAGGTACATCGTGGGCGTCTCCGGCGGCGAGTTCGGCATCCGCGGCTGGGTGGCCGCCTACGCCGTCGAGACGGGCGAGCAGCTCTGGAAGGCCTACAGCATGGGTCCGGACGAGGACGTCCTGCTGGCGCCCGACTTCAACGAGGCCAACCCGCATTACGGGCGCTTCGGGGCGGGCACGGAGACCTGGCCGGGCGACCGCTGGCAGAACGGCGGCGGGGCCACCTGGGGCTGGTATGCGTACGACCCCGAGCTCGATCTGGTCTACTACTCGACCGGGAACCCCGGGACATGGAACCCGACGCCGCGCGAGGGCGACAACAAGTGGTCGATGACGATCTTCGCCCGCGATCCCGATACGGGCGAGGCGAAGTGGGCCTACCAGATGACGCCGTGGGACGCCTGGGACTACGACGGCATCAACGAGCACGTGCTGCTCGATCTGACCATCGGCGGGCGCGAGGTGAAGGCCCTCGTGCACTTCGACCGCAACGGCTTCGCCTACGTGCTCGACCGCACGGACGGCACGCTGCTGTCGGCCGAGAAGTTCGTGGAGGCCACGAACTGGGCCGAGCGCATCGATCTGGAGACCGGCCGTCCCGTGGAGGTTCCGGAGAAGCGCACCCGGCAGGGCGTGAACACCCTGGACATCTGCCCCGCCGCCATGGGGGCCAAGAACCAGCAGCCGGTCTCCTACTCACCCCGCACCGGCCTCATCTATGCCGGCACGAACAACCTGTGCATGAACTACGAGGGCTTCGAGGTGCGCTACATCGCGGGCGCGCCCTACGTCGGGGCCAACGTGCGCATCTTCGCCGGGCCGGGCGGCTACCAGGGCGAGTTCATGGCCTGGGATCCGGAAGCGGCCGAGAAGGTCTGGGGCATCACGGAGCCGTTCCCGGTGTGGACCGGCACGCTGGTCACGGCCGGCGACGTGGCCTTCTACGGAACCATGGACCGCTGGTTCAAGGCCGTCGACGCGCGGAGCGGCGACATTCTGTGGCAGTCCCGGCTGCCGTCGGGGTCGATCGGCAACCCGATGACGTTCACCGCACCGGACGGCAAGCAGTACGTCGCCATCTACTCCGGCATCGGCGGGTGGTTCGGCCTCCCCGTCGCGGCGGACCTCTCGCGCGAGGATCCGCTAGGGGCGCTCGGCGCGGTCGGCGCCGCCTACGAGTCGGGGCTGGACAGGGTGACCTCCGTGGGCGGCACCCTGCACGTCTTCGCGCTCGAGGAGTAGGAGTCCAGGAGTCCGCACCGCAGAACGGCGCGGACTCCTGAGCGCGCGGAGGTTGCCGTGACCCGTACATCAGGACGCGTTGTCGCCGCCGGCCGCGTGGTCGCCGCCGCCGGCACCGCGGTCGCGGTCGGGGCCTGTGCGCTGCTGGCGGCGCATGCGTTTCCGGCGCATGCGCTCTCGCTGGCCCCGGTGCACGCGCAGGCGCCGACGCTCCGCGTCTGCGGCGATCCCGACAATCTGCCGTACTCGAACGAGCGGCTCGAGGGGTTCGAGAACCGGATTGCCGCGGTCGTCGCCGACGAGCTCGGCGCCACACCCGTCTACGCCTGGTGGCCCCACCAGCGCGGTCTGGTCCGGAACACCATCGACGCGGGGACGTGCGACGTGATCTTCGGGGTTCCCGAAGGTCTGGACTTCGTCCTCTGGACGGAGCCGTACTACCGTTCGTCCTACGCCATGGCCTACCGCAACGACCGGGGCTACGACTTCCGTTCGCTGGATGCGCCGGAGCTCCGGCAGCTCCGCATCGGCGTTCATGTCAACACCCCGCCCGAGGAGAGCCTCGCGCGGCGCGGCCTGCTCGACAACATCGCGACCTACTCGCTGTTCTTCGATCCGCGCGGCGATCGGGACCGGCCCCGGAAGCTGCTCGACGACCTCGTGGCCGGCACGGTGGACGTCGCCGTCGCGTGGGGTCCGCTGGCCGGTTACGCCGCCACCGTATTGAACGCGCCGCTGGAGCTGGTGCCACTGGCCGATGAGCCGGGGGTGCCGCTCACGTTCGACATCTCGATGGGCGTCGAGAAGGGCAACGAGGCGCTGAAGGGCCGGCTGGAGGCGGCGATCGACCGGCGGCAGGCCGACATCCTGGCGATCCTGGAAGAGTACGGCGTGCCGCTGGCCGGCACCGACGGCGGCGGATCCGAAACGACGACCCGGAACGCCACGCCCGCCTCTCCGGATGCGCCCGCCTCGCCGGACGCGGCGGCATCACCGGGGGCGCCTTCGCCACCGGGCGTCTCGGCCGAGGCTGTACCTCCGGCCGAGGCCATACCACCGGCAGCCCCCGCGTCGCCGCCCGGGGCACCGAGGTTGAACCCGTTCACGGGCGACGCGGATATGGCCGCGGAGGGCCGGGCCCTGTATTTCCAGGTCGGCTGTCAGGGCTGCCACGGCGGCGGGGGCGGCGGCGGGATGGCGACCTCCGTGATCGACGACGCCTGGACGTTCGGCAGCGACGACGAGGTGCTGTACCGGCTCATCAAGGGCGAGATCCCCGAGCAGACGATGCCGACCGTCTACAACGTGCTCACCGACGACGAGGTCTGGAAGATCCTGGCCTTCATCCGTTCCGTCTACGCCGGGGACCCCACGAGGATCGACTGGTGAGGGCGCCCCGCCAGGGGCAAGCAGGGCCGTCGGAGAACGCCGATGCCAGCGCTCCGTGTGAAGCTCGTCGCGCTCGTGGCAATCGGCGTCGCCGCGAGCACGGGTATCGCCGAGGCACCGGCCCCGGAGGTCTCGGCCGAGCTGATGGGCCTGCACGCCAGGGCCGAGCTCGGGGAAGCGGACGCGCAGGTTTCCCTCGGGTTCAGATACCGGCGCGGTGAGGGTCTCCTGCAGAACGATGCGGCGGCTGCACGGTGGTTCCGGGCAGCGGCCAATCAGGGGAACGCGACGGCGCAGTTCAACCTCGGCTTCCACTACCGCGAGGGCCGCGGGGTTCCGCAGGACGACGCGAGCGCCATCCGCTGGTATCGACGAGCCGCGGAACAGGGCGACGCCGACGCCCAGAACAACCTCGCAGGAATGTACGCCCGCGGCAACGGGGTCCGACCCAACGGCCCGGAGGCCATGCGCTGGTGGACGCTCGCGGCCGATCAGGGACACCCGGTGGCGCAGTCCAATCTGGGGTTCATGTACGGCGAGGGCGTCGGGCTCCCCGAGCGCGGCGCGGGCACCGTTCGGCGCTATGGAGCGCAGGACTACGTGCGCTCCCACATGTGGCTGAGCCTTGCCGCGTCGTACGCCACCGGCGCCGTGCGGGATGGCGCCCTCCAGGGTCTGGCCCGGGCCGCGCAAAGGATGTCCGCGGCGCAGCTCGCCGAAGCCCGGCGTCTCGCCCGGGAGTGGCGGCTTGCACGCCTGGCCAGGTGATCTCGTGCTGACGGGAGGCGCTACGGCTTGCGGTTGCCGAATCCCAGGCGGTACCAGAGCGGGCACAGCGCGAGCGCCGTCACCAGCAGCCCGCCGATCCACAGGGGCCCCGACGGCAGCCAGACCGGGGGCGGGCTGCCGACCAGCCAGCTCCCGATGCCCACCAGCGCGGCGAACAGCGTGACCGAGCAGAGCGCCACCGCGCCCAGGGCCCGTGCCAGCCGCCGGGGACCCGGGTCGTCGCGCTCGCCGAGCTCGGCCGCGATCGGACCCCAGAAGCCGACCGGCCGCACGCGCCGGTAGAAGGCGACCAGGCGCGCCCGATCCTCCGGCCCCTTGAGTCGGATCGCGGCCAGCGCCGCGAGCGTGGATGCGGTCGCGGCCAGCAACAGCCGCAACGGCTGCTGGTCGTCGCCCAGGTAGACGATGAGCAGCGGCGCGACGGCGGACGAGACGACCATGGCCGCGATCTCCGCCCACGCGTTCATCCGCCACCACAGCCACCGCAACAGCAGCACGACGCCGAGCCCGGCGCCGAAGAGCAGATTGATCTGCCAGGCCTGGTTGATGGACGTCAACTGGGTCATGATCGCGACGGCGATCACCAGGGTCAGGACGCTCGCGGCGCGGGCCACCCAGACCAGGGCACGGCCGCTCGGCTCCCGCTTCAGCCACGCCTGGCAGATGAACCGCTTGTAGATGTCGTTGGTCCAGTACGAGGCGCCCCAGTTCAGGTGCGTATCGACGGTCGACGCGAGCGCGGCCAGCATCCCGGTCAGCATCAGCCCCGCCACGCCGGCCGGCAGCAGCTCGGCCATGCCCCGGACGTAGGTCGCCTCGCGGTCGGCCTGCACGAGCTCGGGGGCGAGCGCCGGATCGGGCGGGAACAGCACGAGCAGCCCGATGCCGAGCGGCAGCCAGAGCAGGCTGCGCACCAGGATCTGCGCGTAGGTGAACACGACGGCGGCCGTCCGGGCGTCGCGGTCGCTCCGGCAGGCCATCGCGCGCTGGGCCAGGTAGCCGCTGCCGTCGGAGACGGAGTTGATGAGCCAGAGCAAGCCCAGCAGCGACAGCACCGAGAGCGTGACGTCCTTCCCGCGTCCCGGCGTGAACGCCAGGATCTCGTCGGGCAGGATGCCCCCCGGTCCCCCGCCGGCGAACGTCTCGTGCACCTTCGCGGTCATCGCTCCCAGTCCGCCGGCCTCCGAGACGACGAACGTCGTGAACGCGAGGGTGCCGAGGGCCATGACGGTCATCTGGCCGATGTCGGTCGCCACGACGCCCCGCAGGCCGCCGGTCGCCGAGTAGAGCGCCACGACGGCCAGGATCATGCCGAGCGACAGGAGGTTGCTGGCGGTCTTGACCCAGACCTCGGGATCGGCGAGCCCGCCGATGGTCAGCGGCACGCCCACCGTTTCGACGAGGCTCACGAACGGCTCGAAGAGCGCACCCGGCAGCCATTCGTGCCACAGCAGGAACGGCTCGGCGATCTTGGCGGCCGCGAACAGCACCCAGGCGAGGGAGACGCAGTTGATGATGGTGCCGAAGTAGAGGGCCTTGCCGCAGCGCAGCACGGCCGCCGGCGTGGCGCCGTAGCGCACCTCGGTCAGCTCGGCATCGGTGACCACGCCCGCCCGGCGCCACGCCCCGGCCAGCACGAAGCCGATGACCAGGAAGGTCACGCCGAAGATCCAGAGCTGCCACAGCCCGAAGATCCCGGCCGTGGCGACGAGCCCCGTCACCAGGAGCGGCGTGTCCGCGGCGAACTGCGTCGCCGCCATGCTGAGCCCGGCCTTCCAGCCGGGCAGGGAGCGGCCCGCGAGGAAGTACTCCTCCAGGTTCTTCGACGCCTGCCGCCGGTTCCGGAGGCCGACCGCGACGGCATAGACGACGAAGGCGACGACGATCAGCGCGTCGACGGGGCTCACGTGTCGACTCGCGTCAAGGCCCGACCTCGGTGGCGGAGGCGAAGCGAACCAGGCCGGCCGTGAGCATAGCGGTCTTCGGGGCCGTCATCTTCCGGAGCGTCATGCCTGAATCGAGGCGCCATCATCTCACGAGGACGTCGTCAGGAAGGCGCACTCGACGTTCGAACGCGAACGCTCGATCGAGTTCTCCGATTGCCTCATCGTCGAGTCCGCCCTCCAGGCGGGCCATGTCCCGGTCGGCACGTTCGACCGGAAGATGGCCCGCCTGGAGGGCACAAGCAGAGTGTGACCCGACTCCTAGTCACGACCACGTTCCGCTCCACGCCCCGCGGCCGCGGCGGCGGCGTTGTCGGGTACTCGCCCGCCTGGATGCGATCGGTCCAGTCGGCGTACATCGCCAGCGCCCGGTCGCGCCCCGCCTGGGCCAGCCGCGCGTCCCTGATCGCGCCCGCCTGCCCGGACTGCACCCGGCGGTCCCAGGCCGCGAGGTGCGAGTCGAAATCGCCGAGCCCTTCGGGAATCTCCCGCGTGGCCTTGTTTCCCAGCGCATGACATCCGGTGCACCCGTCCGTGTTGACCACCGAGCGGATCCACTCGCCCTGGCTCTCGATGTTCGGCGAGATGCCGTTCCCGTCCGGCCCGGTGCCGGCGAACTCGTCCGGTCCCGGGACCTCGAGCAGAGCGAACCAGTCCTGCGCCGGGTCGTACTCCGTCGCCGCGTCGGCGTCGGGGGCCGGGACCGCCGTGACGTCGCCCGCCGCTCCGCTTTGCGCTCGACCTCCAAGCCGGCCCGGAGGCGGCTGTCGAGCATGATTCGCGTCCGCAAGCCAGGTCAAGCGACGGCCCCGCGGCCCCCATCGAGCCATCGGAGCTTCCCAGGTCGACGCCCGTCATCGCGGCCGTGTGGGTGGTAGGTCGCCATGTGGGTGGTCTCGGGTGGTATAAGGACGGCACGGGCGGCCACACGGTCGGCGGCCAGCCTGACGGTAGCGAGGGGTCGCGATCATGTCGAACACAGCTCACGTCGCCGGCGGAGAGCAGCGGCCTGCACGGAGACACCCCCGCGCGGCGGCCCGGATGGGGGCCGCCGGACTGATCGCGATGGCCGGCTCGACGCTCGGGTGGAGCGTCGAGCCGGGAGCCGTCACGGCGGCGCAGCCACTGGCGTCGGCGCAGCGGTCGGGAGCGGAGCCGGCGGCGGAAGACGGGGGCTTCACGGCGGAGCAGGCGGCGGCCGGGTGGTCGGTGTATGCGCGGCAGTGCGGTGAGTGCCACGGGCTGACGCTGGACGGGGCGGAAGCGCCGGCGCTGCGGGGTGTGGATTTCCTGAACGGCTGGGCCGGGCGGACGACGGACGAGCTGTTCGCCTACGTGCGGGACGGAATGCCGCCCGGGCTCGGCGGCTCGCTCGGCGATCCGGTCTACCTGAACCTGGTCGCATACCTCCTGGATGCGAACGGCGCCCGGCCAGGCGACGCGCCGTTGACGGCCGACGCCGCGGTTCCCGTCGGCGATGCGGCGGACGTGGCCGAGGCCCGGCGCGCGGCGGAGGCGGGCGAGCGGCCCCGGCGGCGGCCGGCGCGCTTCGTCAACCGGGAAGTGCCTCACGATCTGACTCCGGTCACGGACGCGCTGCTGCAGGATCCGCCTCCGGGCGACTGGCTGAGCTGGCGGCGGACGCGCGACAGCCACGGCTACAGTCCCCTCGATCGGGTGACACGCGACAACGTCGACCAACTGCGGCTGGCCTGGGTGCTGTCGATCCGGGACGGGAACCACCAGACGACGCCGCTCGTGCACGACGGCGTGATGTTCCTGGCCAGTCCGGGAAACGTCGTGCAGGCGATCGACGCCCTCACCGGCGACGTCATCTGGCAGTACCGCTCGCCGCTGCCGGAGGATGCGCCGCAGCGCGCGGCGACCCGCACGCTGGCGCTCTACGGCGACAAGGTCTACCTGGCCACCCACGATGCGGCGCTCGTCGCCCTCGACGCGCGGACCGGCGCCGAGGTGTGGCGCGCCGTCAAGGCGGACTACACGCAGGGCTTCCGCCAGAACGCCGGCCCGGTCGTCGCCAACGGCGTCGTCGTCACCGGCACCAACGGCTGCAGCCGCTACAAGGAGCAGACCTGCTTCATCACCGGCCACGACCCCGACACCGGCGACGAGCTGTGGCGGACGTCGACGATCGCGCTGCCGGGCGATCCCAACGATGCCTCGTGGGGCGATACGCCGCCCTACCTGCGGGCGGGCGGCGACTCGTGGATCCCGGGCAGCTACGACGCGGACCTCGGGCTCTTCTACATCGGGACGGCGCAGGCCAAGCCGTGGGTGGCGGCGAGCCGCGGCATGACGACGCGACAGGACGCGCTCTACACCAACTCGACGCTGGCGTTCGACCCGCGCACGGGGCAGGTGCAGTGGTACTTCCAGCATGCGCCGGGCGAGACGCTCGATCTCGACATCGTCTACGAGCGGGTGCTGGTCGATGCCGACGGCGAGCAGTGGCTCTTCACGATCGGGAAGGACGGCATCCTCTGGAAGCTCGACCGGCGGACCGGCGCGTTGGTCGACCTGCGCGAGACGGTCTACCAGGACATTTTCGAGTCGATCGACAGGACGACGGGCGAGCTCACCTACCGGCAGGACATCCGGGACGCCGGCATCGGCGACCGCGTGCCGGCCTGCCCCAGTCTGCTCGGCGGCCACAACTGGCAGGCGTCGGCGTACCATCCGGGGGCGGGCGCGCTCGTCATCCCGCTCCACCAGGCCTGCATGTACCTGACCGGCCGCGAGGTGGAGTTCGTGGAGGGCGGCGGCGGAGCGGCGGGCCGGCCCGAGTACCGCGAGATGCCGGGCACGAACGGCAACGTGGGCAAGCTGGCCGCCTATGACGTCCGGACGATGGAGGAGCTCTGGAGTCGGGAGCAGCGCGCCCCGTTCCTTACGTCGACGCTCACTACGGCCGGCGGCCTCGTCTTCGCGGGCGATGCCGACCGCTACTATCGGGCGTTCGACGTCCGCACGGGGGAGCTTCTCTGGGAGATTCGCCTCGGGGCCGCGGCGCACGGCTACCCGATCGCCTACGAGGCGGCCGGCCGGCAGTTCATCGCCGTCCCGGCCTCGCTCGGAGGCGCATTCCGGAGCCTCACGGCGCAGCTCACGCCGGAGATCTTTCAGCCGGAAGCCGGGAACGCGCTGTACGTCTTCGCGTTGCCGGAGTAGCCCGCGCTGCAGCAGTGGCGCGTGCTCTGCCGTAGTGACCGGTGCTCTCCGGTAGTGACACGGGCTTGGCGGAGTAGCATGGCGGCCGCAGTTGGGGGGCGCATGGTCCGCCCCTCGGAGGACAGGAGCACTACATGTCGACACGGACGAATCGGCCTATCCGGGTACTTCTCGTCGCTGTCGCCACCCTGGTCGGCACCGGCGCCGCCGCCTCGGCGCAGCAGGGCGCGCGGGACGGTGAATGGCGGTACTACGGCGGCGACAGCGGCAGTACGAAGTACTCGGCACTCGATCAGATCGACCGCGACAACGTCGCGGATCTCGAGATTGCGTGGCGCTGGCGGACGGACAACTTCGGGCCGCGCCTCGACTTCAACTACCAGGCGACGCCGCTGATGGTCGGCGGGGTGCTCTACACCAGCGCGGGCTGGCGGCGCAACGTCGTGGCCATCGACGGGGCCACGGGCGAGACGCTGTGGATGTACCGCCTCGACGAGGGCGAGCGCGGCGACGTCGCGCCCGTGCGGGCCAGCTCCGGCCGGGGCGTGTCCTACTGGACGGACGGCGAGGGCGACGACCGCATCATCCACGTCACCAAGGGCTATCACCTCGTGGCCCTCGACGCCGCCACGGGCTACCCGATCCCCGGCTTCGGCGACGAGGGCGTCGTCGACCTCTACGAGGGGATCAACGAGGGGCTCGATCGCCCGTCCATCGAGGACGGCCAGATCGGCCTCAACTCCCCCGCCCTCGTCGTCGGCGACGTCGTCGTGGTGGGAGCCGCGCTGCGCGCCACCGCGCCGTCGCCGGACTTCCCGGCCGGCTTCGTCCGCGGATTCGACGTCCGCACCGGCGAGCAGTTGTGGATCTTCCACACCATCCCCCAGCCGGGCGAGTTCGGCAACGAGACGTGGGAGAACGACTCCTGGCGCTACAGCGGCAACACCGGCGTGTGGGCCCCGATGTCGGCCGACCCCGAGCTGGGCTACGTCTACCTTCCCGTCGAGACGCCGACGAACGACCTCTACGGCGGCCACCGGCCCGGCGACAACCTGTTCGCGGAGAGCCTGGTCTGTCTGGACGCCCGCACCGGCGAGCGGGTCTGGCACTTCCAGCTCATCCACCACGGCATCTGGGATTACGACATCCCGACCCCGCCCACGCTGGTCGACATCACGGTCGACGGCCGCGAGATCAAGGCCGTGGCGCAGGTGACCAAGCAGGCGTTCACCTACGTCTTCGACCGGGTCACGGGCGAGCCGGTGTGGCCGATCGAGGAGCGTCCGGTGCCCGCCTCGACCGTGCCCGGCGAGCAGGCCGCGCCGACCCAGCCCTTCCCCACCCGGCCCGCTCCGTTCGACCGCCAGGGGGTGTCGGGTGACGACCTGCTCGACTTCACGCCGGAGCTCGCCGCGGAGGCGCGGCGCATCGCGTCGGAGTACCAGCTCGGCCCGCTCTACACCCCGCCGATCCTCGCGGGGGAGGAGGGCAGGCGCGCGCTGCTCATGCTGCCGCAGATGACGGGCGGCGCGAACTGGCAGGGCGGAGCGGTGGACGCGGAGACCGGCGTCCTCTACGTCGCCTCGGTCACCGCCCCGACCGCGGCGGGGCTCGTGAACGACCCGAACCGCTCGACCATGGACTTCGTGGGCGGCTTCGCCGGTCGGCGCGGCCGGGCGCGACAGGGGTGCAACGAGATCGGGCCGCTGGGCCTGCCCCTCATCAAGCCGCCGTGGGGACGCATCACGGCCATCGACCTGAACACCGGCGAGCACCTCTGGATGATTCCGAACGGCGACACGCCCGACTGCGTCCGCGACCATCCGGCCCTGAGCGGCGTCGACATCCCCCGCACCGGCAAGCCGGAGCGGAGCGGCATCCTCGTCACGAAGACCCTGGTCTTCGCGGGCGAAGGCGGAGGGCTCTTCGCCACCCCCACCTGGGCGGGCGGCGAGATGTTCTACGCCTACGACAAGCAGACGGGAGAGACGGTCTGGGAGATGGAGCTCCCGAAGCGCCAGAGCGGCATCCCCATGACCTACCAGATCGACGGCAAGCAGTACATCGCGCTGGCGATCAGCGCCCGCGGCGAGCCTGCGGAGCTGGTGGCCCTGGCGCTGCCGTAGCCGAATGCCGACGTCAGAGGCGAGGGCACGGTCCCGCCGAGTACGGAGTCCGACAACGAGGGCTCCGGCCCGACTGACGCCCTGGCAGGGTCCGCTGTTCGAGTACGCCCGCCACGAGGGCAGCTACGGCAGGCCTGCTGTCGGGAACGCGCGCCGAGGAGCGGGGCGCCTGCGAGGCGCCGGCTCCAGGCCGCTGACGGGTCCATGTAGCCGCGCGTCTGGGTCAGCCCGTTCGCGATGGTGCGCTCCGGGTCTGCGTGCAGCACCTTGCATTCGACCACGAACCTGCGGTCGCGGCCGCCCTGCCGCCACACGATCAGCAGGCCAAGCGCAGGGACTTCGCCTTGACGTTGAAGGCACTGCCGCCGAGCACCAGAGCGTTCTGCGCGGTGGAGTGGATTCGGTAGTCCCGTACGTCGCGCACGCCGCACACGACGACGCTCTGCGGGAAGCGGGCGGGCCGGCCCGGGTAACCGGCGCGCAACTGCCGCAGCACGGACAGCAGGGTGTCCCCACCAGCGCGTCGATCTCGTCGAGCAGCAGCACCAGGGGCCTGGGGTCGGCCATGCACCAGCGCAGCAGAGCCTGACGCAGCGCCTGACCCGGCCCCGCCCGGTCCAGCACACCGGGCCAGATGCCCTCCAGCGTTTCGTCGCCGAGGGTCACGCTCGCCTCGAGCGCCAGCTCGGACAGGACGGCGCGCATGCCCTCCGCAACGTCCTCGCGCACGAAGTACTTCTTGTCGCGGATGAGGCCGAGCAACTCGTCGACGTTCACGCGGTCGAGGGGCGGAACGTGGTAGTGGTCCTCGGGACGGATCGGGCCCTCGGTGTTGAAGAAACGCATGAGCGGCCCGCGCAGCGCGCCTCCGTCTCGGCCGCTCAGGGCCAGAGGTCGCCGAGAGCGAAGGTGACCGCATCGAAGGGGCGGATGCTGACTGGATCGTTGCCCTGCGCGCTCGCGTTCCGCACCCACCGCCCTTCCCGCAGCTCGAACGCCTCCAGGGTGCGGTCCGCCGGATCCACGAGCCACAGATGCCCGACCCCTTCGCGGGCGTAGATCGGCCGCTTGCCCTGCAGATCGAGCCTGCGCGTCGAGGCCGAGAGCACCTCGCACACCCAGTCCGGCGCGAGGGTGAAGTACGCCGTGCCGGGCAACTCCGCCATCCGCTCCCGCCGCCATCCCGCGAGGTCGGGGACCAGAACGTCCTCGCCGAGGTGCAGCTCCGGCTCGTCGATGGTCCACCAGCCGCCCGGGCCGCCGCGACCCCTGTCGAAGGGCCCTCCGAGGTCGACGCCCAGCCGCGAGCTGACCACGGCGTGCGGCGGGGCCGGGCGCGGCTGGGTGTACAGGATCCCGTCGACGATCTCCGCGACCCGGTGCGCCGGCGCGTCGAGCACATCCTGGTAGGTGGCCCGGCGGGTCGGCGCCGGAGCGCCAGCGTCCGTGGTCGTGCTCATGTTCGCGTCCGCCATCCCCGGATTCTGTCACGAAGCTCACTCGTGTCCGGGAGCGGGCGGCCGCCGACGCCCCGTTGCGCAGCCCGTCAGTCGTTCGTCGACTCGTGCTGCGCCTCGAGGGGCATCAGCGCCGCCTTGATGGTCGAGGCCCAGATGCGCGTTCCCTTCTCGTTCAGGTGCAGGCCGTCGTCGATGAAGATGTCGTCCATGACCGTCCCGTCCGCCTTCAGGAACGGCGTGGCGACGTCGATGTAGTGCACGCGCTCGTCGGCCGCGGCGACCTCCTGGTACAGCGCGTTGGCCTCCTGCGCCTTGTCCCACACCGCGACGCGGGCGAGGCTCGGCTTTACCGACATCACGTATACGCGGGTGTCGGGCAGCTCGGCGTGGACGGCCGCGATGATTTGCTGGAGCTCGGACGCGATCGTCGCCGGCGGCACGAAGAAACGCCCGGTGTCGTTGTCGCCCTCGTAGATCACCACGGCGCGGGGGCGATAAGCAATCACGACGCGGTCGACGAAGTGCAGGACGTCGGCCATCGCGCTGCCCCCGAACCCGCGCGGGATGACGGTGAGGGGGGCGAGGTCGGCGGGCATGGCGTCGTTCCAGAGGGCGATGCTCGAGCTCCCGGTGACGACGATGGCCCCCGGCGGCGGCATGTTCTCGCGGTCCGCCGCCTCGAACGCCTGTATCGCGCCCTCGTACCGGGACAGGTCGATGGGCTGGGCCTGCTGCGCCGCCGCCAGCGTCGCGATGCCCGCGACGAGGAGTGCCGCCGTCGCCACTGATCTCAACCGCACGATCTTCATCTGCAACCTCCCGCTCCCATTCACGAGTCAAGGTCCGTGTTGCTGACTATAGCCGCTGCTCCGGCTGTGCGCTCCGTCCGCCCGACGACGTGCCGTCGCCTGCCGGAAGCTCGACGATCCAGGAGTCTGCGCCGTAGAACGGCGCGGATTCCTGAAGGATTGGGTTGGGCGCCGAGCGGAGCCGCAGGCGACGAACGGCGGGCTAGGTCCACGATGACGCAGGCAGTGACGGAGCGACGACGACGGGGCGTCGCCTGCCGCGGGCTGGTCGAGCCCGGCGGGCAGAGCGGCGTGCCCGACGTGGGCCCGCTGGTCACGGCGCTTCCGGCACCACGATGACGATTCCGGGGCCGTGCCCGCGACCGGATCGACGTGGCCCCGCTGGTCACGGCGCTTCCGGCGCGTACTGGTCAGGGGGCTTCCGGCACGTAGATGATCTCCCCGCTCTCGAGCTGGTAGGCGACGCCGACCCGCCGGCCGCGCCGGCCCGCGGCGTCGTCCACGTCCTCGGCCCGATAGCGGGTGACCTCGCCGCCCTCCTGGGTGATGATCTCCATCTCGGCCGTGCCGGGGTTCTTGACCATCGTGAAGTCCTCCTGCGTGAGGAACTCCGTCAACTGCCAGCGGCTGACCATGGCGACCATGAGCGCCACGGCGAAGACCATGGCGACGTCGAACAGGTTCGCGATGGCGCCCAGCGGGTCGGCGTCGTCACGAAACGCCGCGCCGATCCTCCGCCGCCGTCTCCTGCCTGTCATCCGAACCTCCTCTTTCGCGCGTGGGTGCTCCTTCGCCGATGAGGCCGCTCACGAACTCGAGATCCCCCAGTGCCTCGCCGTGCCAGCGCTGCTTCGCCTGCTGCACGGCGAAGCCGATGCCGCCGACGAAGAGGCCCACGACGGTGGTGGAGAAGGCCACCTGCAGGTTCTCCGCCATGGCCGCGATGTCGCCCGCGGCCAGCCCGACGAGCGCCGGCCCCATCGGGATGAGCGTTCCCATCAGGCCGAGCATCGGGCCCAACCGGGCCATGGTCCGCGCCGCCGCGAGGTCCTGCTCGCAACCGGCCTCGAAGTCGGCGAGCGCCTTCTCGCGTTGCGCCGTCGACTGCCCGTGGGCGAGCAGACGCCCGATGGCCGGCTTCCACCGCGGCTCGGGGGGCAGGTCGGCGTCGCGGAGCAGCGCCTCCACGTTGTCGCGGTCGAGCCGATCGAGCAGCGGCCGCAGGGCGGACCGGAACCGGAGCCGCGACAGCCAGGCGCCGTACGTGCGTCCGGCGAGCAGCAGCGCGCGGGCGAAGAGGATCAGCAACAGGACGATGACCGGGACCAGCAGCCCGGTCGAGAGCAGGTACAGCGTGCGTGTCAGCAGCTCCATAGAGGCTCAGCCCGCGAGGCGGCGCAGGCGCCGGCGATGGCTCCAGTAGCCGACGAGCATACCGAGAACCGCGGCCGCGGCGACGACCGCGTGGGGTCCGGCTTCGAGCGCCGTCGCGCTGCTGTCTACCCCACCCTGCAGGGCGTACGCAGTCAGACCGGCCGCCAGCATGACCTGACCGACGTGCACGAGCAGGCGCAACTCTACTCGCAGATCGACATCCGGGAGCAGCCGTCGGATCGCCTCGCTCCCCGCCGTGCCGGCAGCGACGATGGCCAGGCACAAGACCATGGCGGTGGTCTCGAACGACCACTCCGATGCCGCGTCGAACACCTTCATCTCCAGGTAGAACAGCGCGAGCACCGCAACGACGCCGACATGGTACGCCGCCAGCCTCCGCAGCCACCGCTTCCACCGCACGCCGTGCAACGGCTGGGCGTGCCGCACCCGCAGCAGCAGGGTAGCTCCCCCGCAACCGAGGACGCCGTCGAACGCCAGGACGGCGGCCAGCGTCTGGATGTCGGTGCCGTCCAGACCCCCCAGGAAGGCGGGCAGGCTCTGGCGCAGGACGATGGGGTACACCGCGTAGGCGAGTGCGGCAACCAGAGCGGCTGTGAGCAGACGCCCCCAGAATCGCTCGATGAACGCCGTCGCCAGCAGGAGGAGGACGATGCCCGTTCCCGCCGCAATGTCGAGCACCGCCTCCATGTTCTCCGTCCCAAGGAGTCTGCGCAGCCGACGCAGACTCCCAGCGCGCCCGCAAGGTCGCGTTATGTGGTTCTCCGCCGCCGCAGGGCGAGCAGGGCGACCGCAAACAGGGCGGCGACCAGGACGGCGCCCAGCCAGGCTGCACGCGCCGGGCTCGGCGTGCCGGCCGGCGCATCGGCGGGCCGCGGCTCCGCGTCCTGCTCCGCCAGCACCACGCTCGCCTCCGCCAGCTCCACGCTCGTCGTCAGGTTGCGTTGCAGCTCGCTGCGATAGGCGGCCGCAAGGTCCGCCGGCGCCTGCTCCGCGATGAACGACGCCAGCGCCGCGTTGTCGCAGACGAACCCGCTGCAGCCCGCCTCGAACTCCTCCACCAGGCGGGTGTGCAGCTCCGCCAGCACCGCCACCTGTTCCGCCGTGGCGTCCCAGAGGCCCTTCCGCACGGTCTCCAGCATCACCGCCGTCATCTCCTGGAGCGCATACGGGTTCTCCCGCCGGAAGAAGTCCTCCACCCCGAGATCGTAGCGGTCGTCGACATACACGTCGTAGAGCTCGTTCCACAGCGCGTCGTCGATGGCGGCCGGCTTCATCACGTTCCAGCCGT